>JALNZU010000076.1 GCA_023229245.1 Bacteroidales bacterium | reverse complement strand
TGTTAGTGTGATATCAGCACTAATATTTTTCATGAAACTGAACTTATTAACCGAAATGTTAAATCAATAAACCAAACTCTATGAATATGAAACACACCTTGAAACAACTGTCAGCATTTTTTATTATTTTGCTGATGGTTTGTACAGTGTTATCTGAAGCTACCGCACAGCAAACTCTTGCTGATGTAAAGAAGAACAGGAGCTTGACAGATGATGATGTGCTCTCAGCCGTTAAGACTTTCATGCCAAGAGGTGGTCGCGACGAGTATTTTGCTTTTGTCGGCACCGGTAACTCTGGTACTATGGTCGTTTATGGCTTACCTTCCATGCGTATCTACAAATACGTAGGTGTATTTTCACCCGAGCCATGGCAAGGCTATGGATTTGATGACGAAAGTACACTGATGCTTAAAAAAGGTACTAACGACAACCTATTGCCTTGGTATGGCGATATGCGTTTCCCGGCTTTAAGCGAAACGAACGGTAAATACAATGGAATGTATTTGTTTTATACCGATGGCGGAAACTCGCGTATCGCATTACTTGGATTAGATGATTTTGAGACCAAACAAGTGTTGATGCACCCTTTCTTTATCAGCACTTTCCCTGGAGTAGCAGTAACCCAGAACACAGAATATGTAATCCATACAAGCCAGTATCCTACCCCATGGGGCGAAGCTACAGCAGATCCAACAACCGATTTTGATTCTAAATTCAAGTCGGGTATCACCATGTGGAAATTTGAAGATACCGAAGATGAAGCAGGTACCGGACACCATATCGGACGTATGATCAAAGAAGAATCCTTTACAGTTGAGCTACCTCCACTCACACTCGACTATTTCGATGCCGGAAGAAGTGCTTCACACGGACTGGTAATCGGATTAGCCAACTATCAAAATGCACATTATATATATGTGTTCGATTTCATCAAAGCCAGCCAACTGAAAGCTAGCAAAGTAAACGGTATGGATTTGATATCTGCACAAGATTTAATTGATGCCGGTGCATTTGCACTAATCCCGTTGAATGCTCAAGCCAGAAGTGTAAAAACTGATCCATCAGGCAACTATTTCATTACTGCTGCCGATCAGGCACAAGTGTTTGATTTTGTAAAAACTAAAGCAGCAATGGATAATCAGCAGTTTGAATCAAATACCGTTTTAGGTCTTCCTCTGCTGAACACCGATGAACTGCTGCACGGAAGTCTGCAGTTAGGCCGTAAAGTAATGGATATCGCTTTCGACTACCGCAAAAATGTGGTGTATGCCTCCGCTTTTGAAGATAAAAAGATCATTCGGTGGAACTATATTGACCTCAAGACAGAGAATGAATTAGCCCTCAGTTTTCGTCCAGGTCATCTGATGACTCCACAGGGTAACTCATCCGAGCCACACTCAAACTATTTGACTGTTACCAACAAAGAAGGCTTGTATGACAATCAAATCAATATAGGTCCTACCCGTCCGAGCTATCAGCATTTGATAGATATCTCATCGGATGAGATGCGTGATATTTACACCATGACGATACCTCAGGCAAACTTATATGGTTCGGTTAGTGTGTTACGCACTACCATCAAGCCTATTATCCGTTATCCATTAGGGACCAACACCCGTACAGGTGAAATCTCCCGATTCAGAACGGTAGCTGGTCAGGAAAAGATCGAACGTGAAGGAAACCGTGTCCATATCTTTGGAACGCTTATACGCTCACATATAACTCCCGAAATAGTTGAAGTTGAAGAAGGTGATATAGTTACTTTCCACCTTACCAACTTGGAGCGTGCTGAAGACGAGACACACGGATTTACCGTATCTACTTATGGTATTCATGGCAGCTTCGAGCCAGGCAAGACAGCTTCACTCACCTTTGTTGCCGATCGCCCAGGGGCATTCCCCTACTATTGTACCGAATTCTGCTCCGCACTACACCTTGAGATGGAAGGGATATTAATGGTCAGACCTAAAGGATACAAGCCTGCAGCCGAAGATTTGCAGGAAATCGAACTGACTCCCGAAGAGCTAGAAGGATATAAGAAGAACTATGAGGAAAAAATAAAAGTGATAGACGAAACACAAGCTGTTATTGATGGCGTTGTGGTATTCCTCAAAGAGAATAAATACGAGAATTATCCGTATGTGGAAGCTCTTGTAGTAGATGCGTTAGACCAGCTTGAACAAGCCAAGAGAGCAAGAGCAAACTTTGAGCAGTATGCCTCTGAAGGTAAATGGCGTGACGCCTTCCTATGGGCTGAACAATACTGGCAATACCAGGTAAAAGCTGCTGACGTAGGATTACGAGCTAAGACACTGCTCTCTGAACAACTTAATAAGTAGGATCACAAATGTTTAATAAGCAAAGGAAATGTCATATGAAAAGAAATAGTATTCAAAATATTGCTGCCCTGCTCATAACAGCGATGATCCTCATGCTCATCGTACCGGGCTGCGGCAAAAAGGAAGGCGCTGCTGAAAAAGCTAAGACCGGCGCCCCTTATGGAAAAGAAAAGTTTGCCGATGTGGTAAAACGAAGAGGACTTAATGCAGACGACGTATTAGCAGCTGCTAAAACCTATACACCAGATAATCTGCGAGACGAGTATATAGCCCTGAACTCTGGCGGACAAGCCGGAAATATGATCTTGTATTCCGTACCCTCCATGCGACTGCTGAAATATGTACCCACAGCTACAAAGCAACCTATTAACGGATACGGATTCAGTAAAGAATCAATGGAAATGATGAAAACCGGATTTATTGACGGACAGAAAATCTATTGGGGCGATACACACCATCCCGGTTTCTCTGAAACAGATGGAAACTATGATGGAAAATGGGCCGTAGTGAACGACAAAGCAAATCCACGTGTATTCGTAGTCTCATTGAAAGACTGGGAACTGAAACAGATAGTTAATAATCCTATCTATAGAAGCAATCACGGTGGATGTTTCTTTACACCCAACTCAGAGTATTTTGTCGAATCGTGCCAATATCCCGCACCATTAGATAGAAAATACTATCC
>JALNZU010000015.1 GCA_023229245.1 Bacteroidales bacterium | reverse complement strand
TGTCTAAAATTTCGAGAAATAACTGTTTAACCTTGATTTCCGCTAGATTCGGGCCTAAATCCAAAATTCAAAAGGGGAAAATGGTGTGATTTGAAAGTAAATTGTAGGTTTGTGAATTAAACAGGATAAACGGATATTTGGGATACTCTCCCGATTTTTAAATCGTTTTTTAATGATTATCTTTCAACATCTCAGATAATTGTTTACCTTTATCTCACTATTAGTACTCTTTTGTAAAGAGGAATTTGCTTATATTTTTTCTTTGATACATTGAATATCAATCGTTTATAAAAAAAACATTAAATAATTTTTTAATGAAAATCAACTATTAAAATTTTTGTCATGTAGTGAAATCTTAAAACAAAAACAAAATGAATCCTGAACGAATTAAAAACTACAACCAAAAAATGCTTGCAATTCTATTAACTATCTTAGTAGTAATGGCTGCATTTGGCTTGCTATTTATTATCGGCTACTTTATTGTGCAATTTGGTTAAATGAATCATTTTTGCCGGCCAATTTTTTTAGCATGGAATACGCATTCCGTGATGTTACCTAATGATAAGTTAACTTGAAATGAAATGGAGATATTTTTTTCTTGGCTTTGCATCTAGTCTTGTTTTAGTTATAGGCGGATTGGTTATTGTTTTTTTTGTTGTCAAAAGTGAAGGAGAAAAATCAATAAAAGAATCCCTTTTAAAAACCGATGACAACACTGTTGATATCACAGCTTTTTCCATTGCTAAAGAAGCTTTAGATAGTTTGCAATTCAAAGACTTACAAACCGGAGCTGTCTATTCTGTTACGAAAGATACTAACAATTATGTGTTTATTAATTACTGGGCAACATGGTGTGCCCCTTGTATTATTGAATTGCCTGAATTAGAAGTGTTGATCAATAGTAATAAAGAAAATTTTATTGGAATTAAATTTGCTTTTGCTTCGCGGGAAAAAGAAGAAAATTTAATGAAATTTATAACCACCAGAAACTTGTCTTTATCATTCTATAGCTATCAAGACGATGAACATCCGGGCTTTATCAATCATTCATCAATACCTACATCGTATTTTATTGATAAAAATAAATTAATTGTATATAAATTTTCAGGACTTAAAAACTGGAATACTGAGTTTTATAAAAATCTTCTGCGTAGCTTAAAATAATCGTATCAATCTGATAAGTTGTAATTTATACTAAGGCAAGTCCACTTTCCACCTTATCTGAGACAGGAATGTATACGCATTCGCCAGGTAAATGGTATCAATAAAATGAATTGATTTCTGTCTTCAGGGGGATCAATATACTACGGAATCTTATCGGTTTTTCCATTCTTTTGAACAGGGGGTTAGTATCTGCCGGAATGTCCGGTTGGGAAAAGTTGAAAAGTAAAATACCTTGAATTATTAGCACCTAACTGAGGGGTCCGCATGCTCTGGTTTATCTAACAAGATAATTTGATCTTTTCAAAGTGGCACAAATCGAACCGTAAAAAGTGGCACGGTTTGAACCGAAATGGGTGGCACAAATTGAACCGTTATATCCATATTTTTTTCTTTTTTACAAGATGGGGTCAGTATGCTACGGTTTATCCACCCCCCGGTAAATTGTATCAATAAAATGAATTGATTTCTGTCTTCAGGGGGATCAATATGCTTCGGAATCTTATCGGTTTTTCCATTCTTTTGAACAGTGGGTCTATATCTGCCGGAATGTCCGGCTGGGAAAAGTTGAAAAGTAAAATACCTTGAATTATTAGCACCTAACTGAGGGGTCCGCATGCTCTGGTTTATCTAACAAGATAGTTTGATCTTTTCAAAGTGGCACAAATCAAACCGTAAAAAGTGGCACAAATCAAACCGAAATATCCAATAGTTTTTTAAAAACATCAATGCTAATCTTCCTTGTGGAGGAAAGTTAAAAGATCTGCCTAGGTTCTTCTCACATATTTCAAAATCCCTTATTAAATCCTTCCAAGGGATGGCAGTATAAAGCTTGCCCAAATCACTTTGGTAAAAGCGTTTTTTGAAAAGTTCAAGGTCTTCTACGGGAGAAAATTGGAATTCTCTTTGGATTCCGGAAAATCGTTGTATCTTCGTAGTGCTTTTTATAGAAAACCCCGATTTTGAGACATTATGCTCGTTTTCGGGGTTTTGTTTCAGTAAAGATGCAACTTATTTATCTATAAATCAAATATTTAAGCGTTTTGTGAAAGTGCCTAAGTTGTAATTTATACTAAGGCAAGTCCACTTTCTACCTTATCTGAGACAGGAATGTATACGCATTCGCCAGGTAAATGGTATCAATAAAATAAGTCGAGTTGATTTCTGTCTTCAGGGGGGTCAATATGATCCGGACTCTTATTGATTTTCCCATTCTTTTGTACAGGAGGGTCCGTATCTGCCTGAATGTCCGGTTGGGGAAAGTTGAAAAGTAAAATACCTTGAATTATTAGCACCCAACTGGGAGGTCAGCATGCTCTGGTTTATTCAGCAAGATAATTTGATCTTTTTAAAGTGGCACAAATCAAACCGTAAAAAGTGGCACAAATTGAACCGAAATGAGTGGCACAAATTGAACCGGAATATCCAGAAGATCAAACAGCTCGGAAAATCAAAAAATAAGGCTCAAATTTCTTCTCAAAAACTGAGCTCCCGAATTGAAACCCCATAGCTAGAATAAAAGACCCGCTACGCTTCTGTCAACAAAGACTAAAGCCGAAATTTCGCTGCGCTGCATTTCGTTTAAGTCCTATATGTTAACTGCTCGCCGATTCTTTGCAGTTAAGTTTTCATCTTTGTCATATCCCTTTTTATTTTTTTGATGGAGGATTAAACGTTTTTTTGCGTGGGATAAAGCAAACTCTTTTGCAATTTTTGCCCTGTGCGGTTGGCTTGTGCGAATTGCAAATGTGCTTGCTGTGCGTTGGCTATTTAGATTTATTATCAATCTTCTTAATTATCTTATCGAAATCACTTTCTCCTATCATTTTTTGTTGTTGCTGTTTAAACTTGTCATATTCTAATTCTGCATTTGCCTTACCTAATTCGTGAGAAATACTGCCTGCATTTGTTAAGATTTCTCGGTCATTCAACTGAAGAAATCCATTTAATTTAACAATCCAATCTTTCATATACATTGGGATTCTTCGTTTTGCTTGACCTTGTGCAAAAATTAAATATTGCTCAACCAAATTATTTAATGCAGATAATTCATTTTCGTTTAAATAATTTTTAGCAATAGAAACATCTGACTTTCTAATATTATCACCACGCCAGTTCGTTAATCCCATATTCTGTTTTGTGCTATCTGCTCTGCTATTGATGATTTCGGCTGCTGTTTGACCAGTAATTGCCCAGTGCAATTTATTTTGAACTGTCTTGAAAAATTCTATACTAAT
Organism: Bacteroidales bacterium; assembly: GCA_023229245.1. GTDB lineage: Bacteria > Bacteroidota > Bacteroidia > Bacteroidales > F082 > JALNZU01. The sequence continues at coordinate 77,190 of JALNZU010000015.1, read as the reverse complement.
ATCCAGCGTGGGATCATAATCCACGCTTGTTGCATATATATCGGTAATTTTGCGATAAAAGCGTTTTTCTGAAGTACGAATATCTTGTATTCGTCTTTCTAGTTCCTCAAAATAATCAAATGGTAAATCAGGATTTTTTAACCGTTCATCGTCCAAAACAAAGCCTTTTACAATGTATTCTTTTAGTTGATACGTTGCCCATTGTCTAAACTTTGTAGCAACGTGTGATTTAATTCTATATCCTACTGAAATAATTGCATCAAGATTGTAAAATTTCTGATTCCTTTTGACTTCTCGGTTACCTTCTTTTTGAACTTGTAAGAAATCCTTACAAGTTGATTTCTCGTCAAGTTCTCCTTCTTCAAATATGTTTTTTAGATGAATTGTTATATTTTGAGAAGTCGTTTGAAACAATTCTGCCATCATTTTTTGAGTTAACCAAACGGTTTCGTCTTGAAAACGAACATCTAATTTTGTTTCTCCGTTTTCGGTTTGATAAATGACTATTTGAGATTTGTTTTCTTGCATACTTTTATTTTTTTAGTTGACTAAATATTTTTCTAATATACTGTCTATATCTGTTTCAAGATTTTTTGAATTCAATAGGTTACTTGTAAATTTAACATTTGAAACCCCTTTAGGAATATTGTTAAATTCAATTTGTGGAATTTCTTCTGATTTATAGAAACGTAATGATTGTTTTGAAAAATCATAGTTAAATTTGATGTCATTGACTCTTTCTACATCTATACCTATGGTTGAATAAACTAATAAGTGCAATTTTTCTTTTTGCTTAGGAAAATCATCTAATTTCCTTTCAATTTTTCGAATTAAGTCAATTATCCCTATTCCTGATGGGCTTGAATTTACAAGTACAGAAGTAATGATTATATCGGTATTCTTAATTGGATTTAATTGACCTGAACTAAAATGATGTATTCTAGATTCTCCCATTGAACTTTTAACTTCTATTTGCAGTTTGTCAAAACTAAAATCAAATTTCTCTTCGGGAATACTGTGCCATCCAATAATTAATTTTTCAGGATTATGAGATTGATTTATTACAAATAATTCACACCATAAACCTTGAATAGAGTTTTTTGGTGGTTCTTTAAATGATTTAAAAAGTTCAATAAATTTATCAACTATTTTTTTGATTTTTTTATTCGTTGGATTTTGTCCTAAAGAACCGATTAATACTTGACAAGTTTTTAGAAAAATATCTTTAACACTATCGCTTTGACCAATGTATGATACTACCGAAAAGTTATTATAAATTATTTTGTTGTCTGCTTCAATTTCACATTTCACATTGTGGGTAACCTGAATGTTAAATAAATTTTGATTAGCTACAAAGAAATCTTGTTTATCTTCTGAAATTAAAATCAAAAGACTTGGATTGTCATTAGAATCTTTGGCAATTCTATGATTATCAAATCCTTTAATAGTTATTGCTGAGAAGCTATTAACATTAGTCGACTTAGGTAAGGGAAGTTTGTCGTATGTTTTCTTTAAATCAAGCATTCTCCTTCGAAATTAATGATTGTGAAAGACGTGCAGGTATCCATACTGCAATTGTTATGATGTTTTTATGGTCAGTATCTCTAAAATCCAAATTGTGAATTTGAACAGTAACAAAGTCATCTGATTTTATTTTTTCATCTCCGGGGTAAATCACTTCTCCTGTTCTCGGGTTCTTACCTTGGAATAACTGCTGAATTTCATCTTTTTTAGTTAACTTTCTTATTCTTGAGTTTCCTTTTGCCATTAAATACACAAAACTATCTTCTGGTGGAAATTCATCTGTATATAAATCAATTACAGACTTAAGGTTTGTGTATGTGGTTGAATCTGTTTGTCTTGTAAATTTTAAGAGTTGCAATAACTCTGTAAATAATTCTTTTAATGGAAGTTTTGCCATAAGATTCTTTTGTTCCTCTGTTCGAGCATTGTGTCCGAAATCTTCACTAAATAAATTCCTGTGTTTTTCAGTAAAATTATCAACAACCTCTCTATTGTTTTTAATAATAATTTCACTGTCGTGAGGGGCTCTAATTCTAACCCATTTGTTACCAAAGGTAGTTCTTGTTAAGTCTTCTGACAAAACATTTTTACGAGTTAATTTAAACATCTCATCTAAGACAAATCTTCTTTCTAACTCATCTAAGTGTTGCCCAGAAAGTTTGTGTTCTAATAGTTTTTTACGAATGTCTTCTTCGTGGTTTACATATTCACTAAACATATGAATGTTTTCAGCATCAAGATAGACGCGACAATGCCCAAGATAGTCTCTTTTATAACCAAAAAATCTCGCTCTCTGTTGTAAGGTGTCAGCATTTCCCACTCCTTTATTTCGTGGCATATATGTAATGGTTAACCCCTCTACAGTAAAACCTCTATCCATTGCTTGCCCCCCAACAAGAATAAAAGAGTAGTTACTACCCCAGTCAACTGAGCTACCTGCTTTGGAATTGAGTTGTTCGACTGCTGTGTTATTAATATTATGTCCTAATGTTTTCAAAAGTTCATCAAAAGATTGTATTTCTGGAGCATTTGCTTTTAAGTCTTTATAAGCTTCCTTGAACTCCGAAATATATTGTTGTTTTGTTTCATCGGTATCCGATCGCTCCGATAAAACCTCACCCCAATGAGTTTTAATATGCATAACCCAATCATAGTAAATGTTATGGTCTTCAACTAAGCGAGATGGGTGAACCATCATCGAGCGATTTTTTGGATTTCCTTTTTTATCGCCCATCAAATAACCCGAAGCAACACTTAGAAAGAATATTCGCATCGCTTCCTTTAAACTTTCAGGAACTTCATCAAAAATATTGTCTTCTCCGTAAATTTCGGAGTAGGGAATCTCTCTTAATATAAAGTGGTTTTCTAAACAAAACTCTCTTCCTCCCGTATATTTTTCTCCTGGAGTTAGTAATTGAATAAAATTAGGGGAAAGATTGTCTAAAATATTTATGAATAAGGGGGCTTGAGGCGTAGCGGTATATTGAATAAAAGTATGGTGAGGTAAAATGTTTTTTAAATCTCTTATTCTACTATATATTGTGCTCATTTCTTGTTCTGTATGAACTCCAGTTTCTTTTGCTCTTTTAGCATTAGTACTCGCCTTAGTATTCATGCTAGCTTGGTCACCCTCATCATCAATTATTAGAGTTGGAACGTGTGTTAAATCAATACGTCTAAGTACAGCGAGTAAATTTCTAAGATGGCTAGTGTTTTTCATTACTGTAATTAGCAAGGTTTTCTTGAAATCATCAGGAGTATTCGGTTTTCTCCAATTTTGGAGTTCTCTGTCAATTGTATTTTTGTCTTGTGGATTTCGACTGGGGTCTTTGGGATTATTAAGCATTACCCATTTTCTACGAAACCCTTGATTTATTCCTAAATCATTTTGTATTCTATTATAAGATTGGTCAACTAAATTTGTTGAAATGCCAGCCAAAATAATTACTATTTGATAATTGTTGTCTCTTGCCAAAGCTGTTAATGCAGTAAAGGACAAGGTTTTCCCACTTTGCACATATCCAAAGACTAATCCTGTGTCATCATTTGTTGGTAGGTCAGGATTTCCACATAATTTCATTATTTCATATGCTTCTTTCCTAACTTTCTCTTTTGATTCCACGTCATTGTTAAAAACCTTGTTTAAAAGTTTTTCAGTTTCCTCTCCATATTGAGGTGTCCAATTGCTGTTATTTGGAATATTTGGCATTATATTAATATTTTCAATTTTTGACATACATTATAGTTTTGATAAGGAACCAAGCAAAAGTTCATTCATGTTATTCCTTAATTCTGTTATTGGGGCACCAGATTTCTTAACGATTATTTCAGACAAGCCTAATGCTACTACCATTCTTAAAAGAGGTTCTATAACTTTATGGTCGTCTCCTGCAAATTCTACCATAAATGGATGGATAAGTGATAATCTTACACCTATATTCTTGAAATTTGGTTTACTTTCAGGTATTAAGTGGTCTCCGACTTGGATTAGCTCATCAATTGTTTCATCATATGATAATTCGATATGAACCATATAATCGATATTCGAAATATTTAATGGAAATTTTTTGTAATAGGATTTAGAAACTCCTTCTAATGTTGGTTCTTCAACTACATCTGAAATTGGTCTGGAAATAACATTTTGAACATCTTGGTATATGTTATTTTGAATTTTGTCAGCAGTGTTGTCGACTACCTTTTTTGAGACTTTTTGATAGTTTTTTGCACTTTCTCTGACCCTGTATCTATCAGCCTGTTTTAAAATAGGAATAGAATCAACTTCTTCTAATTCTTCTTTTAAAATCTCTAAAAAAGCCTCCATGTTATCGTCCCATTGAAAACCATCTTTTGTGTGGCTCACTTTAAACCCTTCCAAGTGTAGTTCCCCGAAGAGTCTTTTATATCTATGACTGCCTAAAGAACCAGATAAGGCAGGAGGTCTAAACCCTTCATCATTATCTGCACTCCCTTCAATTACTCTTCCTCGTCTAAATAATGCAAATCCACTATCACTAACAGACATTGTTTCCATAATGGCTATAAAACCTCTTGCCCTTAGTTTCCCCCCATTGCGGTCATCACCAAAATCAAAATCAACTTCTTGTTTCCAATAGATGTTTTCACCATCTGGTGTTTCATAATATGGTACGTTTAAAATTTTTGGTGATGTATAGGTTAATTTTTCTCCGTTAATGTATAAATCAAGTATTCCTTTTCTAAAAAAATCCCTATAGATACTTGCTAAATGCCTCTTTACCTTACCTAAACCTCTTCTTATTGGCATCTTTTCATCCACCTCGTAAAGAGTTATTACTGTATAATGTGAGTTAGGATTAGCACTAGTGGTTTTTATTTGTAATTCCTCTATTTTGTCCTCTACAATCTTTGAAATATCAAAAACCACAGTCCGTTCTATTTCTTCGTTTAAAGCCTTTGATTTGGCCTGCCATTTATTAGAAAACCAACAAGCAGCTGATTTCATGCCCATACCAAATTCAGATAATCTAGAATTATCAGGAGGTAATTCTGCCGCTCTAAAAGCTCTTTGATAATCTATGGAATGGATACCAGCAGCATTGTCTTTTATTTGAATGCGATTATTATTGTTGTCAAATTCAATATCAACTCTTAATCTAAAATCTTCTCCTTCAATTTCTTTTAATTCATTTTCATTTTTTAAATAACTATCAATTGCGTTATCTACAAATTCAGCTAAAGCATAATACGGTTTATAGTTAAGGTGCTTTAAAACTGAAAGGATTGTTACACCTGGTCTAATACTTACATTATTTAGTTCTTTCATATACCAAGTCTTTTTTATTTTGAGAGTTAATGATTACTCCATTAAGTGTTTTTACTTTAGCTTCAGGGCTAATAAAATCAGATTTATTTTGGATTAATTTTTCAGCAATTAATCTGACAATCTTAGAATTAACAGCATTTCCCAAAGCCCTAAAAGCTGCATTATCGTTTTCGGGTAGTTGAATACCCTCTAAAGACTGTAATCTTAACCCTTCTTCTCTAGTTATATAGCGATTTTGCCAGCCAATAATTGGAATTTGTGTATTTGTACAAACGAGCGATGGAAAAAAATCGGCTTTTTTTACTCGTATACCAGAAGCTCTGAATTGTATAATATAATTCTCTATTTTTCTTTCTCCATCACCAACATTCCATTCAAGTTTTTGCCAACTCTGAGATGGGCTTTTTGCTATTTCAGAAATTATCTTCTGTATGTGTTTTTTGTTTTCTTCGTAAAACTCTCTATTTTGTCTAATGTAATTTCTTTTCCAGTTAGGAAAAACTTTTTCAACTCTTGAATAACTTGGTAAATTAGCTCTCTGTTCTGCTTTTGACATTCCATCCAAACTAACTCCAAAATTCCCTTTGTATTTACCAAGATTTTTTGCAGATAATTTTAAAGGATAGGATTTTTCATAAGGATATGTTGCTCCGAACTCCATTCCCCAAATTGGAAAACCTGGTAGTTTTGTATCTTTTGGTATTTGGTCAATAAATGTTTGCCAAAGTTTTAGAAACACTTGATTAGGTTTAGGAAGTTCTTTAAATATAGCCGGTTTTTCTTCTACGAATTGATGAATATCTATTAATGGAGACTTTTGTTCGTCAATATCATCGAATGAGAAATGGTCTAACCCATATAAAGAACCTACAATAAATATTCTCTTTCTGTGCTGTGGTACTCCAAAATCTTGTGGAGAATAAATTTGGTAATCTACTTCATAGCCCAATGATGAGAGTTCATCTTGCATATATTTCCATGTCTCTTCATTATCATGTTTCTTTATAAAAGGAACGTTTTCAAGGATAAAATAATTTGGTTTCCTAAAATCAAGAATTTTAATAATTTCATCAAATAAAGTTCCTCTGTCATCATCTCTTCCTAATTGCTTACCTGCTTTTGAAAATGGCTGACAAGGAAAACCAGCACACAAAATATCGTGCTCGGGGATAGATTCAATTTCATTTTCAACTATTCTTTTTATATCCCCCTGTGCTTCAATGCCCCAGTTTTGTTTATAAACTCCTCTTAATGTAAGATCAAGTTCACTTGCAAATACACATTCGTGTCCAAGATCGTTTAATGCTTTGTGAAAACCACCAAGACCTGCAAATAAGTCTATAAACTTTAATTTCTTGTTAGTCATTCGTTTTTGAACTTTTCATTAACAAATCTCTCGCATCAACGTTTAATAGTTTAGCTATTTTGAATAAATCTTCAATGCTTGGTTGTCTTCTGTTCTGTGCATATGAATTTATCATATTGTAGCTTTTACCAAGTTTTTTAGCGAGCCAAACTTGTTTAATTCCTTTTTCTTCTAAAACCTGTTTTATTCGGTTCATTTTAATTATTTTCTCGTAATTTATTTACTACAAAAATAACTTTATTTTCATTCATATCTCATTTAGTGAGTTAAAAAAAGTTCATTTAATGTAATAGCGTTGGTTGAAAATTAGCTCTTTTGGTTTTGTGTATGCTGTCGTGCGTTGGATAAAATCGTTTAAAGTGCGTTGACAAAAAAATAAAAAATATTTCTTGCTTAAATGTTCAATCTTGCATTTTACCTCGGCTTGCAGTTAACGATTCGGGGCTTGGCGCTTGGGCGGGAAAGTCCGCAGGAACTTTCCCGTTTGAACGTCAGCCCGCCTGACGCAAAACTGGCTGTTGAACAAAAGCTTCGCTAGCCAACCAAGAACAAATATCAAGAACAAATATAGTAAATCTTACAAACTTTGACCTAATTCTAAAAACAAAGAGTTATGTCAAAAAAAGAGCTTTTCATTATCAAACGGGCCAAGGAGCTTGTTCCGGGATTTCGTGAAGGTTTTTCACGGTTTAAACAACAAATTGTGCTCGACCAGATGAGTCCGAGTCTATTGGTGAACTATGGTCGTTATGTTGCCCATACAGCACTTCATTTTGGGAAGTCTCCTGAGAATATAAGTGTTGAGGAGATGAATCTGTATTTGTACCATTTAAGCATAGAGGAAGAATATTCTGAGACTTTCTTCAAGTTTACGGTTTATGGTATGCGTTCTTGGTATCGGCTGTATGGGTTGGGGGATGAGGCATTGAAGATGCCTGTAATCCGTAAGAAGAGCCCACTGCCAGAGGTGCTTTCCAAAAAGGATGTAAAGCGGTTAATAAAAGCACCGCGCAGTTTTAAGTATCGTTTTATTTTGGCGCTGATTTACTCCTCAGGGTTACGGCTGAACGAGGCACATATGCTTAAAATAACCGATTTGCGTATAGAGCGTCGTCAGATTTTTGTCCGTAACGGCAAAGGTCGCAAGGACAGATATGTGATACTTTTAGAGTATATTGCAAAAGCCCTTCCCAAATATCTCTCACAATACAATCCCAAGGAATATTTATTTGAAGGTTCTCAGCCAGGCAAGCCTATGGGCAATCGGAGTATGCAGCACCTCATCAATGAGGCGAGGCGCATAGCCGGGATTACAGAAAAATGCTCTATGCATACCCTTCGTCACAGTTTTGCCACGCATTTATTAGAAGAGGGAGTGGATATTTACAGCATCCAGTCATTGCTTGGTCATGCCCAACTTCGAACGACTATTGTTTATCTTCATATAGCTCAAGTACTCCCTAAATTGGCACATTCGCCATTGGATACACTATATGGGTTTGTACAGAAGCAAAAGTGATGCGGCCTCACTATGAAGTAGGGCAAATCATTCGTGATTATGGTGAAGAATTCCGGTCCAAATATCGTCTTTCGTCTCATCAGTTAAAGACACTTCATACATTGGAGATATGCCGGACGGCAACCCTTGGAGGGCATGTTGAACGTTGCGACAATGAAAATTGCTGATATGAACGGATAGCCTATAATTCCTGCAGGAACCGACACTGCCCGAAGTGTCAAGCCACGGACAGAGAACGTTGGATATTGGCAAGACAAAGACAACTGCTGAACTGCACCTATTTTCATGTGGTTTTTACTGTGCCGGAGGAGTTGAATACTTATTTTCTTCAGTTCCCGAAAAAGATGTATAACTTGCTTTTTCAGGCGAGTAAGGACACACTTATGCAATTCGGCAGTGATCCCAAGCATCTTGGCGCTCAGCTTGGCATTACGTCAGTATTGCATACATGGGGTCAAAATTTGTCATTACATCCACATGTACACATGATTGTGCCGGGCGGTGGAATAGACAAAAACGGCAATTGGAAGCGTTGTAAATCCGAAGGGAATTTTCTTTTTCCAATAAATCAGTTAAGGGTTGTTTATCGTGGTAAATTCATGGCTTATTTTCTTGAATTGATGAGAGATAAGGATGTGGACTTTCCTATCGCTTTACGTCGGAATCTTTATGATAAGAAATGGGTGGTCTATGCCAAACAGCCTTTTCGAAATGCTAAAAGCGTGATTGACTATCTGGGTAGATATTCCCACAAGATTGCTATCAGCAATCATCGTATCGTAAATATTGAAAACGGTCAGGTAACATTCAAATGGAAGGATTACCGTCATGGGGGCGTGACTAAGGAAATGACTCTGACTGCAGTAGAGTTTTTGAGACGGTTTTGTATGCATATTTTACCCCGGGGATTTGTAAAAATCCGTCATTACGGTTTTTTGGCTTCGCGCAATGCATTAAAACTGCAGATAGAACAACTCAAACAAAGTACTCTTCCGCCGGTGCAGGATAAAAAGCCGGATTACTTTGAAATCATCAAGGAACAATTAGGTATTGACTTGGAGCAATGTCCGTGCTGCAAAACCGGAAAGATGAAAATTATCATCCAATTTGCAGCTAATGCCCCTCCGCTAAAAGTCAACGATAAACACAAAACGATGATAACCAGCCAATAAAAAATTCCGGTAAAACCGGAACAGATTTTTTATGCTCAAACCTAAAGAAAATCATCAAAAAACAGCTGATTTTCAAATATTAGGGCAAAATCTTATCCGACAGGATATGAAAAACAAAAAAAAGGGCCGGTCATTGTAGATAAAATGGCTCGGAAAATCAAAAAATAAGGCTCAATTTTCTTCTCAACAACTGAGCGCCCGAATTGAAACCCCATAGCTAGAATAAAAGACCCGCTACGCTTCTGTCAACAAAGACTTAAGCCGAAATTTCGCTGCGCTGCATTTCGTTTAAGTCCTATATGTTAGGCATAGGTTATATTTCTCTTTCAGTTCTTTCGTTATAAATTCTTTGAGTTTTTTCTTTGTTATTCCCTTAAAATCCATTTCAAAAAAGTTTTCTACTTCTTTTTTCGAAAATCTAATCGGTGAATCTAATTTGTTTTTCGAGGATAAATGAGCTGTGTCTCTTAATGTGTCATAATAGGCTCTCTGGGCAATTCTACCTCCTATAAAGTTAAAGTTTTCCTTTCTTTTTATATACCCCGATTCTTTTGCATTAACGTCTATTAGCCAAATAATGAAATCATTAAAGGTTTCGGGCAGTTCCTCCACTTTTGCACTTATTCTATGTTTCTTTAAAACGTAATTTTGAAAATATGTGAGATTATTACATAACCCAAGTTGTTCGGTCAAATACTCGTTTTCAATAATTCGTAACAAACAAAGAATTGATTCCTTTCGAGCAGGTGTAAAGTGTTGTTCTTCATCAAATTCTACAATACGGCTTCCGATTTTCGGGTGATTATATATTAATCCATCAATATTATGAGCTATGCTACTAGTAGAGAATTTATTTTGAGAATTTAATCTTTTTAGTATTTCAGAATAGCAATTATTTACGGATTCTTCAAATTCAAAATCAATATAATTTTTTGATAAAAAAACGAGATCCGAATTGATTGGTTTTCCTATGCTCTTAGAATACAAATAATCTTCTCCAACTATCTCTGCTATCGCTATAAAAAAAGAATCCTCATCTTTTAGTTGTGTTTTACTTGTTCTTGTTTTGTTAAGTATCAAAGGCTCGTTATTTGAAGTATTTCTCGGCGTAGAAGTTTCTTTATTCGATTGTTCTATTTTTGAAAACTCAATCAATAATGCAACTGCTGGCGATTGCACCCTTCCGCCAATATATTTTTTAGCTTCGCCTGTTTTTGTAATGTCATTCCCATTTAGATAAAAATCAAGCAATTCATCAATATAAATCTTTTCAATTTTTATGTTTCCTTCCCTTACAAACTCTATAACATTACCATTTACTTTAATTGAATGATAACTAGCTCCCCCTGTTTTACTTTTGACAGATTTAATCTTCGATAATTTTTCTTTAAATTCAACTCTATTCATAAACATTCTCTTTTGTACAACTTGTGCCTAACGCCTCTGGCGGCTTGACGCAGGGCGGATTTTACCGACAAATGTTGATACGAAGATAATACTTTTTTCCTACCGAATCCCAAATATTTTGTACAGTTGTAACGGTTTATCTGTCTTGCGTTCAAACTGTTTATCACCTACCGCTATTTTATTTTTTTAATTATATATTTATTCTCTCCTTTGGATATTTCTAAGATTGAATTGGATTTTATTTTTAGTATTTCCTCATATATGTTTTTAGGCAATTTTAAAATTCCACTCCTCGACTTTCCATCCCAGGACCCAATTTTATAACTTGCTTGATATGTTTCTGATTCTGGATAAATAGAAAAAAGTAAGTTGTGATTAATTGGTTTACCCAAAATTTCTTTAGGAAATAGTTTTTTATTGTTAACAGTAATTCTTAGTTGTTTATTAGTTACATCGTTTTCTGTTATGTTGTCTATAATGATTGTTTCCATATTTTTCGTTGAATTATTTGGTTTATATGTTTTTGGTTTTGAAGACAGATTTCTTTTTTTTAAAATATGCTGTAACGTCTAATTTACATCGTAAATATACCACATCCATACACACCATGCTTATACCTTTCGCCTACACATTTTATCGCCTCAGCTCGTTGCTTGGATATTCCGGTCGATAGTCGGCCACCTTGTGATAGATTTTTAGTGTGTTTCACTATGTTATAAGAATAGCTGGAATTTGCATGTTTGGCGTTGGCTATTTCTGAGCTTACCTTGATTTATTCATATCCTTGTTGATTTAGTTGACTTTTTATTTATTGCTTACAAAAATAGGAGGTATTTTTTTATTTTGCAACCTATTTATTTATTTTTTACAAGAAAATAATGCAAACTCTATGCATCCATCCACTAAACTGCATCTATACTAAGACTTGACCGATTTCTTGCTGATGCCGGATTAGGATTCGTACACTACATTTGCTGGAGGATCCCATATAATGGACAGTATTACAAGAGCCAACCAAAAGTTATATACTATTGATCTTATAGCTAGTAATTAATAGGCGTATGGTAACTATAAGTTATTCAGCAGGATACGATATAACAAAACCATCATGCGAACAAACCCAGTTAGTTGATCTGAAACTTTTTTACATGGTTTAGTACTGGTCTTACATCGTTTTTCCCTTATTTATGGGATCGAAATTCTAGGCTGTTACTCGCTGATTTTCTCTAAGGTAACCGTGAAATGTCGGAGTATAGGGGCTTCCTTCACGATGCGGTATCCTCTGCGGATCGTATTTCGGCGTTCCCAGACATTGATCAGCGCGGCTGCCACATAGTTCATATGATTGTTGGTATAGGTACGTCTTGGTATTGCCAGGCGTAGAAGCTCCAAAGCTGGGTATCTGTTTTCGCGTGTGATGGGGTCCCTGTCGGCAAGTATAGCTCCTATTTCAACGCCCCGTATTCCACCTTCCAAATACAATTCAACAGCTAAGGTTTGGGCTTTAAATTCCTCACGGGGAACATGGGGTAAAAAAGAGTTAGCATCCACAAATATGGCATGACCTCCAAAAGGGTATTGTACGGGTATTCCCGCCTCACGAAGCAATCCGCCAAGATAGGCCACCTGCCCGATACGGGTTTCCAGAAAGTCGTACTCAGTACCCTCATACAAGCCTTGAGCCAACGCATTCATATCTCTCCCCGACATGCCGCCATAGGTCACAAATCCCTCAAACATAATATTGAACACTGATGACTGCTCGAACAGCTCCTTATCTCTAAAGCCAATAAAACCGCCCATATTCACTATGGCATCTTTTTTACTGCTCATAGTCATCGCATCCCCATAGGAAAACATCTCCCGTACAATTTCACGTATGCTTGTATCCTGATAACCGGCTTCGCGTGTCTTGATGAAATACGCATTTTCGGCAAAGCGTGCCGCATCGAAAACCACTCTGACACCATATTTCTTGGATAGAGTACTTACTTCACGTATATTTTGCATAGAAACAGGCTGGCCACCGGCAGTGTTACATGTCACAGTGATGATGACGCAAGGTATTTTTTCAACACTATGTGTACTGTACACCTGCTCTAACTTTTTCAAGTCAATATTTCCTTTAAAAGGTGCGTCTAAATTGATATCATAAGCCTGGTCTATAGTACAGTCAACTGCCTCAGCCTTACGAAATTCTATATGGCCTTTAGTAGTGTCAAAGTGGGCGTTACCCGGTATCAGGTCTCCTTCTTTTATCAGGCTTGAGAACAACACATTCTCTGCTGCTCTGCCTTGATGAGTGGGTAGAAAAAATGGAAAGCCAGTAATTTCATTAATCGCATTTTTCAGTTTAAAATAAGAAGAAGCGCCGGCATAGCTTTCATCGCCTAGCATCATCTCCGCCCACTGAAGCTGGCTCATAGCGCCTGTCCCTGAATCGGTCAACAAGTCAATATATACTTGCTCGCTTTTAAGATTAAACAAATTGTAATGTGCCTCTTCTATCCATTGACGGCGTTCGGGCAAGGTGCTGCGATGCAGCGGTTCAACCATTTTTATACGATATGATTCTGCAAAAGGTAATTTCATGATTTCCTGATTTTTTAGATGATAAAATATTTTTATAAAACGCTGAATGATGGGTTGGCTGGACAGCCTTATCAAAATAGGATTATCAGGAAAACCTATCGCGTTCCTTAATATTCAGGTAGTTGAGTTTGTCTGAGGGCTGATAGATCATACTAAATAATCTTTTCATGGCTACAAAGCTAACACAAAAACAAGGAATAATCATGTTTTATTTAAAAGAAAGCTTCCTTTAATCTGCTACGAATTAGATCCACAGATCTAATAAGGGAGAGACACTTTGAGACAGCTTAAAGTGAAAACAATTAAACCGGCTTTCGTATTTTTGCAGCTGATGAGACAAGCGGCTGAATATATTGATATACATACCCATTTAGGTAAAAAGCCGTCTGATGCTATGTTATCCGTCATCAGCCTTATGGTTGGTGAAGCAATACCACAGGGAGACCGGATTCTTTTTTCGGCAGGGATACATCCCTGGCAATTAGAAAAGGTGGATATAGATCAGGCATGGGAGTATGTTTTACAAGCTTCAGTTCATCCGAAATTTTGTGCAGTAGGCGAAACAGGATTAGACCGCAGTATCTCTGCACCATGGGCTTTACAATTAGAAGTGTTTGAACAACATATAGTATTTGCCAATCAACTGAAACTACCACTTATCATACACGTAGTGAGAGCATTAGACTCATTATTCCCGTTTCGTAAAAAGTATCCAACAGGAAGCTGGATCATTCACGGGTTCAGAGGAAACAGCATTCAAGTCCGGCAATGTATCAGGCACCAAATACATCTTTCGCTCGGAGCAGCCCTACTTGACAATAACCCACAACTTCACGAAGCAGTAAAGGTCATACCCGACAGCTTCTTATTTTTGGAAACCGACATAGCTGATATATCTATTCAAAGTGTTTATCAAAAAGCGGCAAGCCTGCGAAATACTTCAGTAAGCCGGCTATGCAAGGTCATCCAACAAAATTACTCTAACATTTTTAGTACGATCACTGATGACTGAACATTGGCAAGAGCGCAGCCTTCTTCTTTTAGGACAGCAGAAATTGGAAATATTGGCTAAAAGTCATGTATTAGTTGCCGGGCTTGGAGGTGTAGGAGCTTATTGTGCCGAGCAGCTTGTCAGATCCGGTATAGGAAAGCTTACCATAGTAGATGGCGACAAGATAAAGCCATCAAACCGTAACCGACAACTGATTGCGTTGCACAGTACCGACGGGATGCTCAAGACTACCGCCATGCAAGATCGCTTGCTTGATATCAATCCTGAGTTAGAATTGCATACAGTTCCACATTATATAAAAGATCAGGCTTTGTTAGATGTACTCAATCATCCATACGATTATGTGGTGGATGCGATTGATACCCTGGCACCTAAAGTTTATCTGCTTTATCATGCCCGCAAAGCTGGATTTGCTGTTGTCAGCTCTATGGGAGCTGGAGGGAAATTGGATCCTTCGCAAATAGAAGTAGTAGATATAGGGCAAACCACAAACTGTCGTTTAGCTTATTACATCCGCAAGAAGCTACATAAATTAGATGTTTGGGATGGAATAACAGCTGTATATTCACCTGAAAAAGTGGCTTCATCAGCTATCAAACCAGAAAAAGGCGAAATGAATAAACGTTCTACGGTAGGAACCATTTCTTATATGCCGGCCCTATTCGGATGTATCTGCGCTTCGGTAGTAATCCGGCAGTTGATTGGATGAACATAATAGCTTGATCAGCTAGTATCAGTTCCCTTAATCAGATGTCGGCTGTTTTTATATTCAGTTGACAATGCTAACAGTGCAAACAAAGCTATCCAGCCAAAGTTGGCTGATAGTCTCCAAAAATGATTGGAAATTGGAATATGGGTTGCTAAATAATAAATTGCAAGAGCTAAAGCCAAATATTTCGCAAGATTTTTCAATTGATACGGTATGGGATATACTTTTTGACCCCATATAAAAGAAATTGTCATCATTATAAAGTAGCAGACAAAATGTGCCCATGCTGCACCTGCATAACCAAATACCGGTACCATGACAATATTCAATACAATAGTGATCACAGCTCCTCCCACTGCTATCTTTGCTCCATCGCCAGTACGATCGGTGAGTTTATACCAGATAGCTAAATTATAATAAATGCCGTAAAACAAATTAGCCAACAATATGATGGGCACTATAAAAAGTCCTTCACGAAAATCGGGTCCTATGAAATATTGAAACAAATCAATCAGTAGTGAAACACCTAAGAAAATAAGCAATCCTGCAATGACAAAATAGTTCATCACTACTGCAAACAATTGTTTGGAATCTTTTTTTTCAGCTTCGGCAAAGAAAAAGGGTTCGGCAGCGTATCGAAACATCTGTATAAATAGCGTCATTAGTACTCCTAATTTATAGTTGGCACTGTATATACCAAGCTGCGCTAATGGATTGTCTGTACCGTTAACTAAATATTTCAACAGTATCTTATCGATCATTTCGTTCACCATTCCAGCTAAGCCAACTACTAAAACCGGCAATGCATACTGAAATACAGGTTTCAGGAAAGCAAACGACAAATCCCATTTGTAGGTGCTTATAGAAGGAAACAACATGATCAAACTCAGCAGGCTTGCCAACAGATTGGAAATAAAGACCCAGATCACTAAGCTTGCAGAAGCGCCAAAAAACAACTGGGCAGTTTGCAGCGACCAATCAGGTATCACTATAAGAAACAGTAAATTAAGCCCTACATTGACTACTACATTTACTATTTTGATCATAGCGAATCGGCCGGCTTTATTTTGTTTACGTAATAAAGCAAAAGGAATGGCTGTAAGGGCATCGAGCACTACTATGCCGGCTATGAAAAGAATATATTCGGGATTGCCCGAATAGTGTATCATATCGGCTAATACGGGAAAAAGTATGACTGCTGCAACGAAAAAGATACCGCTTGTAAACAGTATAGAAGAGAAAATATTATTAAAAACCTTTTGAGTGTCGTGCTTTTGAGCATACCTGAAAAATGCTGTCTCCATCCCATACGTCAGCAGCACTAACAGGAAAGCCAGGTAGGCATATAATTCAGTGATCTGACCGTATAAAGCCTGATCGAATATACGCGTGTAAAAAGGAACTAAAAAATAATTCAAGATACGTGGTACTATGGTTCCCATACCATATACCAATGTTTGACCTGCCAGACTTTTTATGGGATTTGTTTTCTTCATAAGGGCTAGCAAGGCTTAGGGTTGTGTGCTAATTACTGTAGGTAAAACGATTGTAAACATAGTGCCTTTATCCGGTTCTGTGCTGAAACTAATACTACCACCAGCCGTATGCACTATATTTTTCACCATAGTCAGCCCTAATCCCATTCCACTTGATTTGGTGGTAAAATTAGGTGTAAAAACTTTTGCTGCCTCATCGCTACTCATTCCTTTTCCGTTATCAGAAATAACGATATAACAGGATTGATCGTGTATTGACAGCTCAAAATCTATTTTTCCATCCTTCTTTTTACCTATGGCTTGTATGCTGTTTTTAATCAAATTTGTCAGAGCTCTTCTGAAGCTGTCCTGATCAATATTTACCATTGTTTTCCTGTGTGTATGATCTATAAACCGAAAACTTACGGTGTCTATCTTATCGAATAACATGATGGTTTCGGCAATGATTTCACTCACTAATTGCGGTGTTGGAGTACTTACGGGCATATTGGCAAAATCAGAAAAGGCAGAAGCAATGGTTGATAATGTATCTATCTGATTGATAATAGTTTGTGCTGTATTTTTTATTTTTTCATCAATATCAGGGTCGTTTTCCTGCCAAGCCCTTTCTAAATATTGTATGCTTAGTCGCATAGGTGTAAGTGGGTTTTTTATTTCATGGGCAACTTGTTTTGCCATCTCCCGCCAAGCCAGTTCACGTTCTGACCTGGCCAAAAGTTCTGCACTTTCCTGTAGCTGATCCAATAACTTATTATACTGATCGACTAATTGCCCTAATTCATCGCGGCTTCTCCATTTTATTTTTTCATTGAGTTTATCAATGCGTACTAATTTCATTTTCTCCTGTATCATCTCCAATGGTTGGGTCAGTCGCCTTGAAAAATACAATGCAATACTGATAGCAATAGCAGCAAGGAAAAGAAATACATTAGTATAGGAAAATATAAGGGCTGAAATTTCAGCTTTAAGTTCTTTCTCAAGAGCGAAAAAGGGTAAATTAATATATGCGATAGTTTCGCCTGTATCCGAAATTAAAGGAATATAAGAAGACATATAACTACTTGATCCAATGTTTTCTTCATGCAGGAAAAAGATTTTCTTTTTTCGGTGAACTTCCTGATAAGCTACCGGGTCCATACGAGCTGACAGCAGACGCTGTTTGAATATTTCTGGACGGGAACTTGCTAGTAATTCCCCATCAGTATGAAACAAATTGATGTCTGTAAAATAAATATGTGACAAGTTCATCACCAACTGATGTGCGTAGTCAAATGCCTCATCTTCCTGAGAATTCTGCGTTAAAATTTGCTGTGCTAATTCAATAGCTACTGACTTAGTCTTTTCTATCAGAAAATCTTTGTTTTTAGTGGTATAAATATTCGACAGAAAATAAGTAGAACTTAGACCGATAAAGGCAAAAGAAATAAACAAAGAAGCAACTACTATCATCTGAAACTTAAATCTGAAACTGACATCAGCCAATGAAACGGAATTATTTTTCAATCTAAGCCGCACATATACCCATGCTGTAATGCCTAATAGTGTTAAAAAGAAAAATGAGAATGGGGATATAGCATTCAGAATATTTTTTGTTTTTCTACTTATAATCAATACTTTGTGATTGCTGACTTGCTGATAGAGATGCGTGAACCCATCAAAATCAAATGTATGTCCAATTTGATAGGGCAGCTGGTCAAGAATACCTGGATAGAAAAACGAACCAAATTTATAGCTTAATACCCCATCCCGATAATTAGCAAAAGAATAGGACGCAAAATCCTGGATAAATTGTTTTGACTGATCAATTAATAAATCAGGATATCCAAGGCCTTCTGAAACATATTTGAAATAAAATTCAATATAAAGAGTTGAAGATATTTCGTGTTGATGTTCAAAATAACTAAGGGGAATTACAGACAAATAATAAAATCCTTCTATATTGTCATCTATTAAAAATAATCGAGCTGGTATCACCTCTTTACCATGATTTTCAATTAACTGCCTAAAAAACTCTTCGCATAAAACAGTATAGTTTCCTGGTTGGATCAACAAGGTTTGATCTTCATGGCAAAGGGTTTGCTCAACAGAATACTTTTCAAAAAAGCCGCTAAAATATTTCGTCTCAATATGGCTGTATATTTTTTCTGTTTCATTGTCTTCAGCAGAAGATTGCAGCAAGATTTTCACCACTTCGTCTGATTCAATTTGCGCAAGAACTTCCGGAAATAAAAATTCAAACATAGGATCCGATTCCTGAGCTAACTTATGGGCTGCTAATTGCAGTTCATTAGATTCCGTTTCTACATTTATGGAATATATTAGATAGGTCAACATAAAGGCTGAGAGAAACACCAATAAATAGAAATAAAAGGTTTTTCCAAGAATTTCCGGAATCTTAGAGGGTAGCCTGTCAAGCACAAAATAAAATAATAGGATATAGAAAATAGCTACCCAAAGAATGGTTGTAAAATCTGAGAAATATATTCCCATTCCGGTGAGTATCAATATTATTCCGGAAATCAAATGTTTTAAGCCGGGTGAAACAGAAATTGTTTTTGTTCTCAAATAAAAACCCACTGCTATCAACAACATGGCAAAATGAAGAACTACAGCAATCAGAAGTAAGGAATAACTCCCAATATTTAGCGCATACATTTCAGCATACGACAAAGAAATTCCTGAATTGGAAAATAAATGCAGAACGGTTGTTATAGAACCAAGCACAAAAACCTGAAATGCAACAAGATATATTATCAGGAGAAGAATATTGATACTGTTTTTTGGCTTCTGCTTAAATCCAATTTTCGATTTAAAAAAGATCAGTGCCATGTGCAGTATGGCATGCACATGTAAAATGAGGTATCCTAATGATGGAAACAAAAGTCCACTACTAAAAGCTATAGGCTTAAATAGCTCATTATCAATATTTATAAAGTATTTTCCAAATATCCGGATTACAATCTGGATAATTAAAATATCAACTATAGCTAAAATTGAAATATTTTCAGTAAATCCACTTTTTTTACTTAGCCATATATAGCCATCCGATATCATTCTGTACAGCAAAGTCAAAAGAATCAGTAAAATCAACAACAGAATGACTGATTTTTTTTCAGTATCAGCTTTGATCAGTTGGCTATTAACTGTTATATAAAAGGCCAACCCATCATCTTTATAGAAGACGGGTATTGATTCAATAGAATCTGTAGTTATGAAATACGATTCTGCAAAAGGAAAAAGTGTCTCGTCGAATCCATCTTTCAAATATTTATTTTGGATGGGATAATGAAAATAAATCTGTTTTAAACTATATAAGATTAAATCATTCCGTTCGAGCCTAACTATATTGAACCAATTCTGGTGAATTTCAATCAGGCTGCTTTTCGTTTGAAGGTCAAGCGAAGTAAGATCGGTATAATCTATTCGATTAGAACTCCAGTAGAATAAACTATCATCTTGAAGTATAAAAAGCAAAAGTCCATTTGTTTGCGCTTCTTTTTGCAGCCTATCAAACGAATCCAATGTAGAGTCATTTTCTATAATTTCAATAAAATCGTCTGTTAATTGTTCTGTATATTGTAATTGATCCTCCTGCAACTCGACAAGAGCTTTACCTATACGCCCGGCAATATCTTTTGGTTGTTTGTGTGTGCTGAATCGAACAAACAGAAAAAGATATAATACTATCAAAAAAAACAAAGAAAAACTTCTTAGTTTCATTTGTTCACTCTTTTAAGATTTACCCAAAATATAGGTGTTCAAATATGCCTTATAAGAAAGCATTCATATTATTTCTTCTCAAAAATATAAATAAGACTGGAATAGTTCATAGTCCTTTTTGCTTTAAAGTTAGAAATAAAACCTTTATACAATCCTTTTACAAAGAAAGATATAGATTCTGGATTTTTATATTTTTCACTTAAGATTGACACATAGTAGGCATCCCATCTCATAGGGACAATTTTTTTTAGTACTAAGCCGTGCTTATTCATCAGCTGTACAATAGATTTTTTATTGAAATGAAACAGATGTCTTGGCAGATCAAAGGCAGCCCAATATTTTCGGTAATAGACAGCATCGTATGACTCGTAATTTGGCAATGCAACTACAAGTCGTCCATTTTTATCTAATACTTTATCAATAAAGCGCATTAGTTCTTCCGGCTTATATATATGTTCTAACACATGCCAAAGAGTAATCAATTGAATTTCTTCAGATTTCAATTCTGCTTGTTCAATTGATTTCAATAGTTGGGTCTGGAGCTTTTCTTCTGCTAGTTTTCTTGCATCATTATTTGGCTCAAGTCCAAAAATTTCCCACGCATGTTTTTTACTATAACTCAGGAAATCGCCGGTTCCACATCCAATATCAAATACTTTTCCAACGGTCAGGTTTTTTGTTGCTACTTGATACTTTTTTTTGACATTGAGTATTTTCACTAAATTATAAATCTTCGCTATTGTCCCTTCCTTTCTATCTTGATGACTAAAGTAGTTCTGGCTTTCATAGTACGCAGCTGCATTTGATTCATCAGGATAAGGGGTTGTCAATATCAAGCTACAATCCCGGCATTTTATCAGGGAATAGTTTTCCTTTGTCAAGAAGAAGTCTTTTGAATCGAATAACTTTTCAAGTTGCGTTGAGCCGCAAATAATGCATTCGTTTCGTTGATGAAATATGGGTTGTTTCACGTGGAACTATTCTTTAACGTCCAAGATATATGGCTAATAGAGAAATATCTGAGGGTGTGATCCCGCTAATTCGAGAGGCTTGTCCAAGTGTAGTTGGTTTTATTTTGCTTAGTTTTTCTCTGGCCTCGTAAGAAAGAAATTGAAGTGATTTATATTCAAAATCAGATTTGAGAAATACATTTTCCAAACGACTTAATTTATCGGCTATTTCTTTTTCTTTTGCGATATAGTTTTCATATTTTAATAATATTTCAACTGCTTCTAAAATTTCTACAGATTCTGCATCTTCAGCTCTAAAGAGTTCTGAAGGAAGTATCTCCATCAGATTGCTTAGTTTAATTTGAGGTCGCAATAGCACTGTTGCTAACTTTTGTTTTGATACAACAGCCGTAGTTCCTGCCTTAGTTAAGATCGGGTTTAAAATTTCTGGTTTACTACTTTTAGTACGCAGATATTCGGTCAACTCATTTACCTTCGTTTGTTTCTTCCTGAATATTTCCATACGTTCTTCAGAAGCCAATCCAATCTTATACGATTTTTCTGTCAACCGAAAATCTGCATTATCTTGTCTGAGCAGTATTCTGTATTCAGCCCGGCTTGTAAACATACGATACGGTTCATCCACGCCTTTTGTAATAAGGTCGTCAATTAACACACCTATATAGGCTTCTGATCGGTTTAGGGTAAAAGCTTGTTGTCCATTAAATTTTAAATGTGCATTGATGCCGGCCATCAAGCCTTGTGCTCCAGCTTCTTCGTATCCGGTTGTTCCGTTTATCTGACCTGCGAAATACAAATTCTCAATTAATTTTGTTTCTAAAGTATGATAAAGTTGCTCAGGTGGGAAATAATCATATTCAATGGCATAACCTGGGCGAAATATTTTTGCATTCTCAAAGCCTTCTATTTGTCGCAATGCTTTAAGTTGTATGTAATCGGGTAATGAGGAGCTAAAACCATTCACATAATACTCTATTGTATTCCATCCCTCTGGTTCTACAAACAATTGATGTGAATCTTTATCTGCGAAGCGATCAATTTTATCTTCTATGCTAGGGCAATATCTTGGTCCTATTCCTTCAATTCTCCCACTAAACATTGGACTCAAATGGAATCCGGTCCTCAATGTTTCATGTACTTTTTTTGAGGTATACCCTATCCAGCAGCTTCGTTGGTTTTTAAGATGAATTGGTTCTGTAAATGAAAATCTTCCGATATAGGAATCCCCTTTTTGTTCATTCAGTTTGCTAAAGTCAATAGTTCTACCATCGACTCTCACTGGGGTTCCGGTTTTCATGCGGTTAGATTTAAATCCTAAGTCAACGAGTTGTTCGGTTAAACCAATACTTGCTTTATCACCCATTCGACCACCGCCAAAAGATTTTTCACCAATATGTATCAATCCATTTAAAAATGTTCCGTTTGTAAGTATAACTGTCTTGCTATAAATCTTCATACCCATCGCTGTACTTACCCCTATTGCTTGTTTATCTTTTACTAATACGGCTGTAACTGTATCCTGCCAGAAGTCTAAGTTCTTAATTTTTTCCAATACATTACGCCATTCCATTGAAAACAGCATGCGGTCATTTTGAGCTCTTGGGCTCCACATGGCAGGTCCCTTCGATTTATTTAGCATTCTGAATTGTATCATAGTTCTATCTGTAACAATTCCAGAATAGCCACCTAAGGCATCTATTTCGCGTATGATTTGTCCTTTCGCGATACCACCCATAGCCGGATTACAGGACATTTGTGCAATATTCTGCAAATTCATCGTAACAAGTAGTACCCTACTACCCATATTGGCTGCTGCAGCCGCAGCTTCAGCTCCGGCATGCCCACCTCCAACTACGATTACATCATATGTGTCAAAAAGCATGATTAGTTAAAATTTGAACGTTTCACGTGAAACTATATAGTATCTATTTGATTTTTAAGTGGTTAATTAGTTTTTTAAGCGCATCATCCTCTTCTTTTCTCATAATTCTTGACTCCTTATCCGTACCATCTTCGTATCCCAACAAATGAAGTATGCCATGTATCATAACCCTATGTAACTCACTTTCTTTATCTTGTGAAAACTTCTTAGCATTTTCCCAAACCCTTTCAAGACTTATATAAATTTCGCCACTTAGTAAATCTGGATTTTCTGAATTTGGAAAAGTCAGTATATCAGTAAACGTATCATGGTTGAGAAATTTTTTGTTTAACTCAAGCAGAAATTGATCTGTACAAAATAAAAAAAAGACCTCTCCGGTCCTCTTCCCCTTATCACGTATGACACTATCTATCCAGCTCTTAGTACGATCTGTTAAAAAAACAGGCAAGTCAACATCAATCGAATAAAACTCAATCACCGGTAATTTCATAAGACTTGAAAACAGGTGTTTCCTTATAAAAGGCTTTCAAAGACCTTTGCCTCTCCCGTTGTAAATGCGACTGAATGCCATAATCGGAGAATACAAAAATATAGGAATTTGAAAGACTATCTTTTTTCCAAAACTCAAAAAGTTTCATAGATTTTATTTCATCTATAACTGATTCAATCCCATGTAAATTCTCACCATTTTTGGATTCCAAAATTAATTGTAATTTTATTCCATGTAGATCAGATGATAAATCAAGGCTGTACTCGATTTCGTCAGAAACAGTCTGGAGAAAGGAATAAAGTCTGGAAGCAGTCACATTAAGTGCACCTAAATTTGTATCATCAATGATTCCTTCCCTTTGAGCGTCTTCCAAATATCTCTCAAATAAATCAAATTGATTTTGCTCCTTATTGAATTTGATCTTTCTCATGCCTGGCTTGTATATTAAATCTCATAAAATATTCTGACAATTTACGCTTGTAATAAGGCTGCAAGTCTAAAGGTGCAGTCCTTAACATATCCAACTGTCGCTCTATAATACGTTTATACTCATTTTCATCAATAAGGTTTCCAAAATTTTCGCCTTTAAATTCAGTCGATTCTCTTCTTTCCTCCTTCTCTCGCTCTTTGATTGCTTTTTCGGATTCTAACAATCGAACCATTATCTCATTCTGTCGCTTTACTAAGTTCTGATTCAATTGTTTATTCACTAATTGTTCCTCAAACATTTCCATCTCTTTTAGTGCTTCACTTAGTCCTTTATCCCCTAACTCCCCTTCAGCTTTCAATCCGTCTATTAATTGTTTCATCTGATTTCGTATCGCTTCTTGTTGAGCTGCCATACGGGCGATCTCCTCACTCATCCCCATTCCATTTTGACCGCTGTTTTTACCGTCCATAAGATCCTGAAGAGTTTGCCCTAACGCATCTTGCATTTCCCTAAGATTTTGTATTCCATCTCCTGGACTTTGTCCATCAGCACATTGTCCCTCACCTTGCATTGGACTTGGCATGCCCATGTTTTCCTGCATTTTTTTGAGTGACTCAGCTAACAGCAAAGCTAAATTATTCATTCCCATCATGGCATATTGCTGTGATGCAGCCGCCTGAGACGAATGCCTGTCTTTCATATATTCTTGTGATTCAGTAATATGATCATTTATTTCGTTTATCTCCTTGAAAACAAAATTCTCTATCATGGGTTGCCTTTTACTGATGGCCCTCAGAGAATCTTCAACAGTAAGAAATGCCTCAGCTATCATACTTTGATCTTTCATGATACCAACATAAGCGGGATCATCACGCCGAATCTGGTGCAAACTCATTAACGCATCTTCCTGAGCGAAGGAAATTCTTAAGATTGTTTCAAGTAAAAAACGTACTTCTGCAGCATCTTCAGCCAATTGCTGCATTGAACTCATTTGCATCATCTGTTGAACTTTATCACGCAGCTGCTGCATCCCCTGCGCTGCATTTTGTTGGGAATCATGTGATTCTTTGTTCTTTTTCCGGGATAAACTCTCCTGCCCCTGTTCTAATTCACTTTCTATTTCTTGTTCCTCTACTTCAGTATTCTCAAGATTAAAAGGTTTTTCTAAAAGTTCATTTTCCTGCTTCAATTGATCAAGTGAAGAAATCTCATCTTTGAATGCTTCCTGTATTCTATTCAACTCCTCTGAAAGTTTCTCCTTATCCCTTCCCTTTTCTAAAGTATTTTCAGCATTCTCAATCAGCTCCTTTGATAAATTCTCTAATCTTTCCATCCATTGATTCATCTTCTTTTCGAATTGCAACTGCTTTAAAAGGGCCAGATTTCGGTCTAACATCTCCTCAATCTTTTCGTTATTCATCTCCAAATTCTTAAGCATCTCGGCCACCTGATCCTTATTCAGTTCTTCCAATAATTTTTGCAATTCTTCCATCATTTGCCTGATGTCTTCTGGAATAATCTCTTCTATAAGTTTATCGACCTGTTGCTGTTTTTCTAATAAACGCTCTTGCACCAAATCATGATCCTGATTAAATTGATTTAATTTTTTTTGATCTTCTTTTAAACTTTCCAATAAATTTTCAAGTGATTGTTGTCTATGAATCAGCTCTTCAAGTTGTTGTTTGTCATTCCAATCCAATTCCTTTTTTTGAAGAAGTTCCCTTTGAAACTCTCTCATTTCATGTCTTAACAAGGCAGATTCTTCTTTCACTTCTTCTAATGATTTGGTAATCAATTCTTCCTGTGCCTTTGAAATTGAATCAAGTATAGATGGGTCAGTGAAAAGCAAAGTAAAAGGCTGTGATAATTTTTCTTTTGGGCCTCTTACCAGATCATTATCATATACCGCAAATTGCACCACTATCTCTTTTGCGTTCTCAATTCGCAAGGAATCCAACGTAAGAAAATAGAAAAACTGTTGTCGCAAAAGCGTTGGATCAAGTTGTAGTACCTCCACATTTTCTTTCAGGATTTGTCCCTCACCATCAGTAATTTCGATTCGCCTTTCAAGCCGGCTAAAACCATAATCATCATCTATAAGACCGGTAAAGTATTTGTTTGAGTTCAAATATTCATCTTCTATCAATTGAACGCTGATAGATGGCCATTCATCAGGAATTGATTCAATATGCAGTAGCATAGGCTCAGAAGGACCACTTTGTGTATTTGAAGCAATCAGCTCTAAATCAAAAGAAGCATCCACTATTGTCTTTAAACTCCATTTATCTTCCAGAAAATCTACCTGCTGATTCGCACTATCAACCATTACATGTAGTTCATCTGTAGCACGGGTATAGAATCTCCAGTTGATAAGAGTACCTTGGGGAACACCTATCCAGTTTTGATCCCGAATTGATTCATTTTCCCTGTTCATATATACTGGATATTGTAAATGAGCCTCAAAGCTCATCAACATAGCCTTAGGAAAGACATTTAACTTCAATATTCCGCTGTTATACCTTCCTCCCCGTATCTGGAACAACATTTCCTGACTAAGCTTTTTAAACCGCAGTGAAAACGCATTTGAAGCAATTCTCTCCATAGGCATTTTCATACCGTTAGTTTCTATGTGAAACTGCTCCGGAAATTCATCTCCTTCCAATTCTATCAACAACTCATAATCAGAATTTTGAGTAACAAATAAAGGTGATTTTATACTAACAGTAAAAGGTAATGGCTTGTTATATACAGTGTTATAATCAAGTATCCGTTCTGTGGGTTGCTGTATAAATGCCGGTGCTGCCAAAAACAAAACCATTAATATCAGCAAAGGGATACTAGTCCATCTCAAATACCTTATGTTATCGCGTAAGTTTACGGCAGAAGCAAACGGAATTTTTGATAATTGAAGAGTCCGTTGATTGATTGAAGCTACCAATAATTCTGTTTCGTTGTCAATGCTATATAGATCTTGTAGTTGTAAAGTATTCAATAGCTTATCCGAAACGGTTGGAAAAAATCTTCCTAAATAAACTGCTGCTTCCTTATAACTCATTGATTGCCGGTATCGGATTAGTTTATAGACTGGAATACCCACATAGCGAACCAATACAATCAAAAACAGCATACAATATCCGTACAAGAGAATTGCTCGCATATAAGTAGGCAAATAGGCCAGATTCTCAAGAAATACCATAGCCAAAAAGACCGAGCTGATCAGTAAAGTAAAAAATATCAATCCTTTGAATAACCGATTTTTAAAGTATCTACGGATAAACGTTTCAATTGACTTAACCAAAATATTTGCTGATTGATCTAGCATACTCATTCGACTTATTGCAGACTACGCCTCAAGAATTTGTAATTTAGCCCGATAAATATACAGTTTTCGTTTCATAAATAACGTACAAAGATGAGAAGAATCCTTTTGATAGCAGGTATTTTAACAACTTTCAACATTTTCGCTCAGATCAACTATTCCTTTGATCCGGAGCATTACTGTAGTCGCATTCCACCAACCGGCTCTATTGATCAGTTTTCGTATCGCAATGATTGGCAAAGCGATCTATTGCATGCATATGATGTTCATTTTTACTTTTTAAATATTGAAGTAAGTCACACCAGTGTTCATGTAGGTGGTACAGTTGAAATTCATGGAAAAGTTGTGGTGCCCGTTTTAGATACTTTTGCTTTTGAGCTGATCACTCAGCACAACATTAGTAGCATTATTTTCAACAACGTGAGTTATAGTAATTTCAACAGAGATGGAGATAATGTATTAGTAGCTGTCAGTCCGCTTTCTGAGGGTGATAATTTTATAGCCCGTATCAGTTACAGCGGCACCCCTCCTACCGGAGGATTTTTTGCGGGAGTAACCAATGCGACTTCCTATACCTGGCAAAAATCTGTAACCTGGTCGTTATCAGCTCCATATGCTGCAAAAGAATGGTTTCCGTGCAAACAAATACTTACTGATAAAGCCGATTCTGTTTGGGTATTCCTCACTGTACCCGCCGGAACTATGGCTGCATCACAAGGTTTGCTTACCAATATTACACCCATGCCCGATCAACGAAATAGGTTTGAATGGAAATCAAACTATCCTATCGCATTCTACCTGATCTCTTTTGCAGTAGCCGATTATCAGGAATACAATACCTATGCATTCCCGGAAGCAATGCAAGGCGATTCGCTGCTAATCCAAAATTTTGTGTATAACCATCCTGATTATCTGACATATAACCAACAAAAATTAGATGATATCGCAGAGATATTAGAGGTGTACAGCGATTTGTTTACACTGTACCCGTTCTGGCAGGAAAAATATGGACATGCGCTTACACAACTTGGTGGTGGAATGGAAAACCAAACCATGACTACCATTGGTAATTTTAATTTTGATTTAGTAGCTCATGAGCTGGGCCATATGTGGTTTGGCGATAATGTTACCTGCGCAAGCTGGAGCGATGTATGGATCAATGAGGGCTTTGCAACCTATACAAATTATCTGGCGCAGGAGAAAATAAAAGGATGGGCGTCAGGACAAAGCTTTATAATCGCTACGCAAAACAATGTGATGAAAAAAACAGGCGGAAGTGTCTATATACCACCTTCCGAAATTGGACCAGATAATATCACACGAATATTCGATGGCAGACTGACATACGACAAGGGAGCTGCTATTATACATGTGCTCAGACATGAAATTAATAATGACGACATCTTTTTTGAAATTCTTCAGGCCTTTCAAACAGATTTTGCCGATAGCACTGCAACAGGCGAAGATTTCAAACAAATCGCTTCGGAAATTAGTGGGTTGGATCTGACACAATTCTTCGATCAATGGTATTATGGAGAAGGCTATCCAAACTACGAAATTGTATGGAATGTAGAAGGTGATATGTTTACTATGGATGTAACTCAAACCCCATCTTCATCAACACCTTTGTTTGAAATGACCATGTCGTACCGACTCAATTTTGCCGATGGAAGCAATGAAATTATCAGGCTTTATCAGGATGCTAATTTCAAACATTTTGAAGTACCTGTTAGTCAACCAGTAGTTTCCATACAAGTTGACCCTGATAATTGGACCTTTGAAAAAGTGATCAGTATCAGTACCGGACTAGCAAAAAATCTGAACCCGGCATACTTCTCCTTTACACCAAATCCGGCATCAGATATAGTAACCGTATTCAGTCCTTTTGTTGAAAAAAATTATTTACAGATAGATGTATGCGATCTAAGCGGTAAATCTATTCGTAAATATCATATCACACAAAACCCGCAACAAATCAATGTTCAAGGGTTAAAGAAAGGTGTGTATCTTTTAAATATGACTAACGCTACTCAAAGTTGGACACGCAAGTTGATCAAAAACTAACAGTTTATATTTTCTTAGGAAAAATCAGTACTATTATCCATGATAGAAGCGGACTGCCTATCATCCCAAAGAAAAACAGCCATTGTTTACCTGCCCGACAGTGTGTATGCAATTTCTCTGAGATGAACAAAGCTAATGCATACCACACAATAAAAAGCAGAGCAATCCAGATTCCTGTCATAATCAGTATAAGTAATAGATGATAAAAAGTAATGGGATCAGTATTCCTAACAAGCTTAGCCATGCTCCTCTTGCAGTAATACCATCTTTAGCACGCGGAATAAGTAATCCGGTAATAGCTAATACTATTAATGCCCCAGAAAATATATCTGAATACCAGGTCCAGGTAGGGGAGGGGTTATAGTGTAAGTAATTGATCTCCCTGAAAACAGGCCGCCTACGGGTCATTTCAATCATTCCTTTTCCGGTTTGCAGATTGACATATGCACTGCCTCCGGTCAGGAAAATTTTTAACTGCCTGTCGTTAGGAAAATAATGTTTCCTATAGACAGACAAAATTCCATATTTTTCTAATAAGTCTTTTACCTCTTCTTTGTCGGGCTTGTCAGTAAAAGGAGTTTCGGTAATTGCTTTTTCAATCACTATGAAATTAGGATTCCAATGTGCCCTATGATTCAAAGCAATACCCGACAAAGCATAAAGTACGGTCATTCCAAAAAATAAATAACCAAAATCACGATGGATGGCACGATTCCACTTACGCCACTTAAAAGCCATATACGATAGTTATAGGCAAGAATTTATTTTTGAATATGAAACCAAATTTTTAAGTCTGTTTAGTCTTCAACCACTTCGTATGATACAGCAATAATATGATAGAAAGACAAATGTTCAACCTCTTGATCTTTCATCATTTGGCGGTAATTTTCAATTTGCTCAAAAGCAGCTTCAGAACTATGATGGTCATCGTCTTCGGCATCGTGGCTATGTTCACCATCCAAATGGCGTCCATGCTCTTCTGTATCAGCTTTGAGTTGCTCTTCCCAGTCATGCAGGTAGGCTTCATCCACTATTGTTTCGGCAACCAGGCCCTGAATAATAAAATCGTAGCCTTCCAATTCACTGTTAAAAGCTGGTACATCTTCACCGGTTTCAACTTTTACTCTACCGGGCATGTCCACATCTATCAGAAAGAGTTTTTTTCCGTCATGCGAACAAATATGATCAGCTGTACCTTTTATGGTTACAAGCTGTCCTACTAAACCAGGAGCTTCATCTTTAAAATTTCCAACAGTAAGTTCTAAGGCAATCTCGTCAGTAAAGGTTTCTTCCTGATCTTTTTGCTGCGGGCTGCCACATGACCAAACTAAGGCAATCAGTGTAAAAAATGCGAATAATTTTTTCATAACAATTGTTTTTCAATTAGTACTTAACAATGACAAAAATACTCATTTTGAGGTAACAAATAAGGCTTTATACAAATTTACCGAAATTCTATTCATCATCCATGATCAGGTCTTCAACAGCTATTGGGATTCCGTCATAGCTTTGTTCTATACCATTGACAAATTGGATGACCAAAAGCAAAGTGCCGTCATCGTACCATTTCTTCCATTCGCCATTTTTTCGACCCATCAGATATGTACCTTCTTCTGATTTTTTCCCGTTCAGAAAATAATGTATATGTTTTCCATTTGGTTGTCCATCAATAAAGCTACCTTCAAAAGCCACTGAACCATCGGCATAAAAATGCTTCCAGAGACCATGAGCTAATCCTTCATTAAAATTACCTTCTTCGATAAAATCATCATTTATCAGTCGCCAGAAGCCTTCTTCCTTATCGTCAATAAAGTCGCCTTGTGCAATTACTTTTCCATCCTGATCAAACTCAGTCATTAATCCGTCTCTCATTCCATGTCGGTAATTTTCTTCCCTCCAAATATTTCCGGATTGATAATACCATTTCCACTTCCCCTGGGCTAAGCCTTGTTCATCATAATGACCGGTTTGTTCAATTTTTCCATCCAAATAATAAAACTCCCAGCCACCGGTTCGTTTACCTTCTGTATAATTTCCAGCTGCTTTAACAACACCGTTAGGATAACGTTCTTGCCAATATCCCTGACGCAACCCGTCGGTATCAATAATTCCTTCACCCACAATGTTCCCATCTCTGAAAATATATGAGGCTACTACAGTTCCCGATTCATCAAATTCGCGACGTATTCCTTCAGCTATATTATTTCTGTAGGTTGCTTCAATTTTAACCTTTCCATCCGGATAATAGTCCCTTCGGGTTTCTAACCTGGTAATTTCTTCAGCTGTATCTTGTTTAAGATCATCAATATATTTTTCAATCTTTTGTAGGTTACCTTCCACATCATATTGGCGAAAAATACCGTTTTTCATTCCATTTTTATAATAACCATCGGCCTTTAACTGACCAGTATCATAAAACCATTTCCAAGGGCCATGAGGTTTATTTTCACTATCATGCCTGTTAATTTTTTCTCTTGCTGTGATATATCCTTTTTTGAATGTTATCAACTCAATTATAGTAGCTGTGCTATCGTAAACCATCGAAACTCCATCTTCTAATCCACTGATAAAGGGAATTTTACGCATTATACGTCCTAAGGTATCTGTATGAATAGTATATCCTTCTTTTACATCTTCGACAAAATTTTCGTAAATAATTTCATCCGGCAGATAGCTTATCCGTTCACCATGCTTTTTTCCTTCTTTATAATGGATCACTAATTGAAGCACACCGGTTTCATCATAAAACCTCCAGGCAGAATCCAATAAGAAATCAAGCCGGTTTCCTTCCGATTTCAAGATACCGTTTTCGTAGTATGTTTTCCAGTATCCTTCAGGTTTTTGATCTAAAAAACCACCTTCACTTGATATTTGCCCATTGGGATAATAAAACTTTTTATATTCCAACCCAACTTCCTGAGCCTTAACCCATATAGTTAAAGCCAATAAACCCAACAACACAAGATACTTATTCATCATCGGTAGGTTTTCGTATCGAAACGGTACGTCCGGTAACTATGCGTTCTTTCTTTTTGAATCTGAAGATGTCTTCTTGTCGAACTTTCAGCAATGATTTTTCGCCTCCCGGCAGTATGTAATACACTGTAGTATCATAAGGTACCTTACCCATTTTCTTTACCCATTCCTGTGCCGATACCTGATAATGATCTTTGGGATTCCGGACAAAGCTGAGTTGACGGTTCTCACCGCTCTCAAAAGCAATATCTAAACTTTTATCATCACCATGTTCAAGTATTCCAGGTGTGTTTTTCTTGATGATAATACTTTCGATATATTGGCCGTTTTCGAAGCGTATCTTGCCAGAAGCTACCTTGGCTTGTTCAAAGCTTAAAGTACGTCGAAGTACGATTTTATGTGAGTTATAAAACTGAATATCTTCCAAATCCAACCCAAAATCAATTACTTTTTGATGGAGCTCTCGAGTAAAGATCACAGTTTTTTTTGCCGAGCAGGAAGTCAGAATCAAAAGAAGAATCAAGGAATATTTCAGCTTATCCATATTGGTTCTTTTTTGTAAAACACACTAATTCAGTTTATTAATTGACAGAACAAAAATTATTATCATTTGCCGATCCAAATTGCATTGTACAAAAGTAAACAATTACAAAAGAAGTTTTTTAACTCAATGATTCAACAAATCCATTATATATAAGATTTTATAAAAAGAATTGTTAGTATATATGGCACTGTTAAAACCGAGCATATTTTTCTGGCTAAATAGTTGCTTTAATGACTTATGAAAATTTATCAACAGTTCTTCAACATTTATTACATATTAAATTATTGATTTATAATTACTTAATAAGATTGAGTGTAATTGATACGTAGAAATCTGTTGATTAAAATCTTAGATTTTATGAAAAAATTTTGTGAATAAGATGTTCAAGAAAAAGGTGGTTATCAACAACAGGTATATCAGGCAGGCATCAATTTTATTTTTCGAGCCTTATTTTCAGATTTTGTTAAAACTTACTAACAAAAAAAGACTTCTTATTCACTATGCGTGTTAATAAGTTTTACTTGTTTGAGACTCAAATGATTTAAAGTTTTACATCTTGTAAAATTTGATAGGATGGGATGTTGTAAATAACTGGCAGCTAAGTTTTGGCATAAAAAAAACATATTTTTGTGAAAAAATAGTCTCATGTCTGATGTTGTTAAAGAAATTCCTATTGCCAGTGATCATGCAGGTTTCCCTATGAAACAGTTTCTGATTGAACAACTAAAGGCTGATGGATGGTCGGTAGTTGATTTGGGTACCTACAATGAGCAAAGTGTTGATTACCCCGATTTTATACATCCATTAGCTTTTCGTATTAATCAAGGTGAGTATAAGTACGGTATTATTTTGTGTGGAAGTGGAAACGGAGCACAGATGACGGCTAACAAATATCCTCATGTGAGGGCAGCTTTGTGTTGGAATCTTGAACAAGCTATATTGAGCCGCAAGCATAATGATGCAAACATTATCTCACTCCCTGGACGTTATGTTGATTTTCAGGATGCAGCCAACATGGTACACGCATTTCTTACTACACCATTCGAAGGGGGAAGGCATCAAAAAAGAGTAGAAAAAATTTCGACCATCATAAAAAAGTAGCTAATTATGTCAGAAAAAAGTAATCTGTTTCTAAAAGAAATAGAAAAGTTGGCTTGGGATCAGGAGATGCATAGCCGGATAAATACTTCTTTGAATAACTGGCAGTCTGCTTTTGAATCAGGAAAAGAACGCATCAACCATCTTAGCCAGGTCAGGCAAAAAGCTTTTTCTATCAAGTATAAAGTTTTGAATCAATTGGATAAGTATTTAGTTGAGTTTGAAACAAATTTTCAACGGAATGGGGGAAAAGTGATCTGGGCACGTAATGCCGAAGATGCGATCAATGAAATCATCACTATACTCACTAAAGAAAAGCTTACGAAAGTCATTAAATCACGTTCATTGGTAAGCGAGGAAATCGATTTGATCCAACATCTTACAAAAAGAAAAATAGAGGTTTTAAGTACTGATACAGGTGAATTTATTACAAAAATTGCCGGAGAAAAGCCATTCCATCCGGTTGCTGCAGCTCTGCATAAGTCGCGACAAGAGATAGTTGAATTAATTAGTAGCCAATTTGATCTGCATTCTGTGTCGTCTTTGGATGAATCCGTAAGATTTGTGGTTGATCATATGAAAGAATTCTTTGCTACGGCTCAGGTAAGTATTAGTGGTGCGAATTTTTTGATAGCCGATAGCGGGTCAATTGCCATTACCGAGAACGAGGGAAACATACTTTTAGGTACTGCCTTACCAAAAATTCAGATAATACTTGCCGGAATTGAAAAGATCATTCCTAATATGGAGGACCTTGATTTATTTTGGCCTTTATTGTCAACTTTTGCATCAGGACAAACCATGGCTACCTACAACACCATTCTTTCAGGGCCTGCGTTAGTTGAGCATGAAGAAACTCAGATGATAGTGATTTTATTGGATAACGGACGTACTGATCTGCTTTCAAAAATGAACCAACGCATGTCGTTAGCATGTATTAATTGTGGTGCCTGTCATAATGTTAGTCCGGTATTTCGTTTAATTGGTGGCCCGGCTTATAACGCCACCTACACTGGGCCAATAGGTGCTATTAAAATGCCGCATCTAAACGGAATGAAGGAATATCAACATCTGAGTTTTGCCTCTAGCTTGAATGGTGCTAGCACACAAATATGCCCAATGGCAATACCCATACATGAAATGCTGCTGTTTAACAGAAAAGAAGCTGTAACCAAAAAACTTATTCCCGCATCCGATCGTAAATTGATCAAACGATCCACACATATGTTTAAGAAGAGAAGTCGGATGAATATAGATAAAACCAAAATTAAAAAGAGACTTTTTAATTATTTTATCTCGAAAAATTGGGGAAATAAACGAGAGTTACCTAAGATTGCCAACAAATCTTTTGGACAACTATGGAAGGAAAATAAATCCGATCAGAATTAATAATAAAATAACTATAGAATTAGAATACATAGTAACACTCAGGCTGATTTTACGTATTTTTGTTTTCTTAATTATGATATTGCATGACTAAAAATAAGTCAGTTTCCACTCTCTATCACAATAATGGCAAAAAATTATATGCCTGTTGGATATGCTGATCTATTCCATTTAATCATATATTTTTGATTTATTTTATAATAAACTCTTGTATTGATTAAATTAAGGTATAAAAAAATTATGAATTATAATTCAGGATTTATATTTGACATACGCCATTTTTCGATTCACGATGGGCCTGGTATCCGATCAACTATTTTCATGAAAGGTTGTCCGTTAAGCTGTATATGGTGTCATAATCCGGAAAGTATTGGTTTTCACCCCGAAACCTATGTACGAACCAACAGATTAAATGGCAAAATATTTCATATAACCGAAACGGTTGGTAAAAAAATGAGTGTAGAACAGGTGATGAACGAAATTGAAAACGAAATTATTTTCTATGATGAATCAAAAGGTGGTGTGAGCTTTTCAGGAGGTGAGCCTCTCAGTCAGCCCAACTTTTTAAAAGCTTTATTAAAAGCATGTCATCAAAAAGAATTACATACTGCTATTGATACCAGCGGATATGCTTCAACATCTGTTATACAAAATATATTGCCTTATGTGCATCTTTTTCTTTTTGATTTAAAACTTGCCAATGATTCAGAGCATCAGAAATATACAGGTGTCTCAAACCAGCTGATTTTGAAGAACTTAGAATTTATATATCATTCCGGCAAACCAATTATTATTCGTATTCCATTGATTCAACATATTACCGATACCGATGAAAATCTAAGAAAAATACGAGCTATTTTACAGCTTTATCCACACATCAAACGAGTAGATTTGCTTCCATTTCATACTATTGCAAAAAGCAAGTACGAACGTTTTGGAAAAAATTACCCGCTGTATCATGCCGATCCGTACGACAGTCAGAAAGCAAAAGATATTGCTGCTTTTTTCAGTGAGACTGTTGAAACAGTTAGTATTGGCGGATAAAATTTTTAACAGACTTAGGCTAACAATTACTATTTTTACGGTACAAACTTATTGGACTTCAGATTATGACAGAACGCATTCAAAAGCTCAGAGAGCAGAGTTTACAAGCTATCAACACTTTTTCGGCCGAAAGGGCAATACTGGTAACCGATTTTTATAAATCCGGTGAGCCGTTAAAATATTCTATTCCTGTACAGCGTGCGTTATGCTTTAAATATCTCATGACACATAAGTCAATTTTTATCAACGAAGGTGAATTGATAGTAGGGGAGAGGGGGCCTGCACCTAAAGCTACTTCCACTTATCCCGAAGTGAGCCTGCATACCCTGTCCGATTTAGATATTTTAGATACCCGTCCAAAAGTGTCTTTTAAAGTAGATGATGCTACTCGTAAGCTGTACGAAGAACAAATCATTCCTTACTGGAAAGGAAAAACACAGCGCGATAGGATTTTTGAAAACCTTAGCAACGAATGGAAACAAGCTTATGAAGCAGGAGTATTTACCGAGTTTCAGGAACAACGTGCACCCGGACATACCGTCGCCGGGAAAAAAGTGTTTCAAAAAGGAATGCTTGATTTCAAAGCTGAAATAGATGCCGCGATAAAAGCTCTTGATTTTGAATACGATACTCAGACTATTGAACGCAGAGAACAGCTCAAGGCAATGGATATTGCTGCCGATGCACTGATATTATTTGCGAATCGTTATGCCGATTTGTTGACAAAACTTTCAGAAGAAGAAACAAATGCAGTACGCAAGGCGGAGCTGGTAGAGATGTCGCGTATATGTCGTAAAGTGCCGGCTCATGCACCTGATACATTTCACGAGATGTTACAACATTATTGGTTTATTCATGTGGGCGTTATAACCGAGTTAAACCCGTGGGATTCTTTCAACCCAGGGCGATTGGACCAACATCTGTATCCGTTTTATAAACAAGAGTTAGAAGCAGGCACGTTAAATAATGAATGGGCTGTTGAATTGTTGAAGTCATTCTGGGTGAAATTCAACAACCACCCTTCTCCACCAAAAATGGGTGTAACTGCGCAAGAAAGCAATACCTATACTGATTTTTCACTTATCAATCTCGGAGGAGTAAAAGAAGACGGCAGCGATGCGGTAAATGAACTTACTTATATTTTACTTGACGTAATAGAGGAAATGCGCATATTGCAACCCAGCTCGATGGTTCAGATCAGTAAGAAAAACCCGGATAGATTCGTAAAACGAGCTGTGCGTATTGTTAAAACCGGATTCGGACAGCCATCTTTCTTCAATACTGAAGCTATC
The DNA here is from genome assembly GCA_023229245.1 of Bacteroidales bacterium. Lineage (GTDB taxonomy): Bacteria > Bacteroidota > Bacteroidia > Bacteroidales > F082 > JALNZU01. Next base: position 39,375 of record JALNZU010000015.1, on the reverse strand, counting down.
ATACAACAGTTATTAAGTCAGGGAAAATCAATCATTAACGCACGAAATGGCGGAGCCAGCGGATGTGTTGAAACGGGTGCTTTTGGTACGGAGGCATATATATTGACCGGATATTTTAATCTGAATAAAGTATTAGAAATTACACTTAATAATGGCATTGACCCACTTACAAACAAGCAAATTGGTGTTCAAACACTTAGCTCTGAGGAGTTTAAAAGTTTTGAAGAGCTTTATAATGATTTTGAACAGCAGCTTATGTATTTCATCAATCTGAAAATTGAAGGAAACAATATTATTGAAAAACTCTGGGGGAAATATATGCCGGTTCCATTGCTTTCACTCATCACGGAAGATTGTATCAAAAACGGCAAAGATTATAATGCTGGTGGTGCCCGCTACAACACAAGTTATATTCAGGGTGTTGGACTGGGAAGCATTACTGATAACCTAACCGCCATCCGAAAATATGTGTTTGACGATAAGACTGTGAGCATGGCTTATTTACTTCAGGCTATGAAGGTAAATTTTGAAGGCTACGATCAATTGCGCCATGATGTGATTTACAACACTCCCAAATGGGGCAATAATGATGAGTATGCCGACCGACATGCTGTGCGAGTGTTTGAATCATTTTACAGTTCAGTTAATGGTCGTCCTACTGCTCGTGGAGGTATTTTCCGCATTAATATGTTACCTACTACCAGTCATGTGTATTTTGGAAGTAAGATAGGTGCTATGCCTGACGGACGGCTTGCTTTCGAGCCGCTGAGCGAAGGGATAAGCCCGGTGCAGGGAGCCGATAGGAAAGGACCGACAGCAGTGATACAGTCGGCAGCAAAAATTGATCATATCAAAACAGGAGGAACACTGCTTAACCAGAAATTCTCGCCATCCTTTTTCAATAGCGAAGAAAATATTGATAAGATAGTCAGCCTGATTCGGTCGTATTTTAAAATGGACGGACACCATATACAGTTTAATGTGGTGGATGCCGATACCTTACGCGATGCACAAAAGCATCCGGAGAAATATCAGGACCTTATTGTGAGAGTAGCCGGCTATTCGGATTATTTTAATGATCTGGGTGAATCTCTGCAAAACGAGATTATCAGACGTACCGCACATCAAGCATGAAATATGAAAAATATTTTCTTTGTTAAAACATAGAAATTAAACCTTTATCTCATTATTAAATCATATTTTTATGCAAAAATCGTGATCATCTAATTATGAAAAAACAATTATATAGATTTTTGAATCCTAAGTTTCAAAATCTTTTTCTGGAATATAAAGTAGATTTTAAACCCAGGTATGGTCATGGAAAACCACCACACACTGAGCTGTATGAGATTATCAACGCAAATCGCGTGTACTTTAAAGCACTTCGTAGAAGTGCTTTAAAGTACAAAGAAAACATATGGTTGATTCAAGATAATAAGAAGGAAAAAGATCGCACCAAGCCAGTTTGGAATAATGGATTTCTACCAGGACTTGATATAATTGCGATTTATACTATGGTTACCGAGTACAGACCTAAAAAATATATCGAAATTGGATCCGGTAATTCGACCAAAGTAGTTTATAAAGCAAAAACAGAACAGAATTTAGATATTGATATCATATCAATTGATCCTATGCCGCGAGCAAATATTGATATGCTGGCTGATAAGGTCATAAGAAAACCATTTGAGAGCATAGAATTTTCCGTTCTGGATGATCTGAATGAGAATGATGTTCTTTTTATAGATAATTCACATAGAATCCTTCCAAATTCCGATTCAATGGTGTTTTTTCTTGAAGTATTACCCAGACTGAAGAAAGGTGTTATAGTGCATCTTCATGACATATATTTACCTTATGATTACCCACAATTTATGTGTGATAGATTCTATTCGGAACAATATGGATTAGCTATGTATTTATTGGCTAACCCAAAGAAATATTGCACTTTATTACCAAATTATTTCATATCTGAAGATAAGGAGCTTTCCGAGTTGATATCATCGGTTTGGGAGCATGAAAATTTACATGGCGTTGAAACGCATGGGGGATCTTTTTGGTTAAAGATCAATGAGTAAATTGTTGTATAGAATACTCATATACTGGCTATTTCCTACCAAAGTCGGCAGGAATCTGACCCCATTTTTCTGTGTTCCATTTCAGTAGTGGTACTTCAATTGGATTGGAAGCAAGCCATTTTTCAGCTCGTTTCAGCACCTCAAAAGTGGTTTGATTCTTTTCGGAAGGAATTAATTTTGTTCGGGCAGCGCCGCTTTTAATCCATGAAAGAGCAAGTAGAGAATCAGAATAGATAACTAGTTGAAGTCGTTTTTGTTTTTGCCAGGCTAAGGCATGGGCTATAGCTAAGAACTCACCTATATTATTGGTTCCTTCGGGAAACTTTTTGCGAAAAAGCTCCGTACCGGTTTCCGTGAAAACACCTCTGTATTCCATGACGCCCGGATTACCCGAACAGGCAGCATCCACAGCTATCGAATTGATAATAGGCTTTTCGCTTTCCGGCAGATGCTGAATCTGAAAACTCAACCTCCAATCATGATCAGGGCCTTTGTCAAAAGCAAGGCTAGCTTCTTTAAGGGTTTTAAAGCTCTTGTATTTAGCCCCCGAGAAACCCTTTATTTGCTTTTCACATTCAACCCAGTTATCGTATATGCCAGGGTGAAAACCAGCCCAAACCACATAATATTTTGACTTTTTTTTTGACATAGCTACTTTTCTGATACCTCTTGCCTTATCACTTATACTTCAAAAGGAATAACTTGTGTCATTCCGTGCACTAAATATTTTCTTTTTGTTCGCATACAAAGGCAAACATATCGTGTACGCCGCTTTTCCAATTTTTGAAAAGTACGTCCGTTAGGAATGCTAAAGTGTGCTCCTGTTGGAAGTGAATACAACTCAACTACGGTTGTATTTGATGGAGGATCATAGGTTCGTAAGACTTTTTTTAAGGCAGCTTCACTGCCTGGTGATAAATTATACGTAAAAAGATATGCGTCCAATGCCTGTAGAATATCTTTTGGAAACACTTCTTCGTTTAAATAAAGCTTCATCAGATCGCTGTAGCAATCTTTCCATTCCTGGCCATGAGGTTTATGTCCATGCCCATATAATGTAAACGCTTCATGATGTGCCATTTCATGTATCAAGACAATCAAAAATTCAAAGTTATTCAAATCATAATTTATGCTTATACGAGCTGGCTTGGTATTATTGGGAGGGCGATAATCACCCAATTTGGTCAGGCGTTTCTGGTTAATACGCAGAAATATCTTGTTTTTTATGATGTAATCAAAAACATGATCTACTGATGCAGCAGGTATATACCGTTTTAATAGGTTCTTATACTGTTCCGACATCGCAGCTAAAAGTTGATTCAACGGGTTGATACGACCAGGAAGGGCAATCACAATCTTTCTTTTTCCGTTTACCTCCCGGAAGATGTACCTTGGATGAAGAATGGCATGATGCTAACAGGCTTATCATCAAAAAGAGGATGAAAAACCGGATGCAAACTGTAACAATTCTTTTAGTCATTTTGTAAAAGCTCTTCTTATCTGACTACAAAAATACACTTTTACATCTTTTCCGGCGTTTAGATACTAAGCTTACCAATAGCTACTTAGCGAATCAGCTTCAAGCTGATATGTATTTTTTATCTTTCTTTATGGGAGTTTGTTGTACTTTTAACCATCGAAAAAGCTGGTAAATATGTTACGGACTTTAGGTGAATATGTTCTTTTGATGTTTGAGACTTTCAAACGTCCGGACAAAGGTCCTGTATTCAGGCGTCAACTGTTAGTAGAAATCATTGGTTTAGGAATTGATTCTATCAGCATTGTAGCTTTTATATCAGTATTCACCGGAGCCATCATAGCTATTCAAACAGCGTATAATATTGATTCTCCGCTTATTCCACTTAAAATGGTAGGATTTACCACCCGTCAGATGATGATATTGGAGTTTTCTCCTACTGTCATCAGTTTGATTTTAGCCGGTAAAGTAGGTTCCCGTATCGCTTCTGAGATTGGTTCTATGCGGGTTACCGAACAAATAGATGCGTTGCGGGTTATGGGTGTCAACCCGGCTAATTTTCTCATCCTGCCTAAGATCACTGCAAGCATGCTGTTCAACCCGGTACTTATTGTTTTCAGCATGGTGGTCGGTATTTTAGGAGGTTGGGTAGCCTGTATAGTTACAGGATTAGTGCCTTCGGTAGATTTTATTGAAGGGTTACGCGGGTGGTTCGAGCCTTTTACAGTTACTTATGCCATCATAAAAACATTGGTATTTGCTTTTATCATTGCTTCTGTTTCAGGTTTTCTGGGCTATAATCTGAAAGGCGGATCAGTAGAGGTAGGAAAAGCAAGTACACGGGCTGTAGTAGTCAGCAGCATATTAATAATTTTGTTTGACCTGATCCTGACACAATTACTATTGGTATGATTGAAATTGCTAAGCTTTCAAAATCGTTTGGCCCACATAAGGTTTTAACCGATATCAACACTTTTTTTGAGAAAGGTAAGACCAATTTGATCATTGGTCAGAGCGGATCGGGCAAGACTGTATTGATGAAATGCTGTACTGGTCTTGTCGAACCAGATGAAGGTCAGGTGAGCTTCGACAATCGGAATTTTTCATCTATTTCAGAAAAAAAGCGAAGAGAAATTCGTAAGGAAATGGGTGTCTTGTTTCAGGGTGGAGCGTTATTTGATTCACTTACTGTTGAACAAAATGTGATGTTTCCATTGAATATGTTCACTGATAAAAGTATGGAAGAAAAATTGGATAGGGTAAATTTTTGCTTGCAAAGGGTGAATCTGCAAAATGTAAATCAGTTGTATCCTTCCGAGATCAGTGGCGGTATGATGAAACGTGTGGCTATTGCACGCGCCATTTCAAACAGCCCGAATTATCTGTTTTGCGATGAACCTAATTCAGGCCTTGATCCGAAAACTGCCGAAGTGATTGATCAACTGATCAGTGAAATTACGTTAGAATACGGAATCACGACAGTTATCAATACACACGATATGAATTCGGTGCTGCAGATTGGCCAACGGATCAATTTTTTATATCATGGACAACTGTGGTGGACCGGCGACAAAGAAAGTATTTTACAAACTGATAATCCAGAGCTGAAAGATTTTGTGTTTTCTACCGAACTCACACGCCGGCTGAGGTAAATAATCATTCCCATGCAAATCATTGATATTGTTTTTATTGTACTTCTTCTCATAGTAGCTATCCGGGGTTTTTACAACGGATTGATAGCTGAGTTGAGCGCTTTGGCTGCTTTGATCATCGGTGGTTATGTGTCATTTTTCTTTTATGATGTGACGGCTGACTTTTTAACAACCCTGTTTCAGCTACAAAGTAAATACCTACCTCTGATTGCGTTTGTACTTACTTTTATTTTGATAGTCATAGTGATCCGATTGATAGGTAGCCTGATCGAAAAATTGGTGAAAATCTTGGTGCTAAGCTTTTTCAACCGGTTGCTCGGCGCCATATTCGGCATACTCAAAGGAGCACTTATCATAAGCTTGATTCTGATGCTGCTGAACTTTTTCGCTATCACAAATCATATCTTGTCGAAGGAGAAGCAAAATACATCCTTGCTGTATTCGCCTATAGAAAAATTTGCTCCACATCTTTTTAAGCGGTTTGGAATTCCTGACCCATTGAACAGCAAAGAAGCAACGCAAAACAACAGCAAAGCTGAAACAGTAAGTTTTTAATACGACTGCCAAACTGGATTCATGCAAATTCTGCCTGCTCATATGGTATTTGTATTCGTCTTTAAACCTGCCTTTCTAAGAAAAATGATACCGTTGTTTAGCTTTTAAAGGTATTTTTGGCACGCAAAAACCAAATTTTTATGAAACCTATCTGGGTAGTGATAGTATTGGCCTTTAGTTCAGGTCATTTTCTTTTTTCACAGAATAATTTCTCAGCATCCGGCGAACAGCATGGATTTTGGCAATACGACACTGTGTTCGTAACCTCAGACGTCATTGTGCCCCATTTGGAAGAGCTGCATATTGCTGCAGGAACAAAGATTATTTTTCAGGGGCATTATTCCATGCACATACAGGGAAGTATCAAAGCCATTGGTCAGCAAGGCGACAGCATAGTGTTTACAGTTGCCGACACTTCGGGTTTTCATACTATTTACAACAACGATGGAGGCTGGAACGGCTTGCGTTTTGAAGATACTCCATTAGATAATGATTCGTCCTTGTTTGAATATTGTGTGTTCAGCTACGGAAAAGCAGTGGGCGATTCAGCCAACTGCTATGGCGGTGCTATACGGGTGATCCGTTCTGGTAATATAGCTATGCGGCACTCCCGACTGACAAACAACTATGCCTATTATTGGGGAGGTGCTATGTATGCGTATAAAACAAATATGATCGTAGAGTATTGCGCGGTTGAAAATAATTATGCTGGCAATGAAGGATTGATATATGGCTATGGCGGAGGCTTGTGCTTTGTCAGCTCAGAGCCTGAGTTGAGATTCGTATATTTTAAAAGGAACTCGTCCACCGGCATAGGAGGTGCGGTCTCGTTTGAATACTCCAACCCACTTCTGATAAATGCTGTTTTTGAAGAAAATCATAGTGGTCTTGGAGGTGCTATAGGTTTTCTGCGCAGCAAGCCTGAAAGAGCTATTGCAAATCTGCTTATTGCAAATAATACTGCATTATTTTTTGGCGGAGGTATAGCCAATATTACAGCATCTCCTAAAATGTCGAATCTGACCATTGTAAACAATCAGGCTTCTATGGGAGGCGGTTATTACTGCAATGAATTAGCTCATCCGGTATTGTATAACAGTATATTATGGGGAAATCAAAGCGATTCTCCTTTTGGATCGCAGGTATGGATATGGGATATAGTGTCGGTACCAGAATTTTATTACTGTGCCGTACAGCAAGGAGTAGAAGGTTTTGGCGGAAGCAGTTTTATTGGCATATACGAAAACTGTACAGAAGAGAACCCCGGGTTTACCGATGAAGCCAATAAAGACTATACACTGACAAAGAATGGCTCATGTTATAATGCCGGTATTAATTATCTGCCTTTTTATACGCTACCGCATTATGATCTTTCCATGAACCATCGCATACAGTTTGATACTATTGATCTTGGGGCTTATGAGATACAGGAATCGGTGGGTATCTCTGCTTTTCAGAGAGAAGCATTTACTGCCAAACTGTATCCTAACCCTATTAATTCTGATAGCAAACTAACGGTGAATAATCACAAACTGATCACAGCCGTCGAACTGATCAATCCATATGCTGCGATACTGCAACGGCAAGCTTTCAGTGCCATATCACAGAAAAACGACTTTCTGATCATGTCATTGTTTCCGGAGCTTGGACAGCTTCCTCATGGATGGTACCTTTTACGGATCACATATAGCGATGGAAGTAATAGCTTATTGAAGCTGATCAAATAAGCACGGTGAAATAGCTTCAAAGAAGACTAATTTTTCTCAAATATTTTCTGAACAGCAGCAAACAGTTTTTCCTTTTCAATGGGTTTGATAAGAAAATCATGGCATCCGGCTTCAAGTGCTTTATTGATCTCATCTGGCTGTGAGTAAGCAGTTTGCGCAATGATGATCATGTCGGGAAAACCTGCTAACACAAGTTTGGTTGCCTCCAATCCATCTATTCTGGGCATTTTCAAATCCATTAATATCAGGTCATAGGGATAAGACTGAACTTTTTCTAAAACTTCTGCTCCGTCTTTTGCATGGTCAATAGACTGTACATTGCCTTTCAGCAGTATATTCAGATAGTCGAAATTATTTTGTTCGTCTTCTGCGATAAGTATTCGTAACGCACTCAACTTTTTGAATGTTGATTCTACTATCAATTCGGATGTGCTTGATATTAGTACTTCACAAGGGAGTTCAAAATAAAATGTGGTACCTATTCCTTGTTTAGATTCTAAGTGAATACTTCCACCAATCAGTTTTGCCAGGGTATTGGCTATGTTTAGCCCAAGGCCGGTACCTCGTATTGCCCGATTTTGCGACTCTTCGCCTCTGAAGAAACGGTCAAATATTAAAGCTTGTTCGTTTTCGGGTATTCCTATTCCTGTGTCTTTCACAAAAAAGCTGATACCTTGCTGGTTAGCTGTAAAACCTATACTTATTCTGCCTTCTATGGTATATTTAATGGCGTTGGTGATAAGTATAGCTAATATTTGTCTGACCTTCCCCTTATCGTGAAAGATAGTAGGTGAGATATCGCTGATTTGTTTTTCGACAATAAGCAGCAGTCCTTTGCGATATGCCTCCGTAGTAAGTGTATGTTTCAAATCAGTCAGCAACTGTTTTATGTTGAAATGCTTTTTATCTAAGGGTATTATCTCAGATTCAAGGCGCGAGACAGCTAACACATCGTCAATGATACGCAGTAATTGCTCCGAATTATTGTTGATGACGTTAACAAAGTGTTGCTGCTCATTGGGTGTGTGTGCTTCATTTAATAAGTTTGAAAAACCTACTATGGCATTGAGTGGTGTACGTATCTCGTGGTTGAGATTGTTGAGAAATGATGTTTTCAGCCGATCACTTTCCAACGCTTTATTGCGGGCAAGCATCAAGTCGGTTTCCATTTTTTTTCGCTCGGTTATATCAACTATCAATCCTATCAGTCCGCTTACTTGTCCTATTTCATCGTGAAAAGGAGATTTGTTAAGAATGACCGTTCGCTTTTCTCCGGTGGGTAATGTCATCTCTCGGTCTAACGACTGAACTTGATCAATCCTATCAAATATTCGTTGATCTGATTCTATGTTTCGTAAAGCTACTTCATGAGGGTCGATCTGTAACAGGGTTTTTCCAATTATCTCCGTTTTTGAAACGCCAAACCAATCTTGAAATGCTTTGTTTATTCCAAGATATACACCTTGTGTATTCAAATAAAAGATCGGATTGGGGATAGAATCTAACAGTGTCTCAATAAAATATTTCTGCTTATTGATTTCGATCTCTGATAATTTTCTGTCGGTAATATTTTGTAGTATTGTCAGTACTTCCCAGCTACCGCTTTTGATCATTCGTGCATTATACCATTGTTTATCAGCACCCTCTCCAAGACTGTAGTCGAATTCGTGCAGCTCACCTGTTTCTATGGTTTTTTGAATGTATTCTTTGGTTGTTTTCGCTAAGGAGGGGGGCAAGACATCATAAATCAAACTGTTTATCATGTTTTCCATTGGAGCTATCAACATTTCTGTACTGGTTGTAAAGCCATCTATGTAACGTCCTTCACCATCAAAACGAAAATAAATATCAGGAACCAATGATAGGATTGCTTTAAAGCGCGATTCTGTTTCTGCTTTTTTTTGTTCGGCGCGAACCTGATCAGAAATATCTTCGGATATGGATAATATACCTTGTTTTCCGTCGGGAAGTGATACTAAAGTCTCAATCAATCGGCTTTGGCGGATAGTACCTTGTTTGGTGATGCTGTCTAAAGAAGATATTAAAATCTTGTTTTTAATAATGGATTTGATGTTTTCCTCTACCAAATGTTTATGAGATTCAGGGGCAATGATGCGAACATGCTGTCCTATCAACTCTTTGGCACTGTATCCATACAAACGGGTGAAAGTTTGATTGACTTCTAATATAGTACCGTCTAAGTCTTCAAGCAGTATTCCGAGTGGACTGTATTCAAACAGTGTACGATAGCGTTCTTCGCTAAACCTAAGAGCTTGTGCAATATTTTTTTCGTCGCTTGTATCCCTTGCAATAGCTAATACGGCAGCTTCACCATAAAAATTTGTTTGTAAGAATATGACCGATATCGGAAAAACTTCACCGTTCTTGCGTTTACCCCATACCTCTTTTCTAATACTGTGTCCTTCAAAAACTTTTGACAAGGTTTGTTGAATAAGAAGGCTGTCTGGTAACCCTGAAACCGACAATAGGTCTAATGGTTTTCCAATCAGCTCCTCCCTTTTATAGCCGTACATTTTTTCAACACCTTCGTTTACATCTATAAAAATGCCCTGTTGGTTTAAAATGAAAGTAGTTGCTTTTATCCTGTTGAAAAAGACTTGATAAGCTTTGCTGCTTAATACCCATTGTTGCTGCAGATTAAGGTTTTTGCTAGAATCGTTGAAGACCATCACTATACCAATAATGTTACCAGCTTCTTGCGTAATAGGTGCAGTGCTTCCAATGAGAGGAATGAGTTTCCCATCAGCCTTTTCTAAAAAGAAAGTATCATTATTCACCACTCCTTTAATTCGTAAAGCTTCATCAATCGGATTGTGGACTTGTGAAGCCGGGTCTGCATGCTTGAAGTTTACTATCTGGTTGAATTTTTTTCCGATGAGCTCGGAAGACGGCTTTCCAATTAGTTTCTCTGCAATAGGATTGCATTTCAAGATCTTTCCTTGAGTATCGGTGATTAATATGCCATCGGCTATAGAAAAGAAGCTGGTTCGAAAAAATTGCTCACTGTCGGATAATTGGGTAAAGAGAATACGTGTTGCCTCCTGATCAAGTAAAATTTTTGCGATAATGATAGTTACTATCGGGTAAATTCCTAATACTGTAAAGCCTATGACATAGAAAGTTTCGGCTCTGTAAACAGAAGGTAAGGTCAGTATAAGCAACATCATCACTAAATGAACCATTACTCCGAGCATATAAAAACGGGCATAGTTGGAGGGTATTCTGGACGACCGCCTGATGTGAAAATAAAAGGCAGAACCAATCAGATAAGCAGCAAGAATTACTAATGAACCCATTAATATTCCTACACCTCCTAAGTATAGCCGATAAGCTACTGCCATTATAGCGCTGATAAGCCCGCTCAAAGGACCAAAAAAATAAGCTGCTACGCTGATCACTATTGATCTGCCATCGAAAATCATTCCTTCCATAAAATGAAAAGGATACATCATTCCAACTATAGCAGCTAAGCCAAAAAGCAATCCTTGTAATATTTTTCCCATAGTGGTCTTTCGATCGTATCTGTGGTCAATAAAACCAGAAAACACGCTGAGAGCTACCAATACGGCTAGATTATAAATTAAATCAAGTTGAATCATTCTATGAAGGTTTGGTTGGATTGAAGATACTTCTAACTAATTCACCAGCTTCCAATAATGCTGTTTCATTTATTCCGTGAGGAATGTTTCGGGTATTGCAAAAGGTAATCAGTTCCCAGGAATTCAGATTTCCAAGAAGTTCGTTAGCGGCTGTAGGGCATCCACCCATGCCATTGAGTGCCGTTTCGTAACTGCGTACACCAGCTTCCCATGCCGCTTCTATTTTCGACTGACTCTCAGATGGTTTGGTGTGTAAATGCAATCCAAAATCTATTTCAGGAAAAGCATCAATAAGGGTTACATATACATTATAGATCAAATCTGGATTAGCAATCCCCAATATATCGGATAAGGGCAGATTTCGCAAACCTGATTCATACAAAATCGCTATTTCATCCATAAGCAATTGCATGCTCCACTCATCACCATAAGGATTGCCAAGACCCATTGAGAGATAGACTACCCACTCAAACTGATAAGGAAGAGACTTTTTTATCAGCTCTTGTATGAGGCTTAGAGCTTGTTTTTTGTCGGTGTTGAGGTTGCGTTTCAGAAATGTAGGAGAGATAGAATACGGAAATGACAGCATATTGACCTTACCGGAAGAAACAGCTTTATCAATGCCTTGGCTGTTTACAACCAATACCATTATCCTGGGTGCCGGATCCGGTAAGCTGATATGCGCAAGGACTTCTGCCGTATCGGACATTTGGGCCACTACTTTAGGCGATACAAAACTTCCGCAGTCAACTATAGAAAAACCGGCTTTCAATAATGATTGGGTATAAGCTGTCTTGGATGAGGTTGGTATCCATCTGTCAATCCCTTGAAGCGCATCCCTGACAGTTTCGGTTATCTTGATCATAGACCATAGGGGTTTACACTTGGGTAAAAGTAATTTTTTTTAATGTAGCAAAGTCAGATAGAGAATTTTCTTTAGTTGGTCTCAATCAAAAAGTTGTTCAAACAACTGCTTAACTGTAGCGATCGGGATAATTTTCAATGAATACCGTTGGTGGTCCAATCCTTTGTTATTGTATTTGGAAATAAAAATTGTATGGAACCCTAATTTATCTGCTTCGGCTATGCGTGCTTCTATTCGGTTTACTGCCCTTATCTCGCCTGAGAGGCCTACTTCAGCGGCAAAGCATTTTTTGGAGCTGATAGGTATATCTTCGTTTGAAGACAATATACTGGCTATAACGGACAGATCAGTAGCCGGATCGTCAACCCGTATGCCACCGGCTATATTCAGGAATACATCCAATGCTGACAGTCTGAATCCTGCTCTCTTTTCCAATACGGCTAATAGCATATTCAGTCTTCTCAGATCGAATCCTGTCCCTGATCGTTGAGGTGTTCCATAAGCGGCTGTGCTGACAAGTGCTTGTGTTTCAATAAGCATAGGCCGAACTCCTTCTATCATAGCTGCAATAGCTATACCGCTCATTTCTTCTTCGCGTTGCGAAAGCAGGATCTCACTGGGGTTGCTTACTTCACGCAAGCCAGCAGCATGCATCTCAAAAATACCCAGCTCGGAAGCTGATCCAAAACGGTTTTTAATAGTACGTAAAATACGAAAACCATAATGCCTGTCGCCTTCAAACTGAAGCACAGTATCCACCATATGCTCTAGTATTTTTGGACCGGCTATACTCCCATCTTTTGTGATGTGTCCGATCAAAAATACCGGGAAATGAGTAGTTTTTGCAAGCCTATTCAATTCGGATGCTGTTTCCCTGATCTGTGAGATGCTTCCTGCAGCTGCATCAAGCAAAGGTGATTGCATGGTTTGTATGGAATCTACTACGACGATATCGGGCTTCAGATCGTCAATATGTTTGCTGATGACAAGCGTATCAGTTTCGGTGAGGATAAAACAGTTTGGATTGTTGATACCTATACGATCGGCACGCATTTTCAGTTGTTGCTGGCTTTCCTCTCCACTGATATATAACACCTTCAGATTGTCGAACTGCAAAGCCACTTGCAACATTAGTGTAGATTTCCCTATACCCGGCTCGCCTCCTACGAGGACTAAGGAACCGGGAACCAATCCACCACCTAATACCCTGTTCAACTCGCCGTAACCGAGATCAATCCGGCTCACGGCCTGACTGCTGATTTCCTGTACAGCCAAGGGTTTGCTTGTCAGAGACTGTGATTTAAGCGAAGCTACAGCCGATTTTTTTCCTGTGACAGTGGTTTCTTCTACATAGGTGTTCCACTCACCGCAGGCAGGACATCTTCCGACCCATTTGGGGGATTCGTTTCCACAGTTTTTACAGAAAAAGACAGTTTTTGTTTTAGCCATGATGGGAATTAGTTTACAAATCAAGAAAGACAAGACAGATTAGTATCGTAAATAGATCTTTACAGTAAAATTTTGTACGTAAAGTTGGGGACAATTTCATGTCAGTATCACCTCCTGAATTATAAGATTCGGGCTATCCGAAATGGCATGCAATAGCCTCTTGTCAGCTTTCTATTTTCATTCGACTTTAGCAATTAAAAAAAGTCTTACCCAAGTCGTTATCGGATAATTGTCATCTCATCAATCAGGTGTGTTGCTTGTGCAAATTTATCAATGATAAACAGCACGTATCGTATATCAACCGATATGTTTCGGCACATAGCCGGATCGTACATCAGGTCGCTCATAGTTCCTTCCCAGCATCTGTCGAAATTCAGTCCTATCATTTGTCCGTCGGCATTGAGCACCGGGCTTCCCGAGTTGCCGCCTGTAGTATGGTTGGATGCGGCAAAAGCTATTCGCAGTCGCCCCTCAGTATCGGCATAAGGTTCGAAATCACCTGTGTGATATAGTTCTTTCAGCCGGTCTTCTACTACATAGTCGAAAATATCGGGGTTTTCTTTCTCCATGATGCCGTCAAGGGTAGTATAAGGACTATAGTATATGGCATCGGCTGGTGAATATCCTTCTATTTTTCCATAGGTTACTCTAAGGGTGAAATTAGCATCGGGATAGAAACGCTTGCCGGGCTGCATTGCCATCAGACCTTTCATATATAGCCGTTGCAAGCTGTCGTTGGAGGCGGTAATAGCGCGCATGGGCTGGAGGAGATTGGACTGGCTGAAGCTATGAATATCAGAGATGGCTTGCCAGACAGGGTCCTGTCCTAATTTTTTTAGTTTTTTCTTTGGGTTGAGCTGCATCCATTTCTCAATGTTTGCCGGTGAAGTAAACATGCTTTTATCAAACAAATTGTTTACCGCTGCCTGCACATTGCCTTTTTGAGCGATCACATTTAGAAAATCAGGCCGGAAATTTTCTGGCTGATTTTCTGTCCAAAGGGCTAACAAAGCTGCTGCTACCTCCCGGTCAATAGGCTGATGATAGTCTTTGAAAAAGCTTTGAATAAAACTTTTTAAGGTTGTTTCCAACTCTTGTAGCTTGTCTGGGTCAATCGTTGTCTTTTGCAGTTCGGTAGCTAATGGTCGAAACCGGTTGGCAAGTTGAAAGAGCTCTATTCCCATTCCGGCTTCGTTTATATAATCCATTGCCAGCGTAAGCTTCTCTAACTGCTTGTAGTTTTGTTCGAAAGCAGGGATCAGTTCGCTGTACATCTTTTTCAGCTTGGGGTCAGTTTTTGCCCATTCAGTAAATCGTGTTTCTGTTTCCTGTTTCCGGTCGATGGCATGTAGTCGGTGTATGCCTTTGCTTTCGCCTATCATTTTCTTCCACGCATTTCCTACCCCAGCATCTTTGGCAGCATATTGAATACGAATTTTTGGATCGGTGTCGGAATAGCGTTTAAACACTTCCAATCTTTTTTGGCGCAGTGCTATTCGAGCTGGATTTGAGACTTCAGTGATCATATGTACTGCCGCTGCGGGTAAGTATTGATTTGTACGTGCCGGATACCCGAACACAAAAGTAAAATCTCCTTCATCTATCCCTTTGATAGAAATCGGGAGATGAAAATCAGGTGTATAAGGTATATTGTCGGGATGGTATTCAGCAGGATTTCCATCTTTATCCACATAAATCCGGAAAAGGGAGAAATCGCCAGTATGACGTGGCCACATCCAGTTATCGGTATCGCCTCCAAACTTACCAATATTCGATGGGGGAGCCCCCACTAAGCGTATATCTTTAAATATACGGTTGTAAATGATATAATACTGATTTCCATGGTAGAACGGTCTGATAGTAGTCGTCAAACCGCTCTCCTGATCAGCTGTTTCTGTGATTTTTTTGATGTTGTCTTTAATGATGGTGTTGCGTTCGGATTCGGTCATCTCATTGGTTACTCCATCCAATACTTTTTCCGTTACCTCTTCCATTTTTACCATCATGGTAACTGTAAGTCCGGGATTAGGCAGCTCCTCAGTTTGATTCATAGCCCAGAAACCATTTTTGAGATAATCGTTTTGCAGGGTACTATGTCGTTGTATCTGACCATATCCGCAATGATGGTTGGTGAGCAACAAGCCCTGGTTAGAAATTATCTCGCCCGTACAGCCTCGCCCAAAAAGTACTATGGCATCTTTCAAACTCGATTGGTTGATGCTGTATATGTCTTCGGCAGTGATGCGCATACCCATTTGCTGCATCTCCTGTTCGTTGAGCTGTTGAAGTAAAACCGGTATCCACATCCCTTCACCGGCTAAAACAAAATGAGAACTGGTTAATAAGGCAAATACTAAATAAATAAACTTTTTCATCCGTATAAAATTTTATAATAACTTGTGTGTAAAGCAGTTTCAAAATTAAAGCTGATGAAATTGCTTTGCTTTTCCATACATTTTCTTACATATATCAGGATATGCTTACGAAGGTGTATGGACTTCTTCATTAGAATAAATATTTTTCCGTAAAAATACGTCTTTAATTCATCAATCTAAGGCTGCATTATGCCAAAGGCTTATTCTTTTGTCTTTTTGGTATATGTTGGGTCAAGTGCAATAATTTTCTGCAACAAAACCGTGTTGGGAATACTTACCAACTTTCCATCAGCTGTTTTGATGTACAAGAAGAACATCGAAATATTTTCTACTATACCTTCTAAAGGATAATCTTTATCGAGAATTTTTATAGGTCCTCCTATGCGAATGGGATGGTTGAAAAACAATATCAGGCTGGAGGTGATATTCGATAGGATAGACCATTGAGCCACAAAAGCAACACCTAATATAGTGAGTGAAGAGGTAATGAATATTATAAGTCGTTGTGAATCAACACCCCATACACCGGTGAGCAGGACTATAGCTAACACAATGATAAAGAAATTAATGATCTTCGAGATGATGCGTTTGCGCTCAGAAGCTAACTGCAAAGAAGTTAAAATTCTGTTGGTGAAATGTTGTAAAAATAATTTTATACCGGCCAAAGCTACTAGAATGATGACCGAAAGCAGGATTTGCAGTTGATATTCTTTCATGTCTGTTCGTGTAAAAGTGGTTTAATTGGATGATTATTAAACAATATGCTGTTATACTGTGGCACAAGCTACGGTAGCTACACTTACTTTCAAATGAGTGGCTTCCAACAAGGTGGTTACGCATGCTTCTATAGTACTTCCGGTAGTGATCACATCATCAACCAATAATACATGACTGTTGGTGAATTGGGATGGATTGGTCACTGTAAAAATATTTTTTACGTTTTGCCAGCGCTCATCTCTCGATTTTTTCGTTTGAGTTTCGGTGGCAACACTTCGTATCAGATTATCTGTAACTACCGGTAGCTTCATCACTTTTGCCATCCCATTGGCTATCACTTCTGCCTGATTATATCCTCTGATATGTTTCTTTTTAGGATGGAGCGGAACCGGAACTATCAGTTGAACATCCTGATATAATGGCGCTTCTATGAGTGAGGTACCAAGTTGTTGTCCGAGATACAAACCGATCCCTTTATTGGAACGATATTTCAAGCTGTGAATGAGTGGCTGTATGCGCCCTTTTTTTGCGAAAAAATAACATGCACTGGCTGCATGCAATGGGACACGCCCCCAGAAAATACGTGCTACAGGATTGTCGGGTATGGTTTCATACGCCGTTTTTGGCATCAGGAAATTGCACGAAAGACATACGGATGATTCTCCTCGTGTGAGTAAAGAACCACAAGCCAGACAAACATCCGGAAAAAACAACCCGATCAGACCTTGTAGTGCATTCATGAAACAGGCATGTTGAGTACTACAAATGTAGTTTATTTTCCTGTACGACTATCTACCTCAAACGATGGCTTAGAGCTATAAATCTTATCGGATGATCAGCTTTATAGGGAGCTCAATAGCTTGTTCAAACGGTATCATGGCATTGATCAGCTTAAATGACTCAAAAGTATGTAGCGAATCTACATCAATAGCTGCTGTTTTAATTATTCCACGACGCAGCAGATACTCGCGTTGAACACCAGCAAGCAATGGCGTAGCAGGTGTGACCCAGCTTCCGTGATGGGAGAATAAAATATTACAGTACGAACTGTCGGTGATCAGGCCATTGATGACAATCAAAATATCGTCATGATCAGCAGCGGATGCTTTAAGCTGTTGAATAATACTTCTGTCGGAGTATTTAAAAGAATAATCTATCTGAGAAGCATGAACTAATTTTATGGAATCTGGAATCTGGTATTGGTAGGGAATGAAAACAGGTGGAGCAAAACTGAGCCCATATTCAATCCGGCATTTAAAAAGTCCCTTTGAGGGCATGTTCCATTGTTGAAAATAATCCGATAATGAGAAATCATCTTGATTATCAAATAAATGATATCTTGCTTTGCGTATGCGATCTTCATGCAGTTTTAACAGATAAAATCTGCCGTCAGCCAATCTGATTGATTCAATCAATGGATATTTTACCTGCATATCAGTCATGCTGCTTTAGGTTATAAACAAGCTTAAGTTGGCAAATATAGTAGTCGTAATCTGGAAATGCATACACTATCTCCAATAATATTTGTTTAATTTTGTTACAAATACAGTATGATGCGACGTTTTTTAAGCATTTTCCTGATGTTGTGGTGGGCTAGCTTATACGCACAGGATACCCTTACTATTATGCAATATAATCTGTTGTATTATGGTCAGGTTACCGGTTTTTGCAATAACAGCAACAACAGTCTGGAGATGAAAGACCCTTATTTACAGACTATTTTACGTGAGCTACGTCCAGATGTATTTACGGTCAATGAGCTTTCAAAGAATGAAGCTATACACGATCATCTGCTTGAGAAGTTAGGTGAAGCGCTGCCATCAAAAAGTTTTCAACGGGCTGCATCAAGTAATATCAGCAATTCAACCATAGTGAATATGTTGTATTACAACAGCCGTAAACTGAGTCTGAAAGCTCAATACACGGCTCAAACCTATATACGTGATATAGATGTGTATGAGTTGTATTATAACTCGGACGATCTTTCGTATGGAGATACCGCATTTTTGGTGTGTGCAGTGTGTCATCTGAAAGCCGGACAAGGAACCTCAGAGGCTAATACACGGAAAATTATGGTTGAAAACACATTGAGATTCCTTGAGACGCGTTACGAACACAGCAATGTGTTGTTTATGGGTGATTTTAACTTTTATACCGGCTTTGAACAAGGGTTTCAGCTGATGCTGAATTATGAGAATCCCAATATGCGATTCTTCGACCCTATCGGACAAATTGGTGATTGGAACAATAATAGTTTCTATGCAACCATACATACCCAGTCTACTAATGTAGCCGGAGGAAATTGTAAAGCGGGTGGTGGCATGGATGATCGTTTTGATCTGATCATGATTTCCGATGAGGTACGTTTTGGTACAAAAGATATGCGGTATATACAAGAGACCTATAAGGCTATTGGGCAGGATGGGCAACGTTTTAAAGCTACTATCAACGGTATGCCGCAAAATGCTGTTGTATCGCAAGAAATGGCTGATGCACTTTTTTATATGTCGGATCACCTGCCAGTGAGTATGCAGATCTATGTGGATAAGACCCTTGATCTGCCTGTTTATTATTCACCAAGCTTATTGGCTTCCATTATTCCGAATCCTGTACAGTATCAAGCTGCTGTTGAATATGATGGGTATGTGAGTGGGAAAGTTCAGGTATCAGTGTTTGACCTCAGCGGAAGTAAATTGTTTACTCAACTAGTTTATTTGGATACCGGAACACAGCGGTTTGAATTAGACCTGTATCATCTGCGTCCGGGATTCTATTTCCTACAACTTACAGACGACACCAAACGCATGCAAACTCTTAAATTGATCAAACTATAGGTTGTTATCGCCATAAAACCAGATCACCTTTGGAGGCGTCCAACATAGAAGGATGTACGGAAGATTTTATTTCCCCTTCTATAAGTTGCAGCAGGTTTTGTTTGAGATAGTTTTTAGAATAGCACAAGCTCACTTCTCTAACCGGTTTACTTCCTTCAAACCGTACCACATTATCCAATTCCTCACCTGCCATATCGTTAACCACTAGTTCGGGTATGACGGTATAGCCTCCTTCACGTCGGATAATGCGCATCAAAGTTTCAAGCGAACCTCCTTCCAATTCATATGGCAATTCCTGACGGCTATCGGGTTGAATATCGCATAGATTTATAACCTGACTTCGGAAACAATGACCGTCGTTTAACAACCAAATATCATTCAGCTTCATGTCAGGTACCCGGATAGTGTTCTTACGAAGCATGGGATGATCATGATGTGCATAAACAAGCATCTCCTCATAAAACAAAGCCCGTTCAATGATGGCCGGATCGTCATACGGAGTTACAAAAACACCCGCATCAAGTTGTCCGTTTTTAATTTTAATCACAATTTGTTCGGTGATCAGTTCTTCGATATACAAATTGACTTTTGGATATTTCTTTTTAAAATTTCCGGCAAAAAGCGGTAACAAATAAGGTCCCAGAGTAGGTATGATACCCATATGCAAGGTTCCGGCAATATCACCGGTTGCCTTGTCAACTATATCTTTTATCCGATCGGCTTCGGCTAATACTTTTCTGGCCTGAGTAATAATCGTTGCGCCTAATTCGGTTGTCAATACCGGTTGTTTGCTTCGATCAAATATTTTTATTCCAAGATAGTCTTCCATTTTCTTAACCTGCATGCTAAGCGTAGGCTGTGTAACAAAACAATGTTCGGCTGCCTTGCCAAAACTTTTGTAGCTGTCAATGGCAACTATGTATTCCAACTGAATTAAAGTAAACATCAAAAGTTATAGATTTTATTTATGATCCTTTAAGAATTATTGATTTGACAAATATATTATATACCTTATCTTTGCAGATGTATTTAACAAATATTTAACAAATTAAAGTTGAAATTATGGAACAAGAAATGAATGTGATGCCAAGGATTGGTGATATGGCACCTGATTTTAAAGCGATGACAACCAGAGGAGAGATTCAGTTTTCGGAATTTATCAAAGGCAGTTGGACTATTTTATTTTCCCATCCGGCCGATTTCACTCCTGTATGTACTACCGAAATGTCGGGTTTTGCTCTTCGCGAAGAAGAGTTTACCAAGATGAATACCAAGTTGATCGGTTTGAGTATTGACAGTATTCATTCGCATATTGCCTGGGTTAACAATGTACACGAAAAATTAGGTGTTATGATGCGTTTTCCCATCATAGCCGATATTGACATGAAAGTGTCTAAGTTGTATGGTATGCTACAACCGGGTGAAAGCGAAACGGCTGCTGTTCGTGCTGTTTTCTTTATTGATCCGGTAGGAAAGATTCGCTTGATTATGTATTATCCACTGAATGTAGGCCGTAATATGGATGAGATCATCCGTGCTTTACAGGCCCTGCAAGTATCTGACGAACATAAGGTAGCTCTCCCGTTGGATTGGAGACCAGGCGATAAGGCCATAGTTCCTCCACCAAAAACAGTAGAGGAAATGGAAGAAAGAATGAAATCGGACTACGAAATGATTGACTTCTATCTCGCTAAAAAGCAAGTATAAAATTTTAATAAACCTGATAAGGCAGTTCGATTGATGCGATACTGCCTTTTAAACTCTTTTTAATCTTAAAAAAATTACAAATGGCAACAAAAAATAAAATTGGATTAGATACCAATAAAGTAAACAAGATTGTTGAAAAACTGAATGTGCTATTAGCCGATTTTTCTATCTTCTACATGAATGTAAGAGGTTTTCATTGGAACATACAAGGTGAAGGCTTTTTTGTGCTGCACGAAAAATTTGAAGAAATCTATGACGACCTTGCCGATAAAATTGATGAGTTAGCCGAGCGTATTCTTACCTTAGGCCAAACTCCGGTTCATGCATATAGCGAATACATCAAATTATCGGGTATTGAAGAGATGAAGAATATTAGTAACGGTCGTGATACAGTAGCTCATGTGTTGGAAGTGTTTCAGAAATTGATAGCTTCCGAGCGCGAACTGATTGAATTGGCCGGCGAGGCTGATGACGAAGGTACCACAGCCCTGATGAGCGATTATATACGTGAACAGGAAAAAACAATCTGGATGCTGAACGCATGGATGCAAAGATAATCCTTACAAAATCATGCAAAAAAGCGGCTCGTAAAGCCGCTTTTTTGTTTTAATTTATAGCCTATTACATACTTTTATAGGTGTATAAACGAGATTAATAACCAAGCGTAGTATTGATAATCAGTATGCTTGATTAACAACCACCTGCTATAGGTTTTATTTCTATTTGTGTGTCGGGCAGGATTGCATTTGATTTGCGTTTTGCTGTACCATCCGATTCGTTTTTAAAGAAAAGCACATAATTGAAACCTGCTTTCTCATCATGGCTTTCGTATTTGTCGGGAGCCAGTCCTGACAAGGTTTCGTTGATCAGAAAATCACGATCAAGTGCTGCCACCTGTATGTTTTCTATTCCTTGAGCAACTAATAGCTGAGCGGCTATCATTGCTTGTGTTTCCTCATCGCCTAATACTATCAATTGCTTTTGTGCTTTTAAGGCGTTGAGATTTTTTTTCATCAGCAGATCGGCAAGAGGCACTGCAAGCTGATTTTGAAATCCGGGTATTTCAGATTCTTGATCACCAAGATATACCAGGGTATAATCAGCTATGCTTCCATCGTCATACATTTGTTTCAACTGATATGGCAAAAGCAGCATATCATCTGACAACATAGCAGCATGTACATGTGCTGTAGTATTTTTATAGGTTGGCGACATCATCCATTGGATCAGTATAATACCTATTGCTGCCACTAAAAAAAGCAAGGCGGCATTGTTGAGCATCTTATCATTATGTCTTTCCATGGTTCTTCAATATTTATGTATTTCTAACATCCACCTTGCCCGGCAGGCGGGGCTTCAATTTCTACTATAGTTGTTACAGGTGATTTTTTAATTATTGCTTTCTCGGCAGCTTGCCCGGTTTTGAAAGCAGTATGAGCTTCTTCTATAAATCTGTCCCGAAATTGTTGCATTTCGTCTTTTGGTGTTGCATGAGGTTTATCGGTAAAATAGGTTTCAAAAAAGCCGTTCAATCCACCTTTCAGCACAAACAAGTTCTGAACACCTTCCCGACTGAGTAGCAACCATGCCTGATCGGATAAAGAAGAGCTATAGCTGTACAGTATAATTTTTTTATCCGATTCTTTTAATAATTTTTTATAAGACGGATTCAGCAGATCGGAAAATGGAATACGAATTGCTTCTGGAAACCGGAATCCACTCCTGTCAGGCTCTTTCATCACATCTACCAACAGCAGATCGTTCGATTTAGGATTCAAGAGTTTGAATGCAAGCTCGTCAGCATCTGTGTAATGTTTACCGGCAGCAACTGTATTTAGAAGTGTCTGACTGTCTTTTTGATACCATTTAGCTCGTGGCGCAGCAGGAAGAAATACGATCAGCATGGCTGTGCCTAACATCAGCAGGAATGGAGTGCGATAGGAGGGATGGAATAAAAAATGGGGATCATGAGCGATACCGTTGATTGAGTCTTCAATTTTACGAGTGATAATAAAGGCTGTCAGAGCGATAATCACTAATACTAATACAAAAACTTCACGGCTCATGCCCAAACTGTCGTACACCAATATATTTCCTAAGAAACTACCGGTATAAAGAGGTTGAAACGTCTCGTAAAACGAGCCAAAGATAAACACACCTACTAATAAACCTATCACAAAAAACATGGCGTCTATCTTACCAATGATGGCAGCTACAAAGCTGGTTCCCGGACAAAAGCCACCCAAAATAAATCCTACTCCCATAATAGCACCGCCAACTATGATAGACCATAAAAAGCTAGGGTTGATATAGATCAGCCCGTGTTCGATCCAACCCATGTATTGCAAGAGTATCAGACCTAATGCTGCAGTAATGGCAGCTGTAAAAAACACTCTTAGTACGACGAAATCATATCCGTAAAATACTCCTGCTAATTTTTGGGAGTTGCTGAATCCTCCTTGTTCAAGTACATAACCGAATCCTAATCCTATCACAAAAGCAAAAAACAGGCTCAGGTCGGCATTGATCAATCCTTGTGGAATAAGTGGTCCCATGTTATTCTCCTTTCTTTAGCGTATCCAGAGTTTTCTAAAAAAATAAGCGACAATAAAGCCTGTCCCGAATATGGCTATCATGGTCAGAAATCCTGCAGTGGACAAAACGGCCATGCCGCTCAGCGCTGCACCGCTTGTACATCCTCTCCCAAACTGCGATCCTAATCCAAAAAGGATACCGCCGGCAAAGGCAAATATCAATCGGGTTGTTTTAGTGATACGCGGCCCTTTGTCAATGGCAAATCCAGCTCTTCCCGACATAAAGCCCGAATAAAGAGCTCCTACTAACACACCTATAGCTAAGAATACTAACCAGTTACGCATAGGCCTGGACGTGCCTTCCGCAAAATACGATTCATAAAATGGATTATCTGCAGCATAAGCAGGCGATACACTGCCTACTGTTTGTATTACAACACTCTTGACAGCCCCGCTGGCGCCAAGACCCCTGCCGGTTACAAAAAAAGCTGCCAATAACACTAACCCTAATAAAAAACCAGCTAAATAGGGATTCATATACGATTTGGGTCGTTCCATACTAAAAGTTTTTAACATCCACCTTGGATAGATTTTATTTCAACATCAATTTTTTCAGGAATTTGTTGCTGCCCACTAACAAACGGAAAATTATTTTTATGTAGGTCTGACCAAAAAGTACCCGGCTTTTCTTCATTTTTTGAAATGGTCTCATACAAGAAACTGTTGGAACCATAGATTATCGAATACGCATCGTACCCAAGCATACGCAGGTAAGCCACTACATGGGCACTGTGCTGGCCTGTAAAACAATAAACTATTACAGGTCTGTCGGTGGGCAAAGTAAGTAAGTCTTGATCAGGATGCAGGCTTTTCTTGGGTGTGTATTGTATTGCACCGGTTAGATGGCCGTAATTTGTGTACTTGGCTTCTGGCCAATAATTTACGATATAAAAGTTATTATCAGGATCTAAAACTTCTTCTATGGTTTTTGTAAACGATAAGGGTGGCTGACTTAACAGATGTTTTGCCTGTTCTTTTGCAATCTGATAAGCAGTTGTACCCTTTGTTTGCAATAAAGGTAGCGTAGAAGGAGAGGCTTTAGGGTTTGAACTGGTTTCCATCTTATCTTCTAAGAAGTTGTTGATGACCATTTCCCAACCCGATTTGGCAAAGGCTTCATTCCATGAGCTAAGGCCAAAACGTATGAAGTAAGTATGGTCGAATCCAAGCAATCGGGTGATGGCTGTAACATATGATGAAACTTGTCCACGATTATCTACAAAGATAATTTTGTCGAAGGCAGCAGCTTCAATTTCCGATGTCATATAGTCGATTATTTCTGCTGCATCAATACGGATAGAACCGGCAATATGTGCTTCGGCATATTGTTCGGGCGTGCGTAGGTCAATGACTAAGATATTTGCTGTTTGCAAAGCCGAATAAACTTCAGCTGCATTTAGTATGGCTGGTACTATAGGGTCGTTGATGAAATCACCGTTTTCCAAAAAAAAGTCCGACAAAACCTGGCTCTGATCTGCTAAAGCTTCAGTTATTTTGTTTTGTGTAGATGACTTACATGCGCCAACTATCAGTATTACTAACAGCCATACAGCGAGTTGCTGGTATAAAAACTTTTTACTCATGCTTCTTCGGACTTGATTGTTTCATTATTTTTCGGGTCATCCTCTTCTTCATCTTCCAATTCTTCCCATCCTGTGATCATTGCTTTTAAATTGGAGGTCAATGTTTGGCCTGTGGTGATCAGATACAGATGGACTATCACGAAAGCCATCAGCATAAAAGCGCCAAAGGTATGGATAACGGCAACTAATTCAAGGCTTTCAATATTTGTTATTTCCATGCTGTCGCCTTGTGGGTAGCGATAAAACATATATACTAATCCGGAGACTACCATAACGGGTATGAAAAGTATTTTAAGTCCTAGATAAACTAATCGTTGTAAGGGGTTTAGTTTACTGATCAGGGTTTTTTTTGTAGGATGTGGTGCATTTCGGAATATGCCGAACAGGTAAAACTCTACTTGTGCCTGTAAATTTTTTGTTGTAGGTATGTATTGTTTCCATTCGCCTGTAGTGAAATGCCAGAAGATGGCGAATACTATCAGGATAATGAGTGCCCATGCTGCTTTGTTATGAATGCTTACAGCAGTTTCGAAGCCAAATAGGGTGTAGGAGCTATGGATTTCAAAACCTGTCAAAGCCAATAAGATAATCAGCAGGGCCTGATTCCAGTGCCAGAAGCGTTCGAAGCCTTGATAGACATATACTTTCTTGGTTTTTTTCATTGCGATACTAAATTAAAGTGTTTTACACCGTTTTTGTTTTCCGTGATGCCATGATCCGAATAAAGGCATGTACTACTATACCTGCAAATGACAGTATGAGCAACATTCTGCCGGCAAAATCAAGTAGTTCGTTACGGTCGCGGCCGGGCATATAAAAATCGGTAAGCGATGCTAAGCGACCATTTTCCCTTGTATGGCATTCTTTGCAGCTGACGGCTTCATGAGCTGGTGAAACCATATGATTGATAGGTAGATACATTTCAGTAGGGATAAAATCATGCTTGCCGCTATAAGGGAGATCAACATATGCCATCCCTTCTTCTATAGCTTGCTCCCATTCCAAATCAACCCATAAGGCTCCTTTGCCTTTTTCTTTATCCCAAAGCTTGGTTTGAATAAGTGTTAGGTTCTCGGTATCATATGGTTGTCGGCCACGATGTGTTTTAATAGGGATGATCTTGCTTTCGGTGTCTTTGTATTCACCAAATAAAGTGTTGATTTTTAGAAAAGCCTGTGCTGTATCTACTCTGTCGGTCAGCAAATGATGATCAGCAGTTCCGTTAAACCAGGCATATTCAGGTTGTACGTTTTTTTGCCAGACAAAATCGCCTTTTATGGAGGCATAAGTGATATTGCCTTCGTCATCCAATACTTCAAAACCTTTACCGTCTTTCTTACGGGTAGCTGTTGACCAGTCCCAATACATTTTAGTAGAATTTACTTTGGCATAAACGGGTATATGGCAGGTCTGGCAAGCTACTTTGATAGTGTGTTCGTTTAATATACTTTTTTTGTGGGGCGTTTCACCATGGCATTCGTCACAACTCAATCGATCAATATTTGATGAAGAGGTGCCGTAGTATTTTCCTTTCATCTGATGATTTTCGGCTGTATGACAGGCTATGCAGTTCATGTTCAGTCCATCAACACCCATATGGACGTCCACATCTTGTCCGGCTGTCAGCATAGCTATTTCTAAATCGCCGTGCTTGACGTTGTTACCGCCTCCGCCCATGAAATGACATGTTCCGCAGTTGTCACTTTTTGGAAGCCCAACAGAACCCAATATAGCTTTGAAATCGGGACCATCATCACCCATAACAGGATAACCGGCACCACCATTAGCTTTGGCATAGGTTCCCGTATGATCGTGACATATGATGCAATCTATATTATATTCATTTTCAAAATCAAAGCTTTTGTCAGACCAGCCGTAGCCTGCATGGCATTTCATACAACTTCCTTCGTTTGACTGTACGCCTGTACAAAAATTATTCAACAGGTTTTTTTTACCGATATAAACAACTCCGCGCCCGGGTATGTATTCTTCTCTCTCCCATTTGAAATGCGAACTTTGCAGCAGCTCATGACCCCGCTCGGTATGACACGACAAGCATGCAGCAGTGATCTCATGTGGGTTTTGAAAATCTTGTTGCAAAATCTCCATCTTACTATGATCAACGCCCGGCTGATGCGTTTGCGAATACTGCATCCGCAAATATTCTAACTTATGATTATTATCTGCCGGCTTACGCATCGCTAAGCTTACAATGATCAAAGGAGTGATGATGGCCAAAAAGAACAAAATAACCGAAGTAAAATTTTTTATCCTCATTTCCTTTGTTGGTTAATATTGATAATCAATTACTTATATTTTTAACAATTTGTTTACATTTATATATGCAAATGTATGCATATTTCAACTTCTTTTCTCAGAAACTCCAATTTAGGATGAATCTAAATATTTTGCTAAAATATTATTTTACAACGATTTATATCAATCCTTTTATTTAGAATGAATATAAATTACTATGCGTGCGTAAGATATATTCCGATTTTGTTGGAAAAAGACTTGTTGGACAGCTACAGAAAAAATTTTTTATTTGCTTTCAATCATAGGTGGGTTATGCCAAGCTATTCTTTTGATATAATCTGTAAGAATACATATTACGAAAATATAAACAGCTCAAAATCAGGATTATGATAGTAAGTCACATCAGTTTTTTTGAAAAATTGCAGCTCATAATATGTTTTAAATAGAGTTCAGGTTAGCAACTGACTAACAATTTCATGTGCATGCAGTTTACCAAATCCGGGTACATGGTGTTGGTAAAAGATAAGCAGATTGTCCAACAGGCTTCGTCTGATTTCTCTTGAAAACCCGAGTGTCTCTATATTGTCAAGCCGTGTCTGGCAGAGCTTGTACAAATATTGGCTGTTTTCAGCTGACAATGTATGTAGGTTTAGTTGATGTGATGGCTTGAATTCACCATCTATTATATCGAAAAGATACCCTGTGTTATACTGGTCAGTCTTTGGATAAAACCCAAGATGTCGGCTCAGTTCTATAATAAAATACAGGTGAAAGTCAGAAAATTTTTCTTTTCTCAGGTCAAACCATTCCAACGAATGGCTTAAGAAAGAGAATAAGGATGGGTTGGTTGTATGCTCTTTTAAGGTTCGGCTCAACAGTTCGCTCAGGAAGATGATGATGGTACTTTTCTTGATATTGGATGTGAAGCTATAAAATGGCTTTTCGAGTGTTGCCTCCGACATAAATTGCAATTCGCGTGTTGGATGGATTACTGCCTCAAATGCAAGCAGGCTAAGAGGTTGAAACAGAGCTGGTTTGAAACGGGATTTGCGCTTATATGCGCCTTTGATCATAAAGGATTGAAGTCCGTGAGACTCGGTATATATGCGTACGATCAGGCTGGAATCTCCGTAGCGGATGTGCTGTAATACTATTCCCCGGTTTTGGCTGCTCATTGGGTACGCATTACCATCACTTTGGTTGCCAATGTTTCCATACCTTGATCGTCGGTGATGAACACTAAATAAATACCCGGTTTCACATGATTTCCGTTGAGGATACGCCCGTCCCATACAGCTTGCCCACCTTCTGAACGTGTTTGATACACCAAATTCCCACTCATATCGGTTATCTTGACGATGGCATCGCGTACTATACCTTTGATAGCGATAGGCCCTTGATATTCCTGTCTGACAGGATTAGGATAGGCATACACATCGGTGTGGGTCACCGGAGGTTCAGTAGCATTGCCTTTATATGAAATGATTCCTTGTGAAGTGCCGAAAAACACTTCCCCATCAGCTGTAATAGCAATGCTGTTAACTGTATTGGAGAGTAACGGACTGTTGTCGGAATTGAAATAATGAATTTGTTCCAATCCGTCTTTCGACATCAGGAAAACACCGTTTTCTGTTCCGAACCATTTTTTATTTGAGCCATCTACTGCTATAGATAGAATTTTTTCGCTGCCAAGCAAATAATCTGCCTGACCGGTTCCATCGTTTCGTGGTACGAGTATTTGTACCGCATCAAAATTGGTATTTTGCTGAAAAATACGTTCTGGGTTATAAAATACTACAGGTCCTTTATCTGTTCCGACCCATACAGCTCCATCGTGATCGACTGCCATTGAATACACTGCGTTACCCGGTATATTCCCACCATTAGGTGATGAAGTAAGTATTTTGATCTGGTCGTCGGATATGTCATCGAAAGTGTTGTTATCGTTGAATACAATGATTTTTCCTTCTGATCGGCGAATGATCCATTTATAGTTGGATTTATCCACTATCATATTGCCTACATCAATTCCGCTTGCATTTGATCCCAGAAAGAATGACTGCCATTCGCCTGTTGGCTTGCGCATAGAAAGTATGTTGGCAGCACCAGTGTTGCATACCCACAGATTATTGTAGCTATCAAAATCTAATCCACTGATATTTATTAGTTTAGGTGAGGCGAGCCAGGGTCCTAAACTGCTGTTATGGATAGAATAGAACTCGGTCTTTTCAAAATTTGTAAACTCTACTACTCCTTTATGCCAGGTTCCTATATAGGCTATATTTGGGTTTAATGGATCAATGCCTACGCTTACATAGTCGGTGATGGTATCAAAACCGGAGGTATTGCTTGAGTTGTGTGTCTTCCATCGGTTGCCGTCATATGAAAAGATACCATCGTTCATATACATCTTACCCCAGTTATTACGTCTGCCGCCCGAAGCTACCCATACGTAACTTCCGCGTGCTTTAAGCTCATATACATTAGTGGTGGCCGGGCCGTTGAGCATAAATACTTCAGCAGAATGACCACCGTTAAATGTTTTAAGCAATCCACGACGGCGATCACCTATCCAAATATTTTTCTCACCATCCATAGCCACTCCGTACGGTTCTATCCCGGTTCCCTCAGGTGCATAGACCGACTGAATAAGCTCCATATCCTGATCATACAAATACACATTATACTGGTTAGCTACAAGAAGTTGATTATCATATGCCCTGATTTGCCGACGGATAGCATATCTGACTTGCTCAGCATAAGCCCATTGATTCCCATCAAACATAAACAAGGTATCGGTATTGTATTCATTACGGGTATAATTAAGATATAGCTTGCCATTGAAGGATTCTAACAGATTATAGTTCAAAAATGGATGTTTCAGACGGGTATCAAATGACCATTGGTTGAAGTCGGCAAGATTTGGACTGTCCAATGAAGCGTAATATACTCCTTTTTCGGTAGCAGCAAAAATTGTGTTTTGAAAAAACTCTACATCATTTACATTAATATATCCACCCTGAGGGCCGATGAAATAAGTATCGAAAACCTCTTGACGTACTATATCCAATACTACGATTCCAAAGCCACAAGCCAAAAACGCATATTTATCTCTGAAGCGGATGCTGTTGATGGTTTTATTACCCATCAACTCTTTATTTTTAATGTCGGTCAGGCTAACTATGCCCTCCGGTTTGATCAGGTCAATATTGGCATTGGTGTAGGCAACCAATAAGGTTTTATACTCTTTGCTATATCGAATGGTGCTGATCCCTATATCACTCAGGCCGTTAACCTTGTTCAATTGGCTCAACCAATTATCCTCTGTATTATATATCATCAGTTCATAAGGGGTAGCTGCATATATCAACTGATCGGCAATTTCAACATCAATCACATGTTGGTATGGCATATGGGTACGCCATTGCCCTATCCCAATCCCTTGAGCCTGACCGGAAAAGGAAAAGCTTATAAAAGAAAGGAAGAAAAGATACAGACGTAAACGAGACATCATTTTTTGGTTTTAATAAGCCCGTAAAAACGGATTACTTCTTTACTACAAAGAAACTGAAAATTATGCAAATTATTGCCTGACTATTGGTTTGCTTCACGAAACAATTTATCGGATATTTGGATTGGCATAAAAAAACATCCTACTTTTATGGCATCTCAAATTAAAAACAATATCCGGATCATGAGATGAACATGCTTTTTTAATCGTATTCACTATGGTAAATGATTAGCAAGGAAGTGTGCGGGGAAGTAAAGCGGTTTCATCAATTAATTTTTTAGAATCGTATCAACTATAACTAATCACAAAATTACTGACTTATGAAAAAAATATTCAAATTTATTGGCGGACTGATACTGTTGATAGCATTGCTTTTTGGTGTGTTCTTATTATGGATCAGCCAGCAAGATTATATGCCTCCTGCTGTAGAATCAGTGCCTGTTGTTGAGCACAAGCAATTATCCATACAGACCGACAGCCTTAGTTTTATAAGCTGGAACATAGGCTATGCCGGGTTGGATGTCGGGATGGATTTTTTTTACGACGGGGGTAAAAAAACCCGTACAGATGAACTCACTACCCGAAACAATTTAAATCGTATCATCGAATTTTTACAATACGAACCGGTTGACTTTATACTTTTGCAAGAGGTTGATTTCAAAGCTAAGCGAAGCTATCGAATCAATCAGGCTGATTTGATTTCTTTAGGCCTATCGGAATATAATCATGTGCAGGTGGTCAATTATGATGTTCCTTTTGTGCCTGTTCCACTAACAAACCCTATGGGGCAGGTTTACGCTGGAATGATGACCCTTACAGCCTTTTCCATAGAAGGTGCCATGCGATATGCGTATCCGCAAATTGTAGGATGGCCTGATCGGTTGTTTTTGTTAGACCGTTGTTTCATCGAAACACGTCATCGACTCCCAAACGGTGCTGATTTAGTCATACTCAACACCCATAACTCAGCTTTTGTTGCTGATCAGCAACGCATGCAATTGGAGTTGAATGTTATTAAGACCAGGATGTTGGAAGAATACGAGGCGGGAAATTACGTGTTAGCCGGAGGTGATTGGAATATGAATCCGCCTGATTTTACGCCATCAGCTGATTTTGGTGGGCATCACTACCTGCCTCTACCAGTAGTTATACCAGATAATATGCTGCCCGCAACATGGCAGATTGCATTTGATACCCAAGTGCCCAGCAACCGACATTTAGATGAAGCCTATGCAAAAGGGAGCACAGGAAGTACTACCATCGACTTCTTTATTGTTTCGCCTAATATAGAGCTGCTTGAAATTAAAGTGATTGACCTGAATTTTGAAAATAGCGACCATAATCCGGTTCAAATGAAAATTCGGCTAAAAAACATGTTTACCGGCTAAAACTGAACAAAGTGTAGGAAAGGTTGTTTATACCACTGGTTTTGGTTATACATTTCAATTCACGTTTCAGCCCGGAAATACTGGTAAAGGTTTCCGGGTTTTTGTTTTTTTACAAGCAATAGGAAGTGTTTTTCTTACAAAACAAAAAGCCGAAAGAGCGCTATCTAAAGTAGAACCAATTTTTAGTTTTGAAATATCTGTGGTTCTTTATTAATTTGCAGTCAGTATTCAACCTTAAAACTAAACAATATGGGATTTTTTTCAGAATTTAAAACGTTTGCCATGCGCGGGAACGTGATGGACATGGCGATTGGTATCATTATTGGCGGTGCTTTTGGGAAAATTGTTTCATCTTTAGTCAGTGATGTGATCATGCCGCCTATAGGTCTGTTGTTAGGAGGTGTTGATTTTTCGAACCTCAACATAGTAATGAAAAAAGCTGTGATGGAAGGTTCCGAGATCGTTGCACCTGCTGTAACATTAAATTATGGTACGTTTATCAATACTGTGATTGACTTTTTAATTATAGCTTTTGCAATATTTACTGCCATTAGGCTGATAAACAAACTAAAGAAAGATGAAGAAACTATAGCTGAGCCTGCTCCAGCACCTGAACCAAGTGCAGAGGAAAAACTGCTCACTGAGATCAGAGACCTGCTGAAAAAGTAATCACTAAAAGCCGGAGACTACAGCTCCGGCTTTTGCTTCTTGGATCAATCCAACAGCTTCACATACTGACGATATTCAGACTGTAAATCAGTATGTATCAACCCAATCAAATCAGTTTTCATCCTCATTTGAATCATCAGTATAGCACAGGCTTACCGATAATAATTCCTGTAAACTATAACGAACTGCTTGCAGACAAGCAAGGCAAAGCGTACATTTGTAAAAAATAAGTGGAAAAATTATTTCATACCATACAATATGTGCATATATATTTTTCATGAAAGCTTATTCATTGATATGATTCAAAATTGTATGCCACAGCAATGCGGTTCTTTTTGTTTAGTGGCACTGAACCGTCTTATACACAAAAACATACAAAATCTTAACAGATGAAAATTAATAAAGACTATTACTGTGTTATTATGGCTGGAGGCGTAGGGGCACGTTTCTGGCCGATGAGTACTAGCTTACGTCCCAAGCAATTTATTGATATTCTTGGAATAGGGCGAAGTTTGCTTCAGATGACTTATGATCGGTTTGCTCCTGTTTGTCTTCCCGAAAACATATATATAGTAACCAATGAGATATATAGGGATCAGACTTTGGAACAACTGCCTGAGCTCAGGCCCGAACAGGTTTTATGTGAGCCTGCCCGACGCAACACAGCACCTTGTATAGCCTATGCAAATCATGTGATTCAGCAGCGTAACCCTAATGCGGTCATAGTGGTAGCACCAAGTGATCATATCATAATCAATGAAGATATGTTTGCCTCGAATGTATTAGCTGCTATGCAGGTTGCTAACCAGCACGACTGGTTGATCACCTTAGGTATACAGCCCGGCAGACCCGATACAGGCTACGGATATATACAGTTTTTAGAAGAAAAAGAGCAGAAGCCGGCCGGACTAAAGAAAGTCAAAACATTTACCGAGAAACCCAATTTAGAGTTAGCTCAAACTTTTATCAAAAGTGGCGACTTCTTATGGAATGCAGGAATTTTTATCTGGTCGTTGAAGAGTATCAATCAGGCTTTTGAAAACTACCTTCCCGAAGTCAATGAATTATTCAAAGAAGGAGCAGGACTCTATGGTACTTCAGCTGAAAATGAATTCATCAGAAAGACTTATGCCGTTTGCCGGAATATTTCAATCGATTATGGGATCATGGAAAAGGCAGATAACGTGTATGTGATGCCGGTTGATTTCGGATGGAGCGACCTAGGAACATGGGGCTCTTTGTATGAGATCAGGCAAAAAGATGAAAACCGAAATACCATCATTGGTAATAATGTGATGACGTATGATACACAAGGATGTGTAGTCAACATGCCTAAAGACAAATTGGTAGTATTACAAGGGTTGACTGATTATATAGTCGTGGAAGAAGATGGTCATTTGATCATCTGCAAACGGCAGGATGAGCAGCAGATCAGACAGTTTGTAAATGATATTAAAGTTGAGAAAGGCGAGAAATATATTTAGCTACCGTTTTTCAGCCTGTACGGCTGATATGTAAGAGGGTTTTATAATCTAATATAGTAATTTGACGGCCTTGTTTGTCTATCAGTCCTTCTTTTTTAAACCGTGATAAGGTTCGGGTGATAGTTTCGCGCGATGCATGTACGAAATCACCTAAGTCTTTACCACTCAATGGCATTAGGAAGCTGTTGTTTGCAAATATTTCAGTCGAAAGATAAAGAAGAGCTTCGGCAACTCGCCCATGTATTTGCTTTTGCAGGCGATTGATGGCATGATCGAAAAAGCGCAGCTCGTCCTGACATAGCTCATTAATGATCTCATTTCCGAAACTGCCGTTTTGAAGAATAAGGTTCTTAAAAATATCGGTATCTATAAAACACAAATTAGTAGGTACCAAGGCAGTAGCCGAATACTGATACCGCCGGCCGTTTAGTATAGTGGGTATGCCAATAAAACGCAACGGTTTCACTATCTTTAATATTTGATCACGACTAGGACCCCTCTTGTGAATCTTTACCAATCCGCTACGGATATATGCGATATGAGACGTAAGCGAGCCTTGCTGGAAAATAATGGCATTTTTTTTAAACACTGATTCTGCACAGTTCTTCTCAAGCAGCGTAATCTCCGTAGTGTCTAAGGTTTCTACTGCTTGTGATTTGAAATGACAAAAAGTACAATTCGATTTTTCCGAGAGATCCATAACCAATTAATTTTTGGAAGCAGTACAAAAATACTAAAACCAGACTTATTTATCATTTAAACTGTGATTTAAAACACATTTTGAATCTACAAACTGAAGGGATTAATCTATATTTTTGAAAAAATTATTATATCCAATGTGTAAATTTGGTGCACTTTTTTCAAAAATCGGATTAGCAGCCGTCTTGCTCAGCATAATAGTCATGGTAGTGGGCTGGTTTTTACTCAATATCAAAGTTTGTATTTTTTCCACTATACTGATGTGTGTTGCAGCAGCCAGTTTTATTATTTGTATGGTATGCAATGGGATATTCAATCGTGAGAACGAAACAACCACCTGAATTGATGGGGGATTGTAACGGTATATGACATACTATACAATCAGCAGACCCTTCTCTGATTCAGTTTTTCTTTTGATCAGGGAAGGGTCTTTTATATGAGTGTGAGTTGATTGCTATTATGAGGATTCAATAACTCGGGCCCATCATTTTGAACCTTGTTCACTAAAGTTGAAACAGCTTCAAATTGAAGGTTCTCGTCAGCTAAAGGATTCAGAAAAGGTTCAATATCTGTAATGGTTTTTAAACTGAGCCATTGTTTTTCCAATTCACGGCTGAGTATAACAGGCATACGTTGATGTATGGGTTTCATGCTATCAACAGCTTGTGTAGTGAGTATTGAAAAGGTTTTTAAAACAGATCCATCCGCACGCTTCCACTGCTCCCAAATACCGGCCATTGAAAAGATCATCTCATCACTCACAAAAAACCGATAAGGCTGTTTGATCGTTCCTTTTCCCCATTCATAAAACCCATTGGCTGGGATCAGACATCGCTGCTGTTGGATTGCCTTACGGAAGGCAGGTTTCTCCATGATGGTCTCAATACGGCTGTTGATCATTTTTATGGCTATGGCTTCGTCTTTAGCCCAAGGAGGCAGTAGCCCCCATCGTAAATAGCTGATCTGGTGTGGGCTTTGGTTGGTTATGACAGCTAACCATTGCATAGGTGCACAGTTATACCCTTTAGGAGGTGGAGCACCCGGTTTCTGTGGGCGATGCAGCTCATCATACACTTCGATCTGATACCGCTGAGCTATTTCTTTTCCTTTAACTGATAACTGAAACCTGCCACACATAGTGTCAAAAATTGTAGTGTTTTATAATGTCGTCCAATATGCGATTGTGATCAAAAGCCAGTTGGGGGAGTTGATCTAAAGGAAACCAGGCTGTCTGAGCAGCATCATCATCAGCTACGGTCTGTGGTTTGAAGCTTACAAACGAAGTATATACTATGGTAATAGTACGGTGACGTGGATCGCGCACAGGGTCGCCATACGTATGAAACTGGGCGAAGTCAAGATCATTCAGGCCGGTCTCTTCTTCTACTTCACGTCGTACAGCGGCATTCAGGCTTTCATCCAGGTCAACAAAACCTCCGGGCAAAGCCCAAAAGCCCTGAAATGGAGGAAGCTTTCGACGAATCAACAACAACTCAATCAATCCGGCTGATTTGAAGAAAATAGCCGCATCAACCGTTACAGCAGGACGAGGATAAGGGTAGCTAAAAGACATGATCTCCAAAGATAGAAGTATTAAAACACATGTCTATTCACAGTAACGAAAAAGTTTGAATCTTCTTGAATTAGTATCCACCAACATTATAAGTCAATGTTAGTTACTAAATAAGTTTTCCAAATTTTTGATAAGATCAACTAATTCCTGACTTGTCTCCTTTAAATTTAGTGCGTTTTTTTAATCATTGTATTTCAGTGGTTTAATGTTTTATTTAAGTAAATTTACCTCACTAAGGAGTATTTTTATAAAGATTAGAGTGGTAAATACAGCATCAAAAGCTCAGGCAGTTCTACACATAGGCGGCGCAGCCGCCTATGTGTAGAACTCCTTACCCCAACTACCTGTTGTCATTCCGAACGCAGTGAGGAATCTAAAAAAATACATCTCTAATTTTTATGAATGGATAGAGCTCCCTGAGCAAGACATTCACGCTTTCATGCAGCTGCAACTCATCAGTCCGACAGGGCGTAAGCTGTATGAGGCACCGGCTAAGGGACGTTTTCATCAGATAGCATTGGAGTCTTATCCGGCAGGGCTGTACTTGGTACGCCTCTGGGACGGAGAACGTTGGCAGGTGCAAAAACTAATGAAACACTAAGGAACGGAAGTACTTTATTCAGTAGTAAACTCTAACAAACTGATAGTAAAATAAATGATTCCGCAAGCATCAAGCAGTCGTAAAGAATCGTGTGTGAGATTTCTCGCTGACGCTCGAATTGACGCGGAGCTCTTTACAGACAGGGAGTTCTACACATAGGCGGCTGCACCGCCTATGTGTAGAACTCCTTACCCCAACTACCTGTTGTCATTCCGAACGCAGTGAAGAATCTAAAAAAAAGTATATCTATGGTTTTTATGAATGGGCAGAAACAGTTTCAAAACTATAGGTACTTAGGCTCATATAATATTACAAATTATTATTAAAAAAAAAGAAAATGTTCAATTTGTTTTACTAAATTTACTTTAATTATCTAAATCTGTGAGTCCCGCTTATTTATGTTTGATTTTGAGACTTTTTTATCAAAAAGAATAATTAAAAAAGACAAACAGTATTTTATAACGATTCTAAATAAGGTTTTATATACTGACATCCAATTAGTTAGTATTCATTACAAATCTACCGAATGGGTTTTTGTTTTTTTTGCTTGAATTTTACGTAGAGTCTTTGTATATTGCAAGCTTAATTATAACTCACAAGTATTTAGTTATGACGACACAACAACTTAGATACCCTTGCGAGCGTTCCTTATGGTCATCATCGGAAACGGGAAAAGGGACTTTTATAAGGCTTTCCATAGGCTTATTGTGTCGCAATCACCTACTTTTATTTTTTCTTCTTTTTCGAAATCAATTCGTGCCTTACTGCACGACAAAATATATTTTTTGGCTTGGGAAGAACAACTTTGAGCTCTAAGCTCAGCTTGTTTATAGGATATGGGCAAGCTGAGTAAAAAGGAACATATTATAGAAACCAAATTAAAATGAAACCTTAATCAAAATTATAATGAAACGATTTTTATACACATTTTTATTCACGCTAATTATTGCGTTGTTTGCTACTGAAAGTCGAGCCCAGGAATATGTGCCTTTCCCGCTTTCAAATGCAATATGGAGTGAGGTATTTACGTCAAAGCAGCCTGATGAAGTGGAAACATATCAGTTTGGTATTGAAGGGGATACTGTTTACAACAATATTCAATATTCCAAGCTTTATTTACTCAATGATACTGTTTATCCGCTTTCTGTCGGGCGGTATTGCGGTGGAATACGGGAAGACGACATGAAAAGGATTTATATCATTGATTGTGATTGCGTTATGATCCCAACAATACCAATAATAGATGAAGTAGCATTATATGATTTTTCAAAATCTATAGGAGATACACTTTTTGTGGGGATTTATAGTTTTTATCCTTATAGTTATTTTATTATTAATGAAATTGACTCTATTTTAATTGATGGTAACTACCGCAAACGCTTTGATTTCGGTGTTGAAGAATGGATTGAAGGTATTGGCAGCACCAGAGGGCTTTTATCTCCCATTCAAGAACAACCGACAGGGTATCAGAAATGGAAATTGATTTGCTTAAACCAAGAAGGCTCTGTGACCTATCTTAATCCGGACTTCAACTCATGTTTTCCTATTTTAACTTCGATAGAAGAGCAAGAGCGGCAGCCTCATTTAATGATCTATCCGCATCCTGTAACAAACACAAGCTATTTGGAGGTTGGCGCGCAATTGGCATCATATGAAGTACTGGAGGTTTACAATATTTTAGGCAAATTAGAAAAACGAATTGCCATTACTCCGGGCGAAACACGAATTGAACTTAATAACAAGGACTTTAGAACCGGAATTTATTTGGTAGTATTAAAAGCAAAAAACCAATTGCTTATAAGCGATAAAATACTTGTTATTAATAATTGATGGTAATCATGAAAAGGCTTTTCCTTATAATGCCCCTATTGCTTATTAGTATTTCTGTATGTGCACAGGAGTTTGATATTCTTTTTCAGCAGTGTTATGGGGGGTCCGGCACTGACGGAATATTGGATGTG
>JALNZU010000075.1 GCA_023229245.1 Bacteroidales bacterium | reverse complement strand
AGTGCCGCCATCAACTTGCCATGTATAATAAGTAGAACTGGGATGTGGTATAACCCTAAATTCATAATAAGAATCATTGCCAAACTCCATTCCATTGTTCCAAAACGGGATAATATCAGTGGGAGTATGTGGCATCCCTGCCCAAATATTTTTTGAAGGCAAGGTAAAGCTGCTAGATCCATGTACTACTTTAGCGGTTATCCAGCCGGGACCGCTAATATTGGGACTAGCTGCCTTTACAGTATAGCTAGTCGTGCCCTGACCGTTCACATAGAGCAGGTTACTGCTATGGCTCCATGTAACAGAAGCAATAGAAGGAAGATTGTTAAGTGTAAATATGGTGTTAGAAGAACAGACAGTGGTGGGACCGGAGATACGTGGAACTGCAGTATTAACAGCAGCATAAGCGTTAACTCGACCATAGCCCATTTGATTATTCCAAGTTAAATTGGATTGCTCGCCTGCACCTATGGTGTATGTATAATTTCCGATCTTGTCAGTAGTACTTTCAATAATAGTTTTAACTTCTTGCCATGTTAGAGAAGGGTTAACAGACAATACTAATGCAGCAATTCCCGCAACATGTGGTGCTGCCGAAGAAGTACCATTGAAGTTAGCAAAATAATTGCCAGCAACACCCTGTTGTTCATTATAACCAAGTTCTCCCTGCCTATCGGTTGTGTAGATTTTCACTCCAGGGGCAACAACATCAAGCCCTGTACCATAGTTACTTCCCCAATTCTCCCCATCGCAAGACGATGGAGATTTTCGCTGATTGCACATACTAACAGCCCCAACAGCAATTACATTGGGGTTAGTTGAAGGATAGTTAATAGAATTGCGATTATCATTACCGGTAGCAAACACTACAACTGTACCTAACCCATTCCTACCATAAGTAACAGCGTTTTGAATGGCGTCATTTATAAACTCTGGAAAAAGATAATTACTACTCCAAGAATTATTTATAACAGAAGCTCCATTCTGCCATGCAAAATTGATACCATCGGCTAATTGTTGGTCAAGATGGGGGGCTAATGTCATACTATTACTTATGGACATTAATGGGCTTTCAGGTGCTATGCCTGCAACTCCCAGGTTATTCCCTGAGTTGGCCCCTATTATACCAGCCACAGCCATGCCATGTTTTCCCCTTACAATGCTAGGCGATGTTCCGGTCTCGGTATCGAAGCTCAGCGGATGGATATTGGTAAGGTCAGGATGATTCATCTCTAAACCATTATCCAACACCGCCACAATTATATCTGAACACCCTCTAGTATAGGTCCAAGCATTACAAATGTTAATATCGCTACCAACTGTACCACCATGTTGACCTGTGTTTCTTAGGTTCCACTGGCTACCAAAATGGGTATCGTTAACGCACTGGATGAGGTTATCTTTCATTAAATCGGGTTGTGCAGAGGCAAACTGACCCGATTCAAAGAAAAGATTAGCCATTTCCATAGCATTTCCTTTGGATGTACGATTACACGCCAATGTGAACCACAATGGCATAAATCTGTTGTTACCTAATATTTCAACATTGTTTTTCTGCGCCATATCAACTAACAAATCAATATCATCAGACTTTCGTAACTTGACGTAAAACAGATGAGATAGACCGAGTTCATTGCCGTCTTTTGAATAAAAAAATGGAGCATGGTAAATGATTTCGGGTAAGGATAGATTTAATTCAGTTCCACTCCCCTGTACAACTGCCCAATAACTGTTAAGGCTTTGATTTACTGATTGAATAGGAACTATAGAGGTACTTAGAATAAGTTTTTCATGATTTTCTATTCTTTGCGTATCAATACGAAGTTTGCTTGCCAAAGAATCATTGTTAATTTCGACATTAATCAGTAAATAGATTTTTTCATCCTTAATTTTTAAGATTTGCTTTTCACTGTTATGCCAATAGTAGTATTCACTGTCTTGCGCATGAACCGACAGGCTCATTATTGCAAATAATACTAAAATATAATTTTTTTTCATAGCTGGCTATCTTTCATTTATTGTAACTGACAACTTAACTGGGTACTTTAGGTATTCCTTTGACACTATGGCAAAGTAGAACACATCTGTAGGTTTTTGACAAACCATGGGCCCTATCTCAATGGAATAGTGTAGCTGGTCGCATTTTAAAGACAAGGTTTGAGTCTCCATATATGCACAAGCTGGTCGTTTAGTGCGCCCGGCCAGTACAAAGTGCTTGCTGAAGTCAACCTCTAACCCGTTGATACAGGATACATACTTTCGAAAGTCAGCGATATTGTCTATTACAAGCACTACTTCTGTTTGGGTGTCATCGATGTTCTGAAGGGTACAATCATTTCCACTAGCACTAGTTCCAAAACCCTGAAAAGGAACATCAATGGCGAGCTCATAGCACTCCGATACTTTAGGTTCTTTTCTGCATCCCATCAAACTCATTATCAGAAGAAAAGGAATTAGTAATAATAATTTTTTTGTTTTCATGGCATTTTCTTTTAAAGTTATTACTTCATTTAGTTGTTTGCATCTAGTTAAAGCCTTTTATTTCAACGCTTTTCAATAATTTTTTCTTCTTTTACTCAAAGATAGCATTTTAATAAATGATGGGCTGAATTTCTTGTAGATGGATTGGTTCAAATACTAGAACTCACTAGATACAATACTGTTAATTGAATTTTTTCATAGTACCTGTTTTTGTTCTTAAAATAGATTTAAATGAAAGATGATATTGATATTAAAAAGGTTGCATGCGGGATATGTTATTAGTTTCCTTAAAATTAGAGAAATGCTTTTTTTAGATTCCTCACTGCGTTCGGAATGACAACAGGTAGTTGGGGTAAGGAGTTCTACACATAGGCGGCTGCGCCGCCTATGTGTAGAACTCTCTGTTTGTAAAGAGCTCCACGTCATTTCATGCGTCAGCGGGAAATCTCACACACGATTCTTTACGACTACTTGATGCCTGAAGAAACATTTATTCTACTATCAATTTTCCGGTTAGAACTCCGTCTTGGTATATTATTCGTACCAAGTAAACTCCTTCTTTCCATCCTGCTGTTTGTATTCTGGCATTTCGACCACGTAATCCAGTTTGTTTGGTTTGTAATAGATTCGAT
>JALNZU010000014.1 GCA_023229245.1 Bacteroidales bacterium | reverse complement strand
CACTCGCAGCCGATTTTAATGCCAGCGTAACATCAGGAAGCGCCCCTCTACATGTGCAGTTTTTCGATCAATCAAGTGATGGATCACATATGCTGAGCTGCACTAAAACAGGCTATATCACCTATACTAACAATAATGTGGTAGTTCCACCGGGAGAGACACTCACATTAAATATCTCACTCTCACCTACCATGACAGAAGGTGATATACGCTTTGTGATCAACTGGGGAGCCACGCCACGCGACCTGGACTCACATCTGAAAACCCCAGAGATAGAAGGCAGCAGCTATCATGTGTACTACTCATATAAAGGTAACGATACAGCTCCGCCATATGCAAAATTAGACCACGACATCACTAGTGGTTACGGTCCCGAGACTATGACTATCTATCAACTCTTCCCGGGAACCTATCACTATTACATCTATAATTATACCGGCTCACCAGATATTACTACCTCTAATGCGGTCGTACAGGTGTACTCACAAACAGGGCTGTTATATACACTGCAAGTCCCCACCACTGGTGAAGGACGTTATTGGCATGTGTGCGATGTGAACGGAAACAACGGACAGATCACTATCATAAACAGCATACAGACATCAGCACCGGGTGATAAAAATCAGGAAATGCCACCCAAACAGCCGGAAACACGCGATGTGATCAGCTGGCTGTGGGATTTTGGAGACGGAACTAACAGCACCGAAAGGAATCCGGTTAAAACTTACAGCAATCCAGGTACTTATACCGTTTCATTAACTGTAGGAAATGGCTCTACTACCCATACAACTAGTAAAGAAGATTATATCCATGTGAGCGGAACCGGCACTGGTACACTCACCGGAAAAGTTACCGATGCCATGGATGGATCGCCTGTTGAAGGTGCGGTGGTGAGCATAGCCGGACTCTCGACAACCACAGACAGTCAAGGGAATTATTCGATCTCTGGTATACCACCAGGAACACTCACATCCGATTTCAATGCAAGTGTTACCGAAGGCGAAATTCCTCTGATAGTGCAATTCTTCGACCAATCAAGTGATGGATCACATATGCTGAGCTGCACTAAAACAGGCTATATCACCTATACCAACAACAATGTGATAGTGCCACAAGGCGAAACCATCACTATGGATATCTCACTCTCACCTACCATGACAGAAGGTGATTTACGCTTTGTGATCAACTGGGGTGCCACGCCACGCGACCTGGACTCACATCTGAAAACCCCAG
Source organism: Bacteroidales bacterium (assembly GCA_023229245.1). Lineage (GTDB taxonomy): Bacteria > Bacteroidota > Bacteroidia > Bacteroidales > F082 > JALNZU01. The sequence continues at coordinate 80,692 of JALNZU010000014.1, read as the reverse complement.
AGATAGAAGGCAACAGCTATCATGTGTACTACTCATATAAAGGTAACGATACAGCTCCGCCTTATGCAAAATTAGACCATGACATCACTAGTGGTTACGGTCCCGAAACTATGACTATCTATCAACTCTTCCCGGGAACCTATCACTATTACATCTATAATTATACCGGCTCACCGGATATTACTACCTCTAATGCGGTCGTACAGGTGTACTCACAAACAGGGCTGTTATATACACTGCAAGTCCCCACCACTGGTGAAGGACGTTATTGGCATGTGTGCGATGTGAACGGAAACAACGGACAGATCACTATCATAAACAGCATACAGACATCAGCACCGGGTGATAAAAATCAGGAAATGCCACCCAAACAGCCGGAAACACGCGATGTGATCAGCTGGCTGTGGGATTTTGGAGACGGAACTAACAGCACCGAAAGGAATCCGGTTAAAACTTATGATGAAGTCGGGGTTTACACCGTAAGTCTTACAATCAGCAATGGAACAAATACTATTACCAAAGTGAAAGAGAATTATATCCATGCCTCATCATCCGGATTGTTAACGCCTTCGGCTAATCAACTTGTAGTATATCCAAATCCGGCTCGAGATAAGCTAACAATTAAAGGATTTGAAACCGGAACAATTGAGATATACGACTTTACCGGAAAGCTATTGCATCACACTCAAATACAGGATGGAACAATAGATATTTCCACACTTGAACAAGGATTATTTCTCATTATGCTGAAAACAAAAGATCAGACATTTACTACACGTTTACTGAAAGAATAAGTTCTTTCAGGCTTTGCGTGCATACAATGATTACCTTTATCGAAGTTTTTTGCATATAAATCTGATCTGAATCAGGTACGGGATTTTGTAAGCATCATAAAAAATGATGCTTACAAAATCTTATACATAGAAATACATTATTGGTATTTACTTGAAGAAACCTATACGTATATAGGTGGTCTTCATATGTCCTGATGGATCAATATGTAGGATACTGAAATATAAACTGATCAAAATAAAAACAAATTTATCTATCCATGAAAAAAGTACTAATTATCTTACCTATACTGTTAATCAGTGTATTATCTTTTTCTCAATCCTGTCCTGAATATTTTTCAATGCAGGAAGGGACTATGTGGGAGCAACAAAATTTCAATTCAAAGAACAAGCTTGAATCTACTACCAACGCATATATTAAAGAGTATTCTTCCACTAACACAGGCCATGAATTACTTATCGAAATACATACTGTAGATAAAAGAAAAAATGAATTGAATGGTACACTAACCTATAGATGCGAAAATGGAGTCTTATATATGGATATGAGTGATTTTTTGCAGCAGATGAATATTGATCTGAGACAATATGAAGATATGGATATCGAAATCAAAAACGATGGTATTCAGTATCCGTCGGTATTGAATCCTGGCACAACACTACCCGATGCTAACCTGACAATAGCTATAAGCATGCAAGGCATGAAAATAATGAGTGTTTCTGTAGATATATTAGACCGGCAGGTAATTACCAATGAATCGGTTACAGTTCCGGCAGGCACTTTCGATGCCACAAAAATATCGTACACCCTCCAGAGCAAAGTTGGATTCGCTAAAACACAGCTATCTGTAATCGAATGGGTATCAAACTCATCCGGTGTTGTACGAAGCGAGACCTACGACAAAAAAGGAAAACTACAAGATTATATGGTATTGTCAAAATTTCAAACCAGGTAAAGAAATGGATTTTTCCTTTACTGTTGAGGTCAAATAAACCGAAACAAAGAGTCCTGTAGTCTTATAAAAGTTTTTCGTGTTTTTTTATCGGGCTGATAAAGTACAGGCTGCTCTGTTGTATAAACGTTGAGCACCCAATCATCCCCATAGGCAAACACAGCCTTAAAATCAGTAAAGCTGATTTTGGAAGTGAACCGGGAAACAAATTGTTTTTTATGATTTTCATGGAAAAGAAGTTCTACCGAACAAGCTTCAGCTGAAGCACCTGTATTTGAGATCACCAAGCGATCAATCCGGTGATAAATTGCCGGCGCTACCATTGAAAAATTCATGATTACCGAATCGGGTATTGCTGTTGGTTTATATCTGAATGTGAAATCGATGGATATTTGTTTGTGTTTTTCAGCCGAAGAAAACCGTGCCGGTTTTATAAAGTATTGTGTTCCTTCTTCACCAGCATAAAAGCTTGCTACATCAGTTTTACCTGTTCGTATGCTGGCCGGCTTGATGGACAAACAGCCTGTAAACATACTCATAACCAGCACTAACAAAACTATCCTTTTAGCGATCATATAATCCTTGACATTAGGTATTTTATTGATAATCAACTGATATGCTTTTGTTTTTAGCAAGAAACGATTAGATGATCCTTAAAGGGTTTTGGTATGATTGTTTTTTAAAAAAATAAACAGGAAGGTTTGCTTCCTGTTTATTTTCATTTAGAATACATTTACTCACCAGTTACTATGGTTTCATAGGTAATGACCAGATTAAGCACGTTTTTTTGCTTCAGGTCTACTGTTGAGATTTTTGTGATCCCGCCATTTTTAGCGGCTGTTTGAATACTGGCATCGGCATCAAAAAATAAAATACCTAAAAATCCAGTAGCTTGTGCTGTGCCTACTTTAGTCCCAATCGGATTGCTGGTTGCCGTAACTGGTAAGGTTAGAGAACAGCTTGTTAACAAGGCAATTGCTGCCAATAAAGCGAAAAACTTGTTGATTTTTTTACGCATACAAAATAGATTAACATTTCCTACTCTTATGGCTTTTCGGTTCTGCCCCGTTTTTTAGAGTGGTTTCTGGTCTCCACTAATTGATCACAATAATACGAAGTTTTTTTAAAGGATGAAAATAATCTGTGTTGACTATCCCGATAAAGTGTTGCTACTAGTATAAAAGTATCATGAAACTATCTGCTAAAATATTTTTAATACCTTAAAAAAGCCATCTTTGCAAATCAATAGAGAATAATGATGCACCACTATTTCGTGTGGATCATCTGGTCTATATTTGCTTGTATCTTTATCACAAAGCATTTGTTATGAAAAAACAAATTATCTTTTTTGTACTTTTTATTTTTTCCGGCATGCATTTTATTTTCGCACAAAACCGACTGACTATCAGTGGCTATGTACGAGAAAAAGGAAGTCGTGAGCTTTTACCTGGTGTAAATGTTTATTTACCAGAGCAGCGGATTGGAACCAGTACCAACAACTATGGGTTTTACTCTATCAGTCTGCCTCCGGGTACCTATTCGATCAGTTTTTCTTTTATAGGCTATCAAACCCATGAATTAGATCTCAATCTGACTACTGCTTTAGTATATGATGTAGAGCTTGAAGGCAGCATTACTTTAAAAGAGGTAGAAGTTACGGCTGATAGGATAGAGCGGTTGACAGAAAACAGCCAGATGAGCATGATCAGTGTACCAGTGAAGCAGATACAAACTATTCCAGCTCTTTTAGGTGAGAAGGATGTATTCAAAGCGTTGCAGTTGATGCCGGGGGTTCAAAAGGGAAGCGAGGGTAGCAGTGGCCTTTACGTCAGAGGAGGAGGCCCGGATCAAAACCTGATTATACTCGACGATGCACCTGTGTATAATGCCTCACACTTGTTTGGGTTCTTTTCAGTATTTAACGGCGATGCCATTAAAAGTATCGAATTGACAAAAGGCGGATTCCCTGCCCGACATGGAGGGCGGTTGTCGTCAGTAGTAGAAATGACGATGAAAGACGGAAACAAAGAAAAAATCAGCGGAAATGCCGGCATTGGTTTCATCTCGTCACGATTGACTTTAGAAGGCCCTGTCATCAAAGAAAAATCTTCTTTCCTGCTCTCAGGAAGAAGGACATATATTGACGCATTAATTCGACCCTTTATTACGGCAGAAGAAATGGGAGGATATTATTTCTATGATCTCAATGCGAAACTAAATTATGATTTCGGGCCAAAAAACAAACTTTATCTGAGTGGATATTTTGGGCGCGACAAATTTCATTTCTCCAGCAAATATGATACATGGAAAGAAAAAGGGGGTCTATACTGGCAAAACAAAACGGCAACCCTCAGATGGAACCATCTGTTCAACAGCCGAATATTCAGTAATACTTCCCTGATCTTTAGTGATTATAACCTCAATATCTTCAACGAATACGAAAGTTCGTACGACAAATACAGCCTGGAATATAAAAGTGGTATCCGTGATATAGGTATAAAATACGACATAGAATATCATCATTCTCCCTTTTATTCGGCAAGAGCGGGAGCACAGACAACCCATCATTATTTCCTGCCAAGTGCCATAGTAGAAACAGAAACCAACACCCTGCTCGACTTTAGCAGTACTATCGCATATAATTCGTTTGAAAGTGGAGTTTATCTTGAAAATCATTTCAATATCAATGGTGAGCTACAGATCAATGCAGGCTTTCGCATGGCACATTTCGTAGCTGATAAGGCTCACTATTTCTCACCCGAGCCACGACTTTCTGCCAATTATCTGCTTCGACCAGGACTTTCGGTTAAAGCAGCTTATTCAGTTATGAATCAGCATATTCACTTGTTAAGTAATACCGGAATAGGGTTGCCGACTGATCTATGGGTCCCGTCGACCGACAGAATAGCTCCACAACATTCAGAACAGGTCTCGATCGGGCTTGCCAATGATATTCTAAAGTACGATCTACAGTTATCTGTAGAAGCTTATTACAAAACCAGCAAACACATCTTAGGGTATAAGCCAGGTGCCAGCTTCCTGCTATTAGACGATCCATCAGGAGCACAGAGCTTTACATGGCAAGACAATGTGACAGCAGGCAAAGGAGAGTCTTACGGAATAGAGTGGCTGTTGCAAAAAAAATCCGGAAAAACAAGCGGCTGGATCGGATATACATTGTCGTGGACACAGCTACAGTTTGATGAGATTAACTTTGGGAAAAAATTCTGGGCAAGGCACGATCGTCGCCACGATATATCAATAGTTATCATACACGAATATAGTGATCAGATAACCTTATCAGGCTCATGGGTATATGGAACCGGTAATGCCATCACTCTGCCCATAGCAACGTTTGCAGCTAATCAACATGATCCGTTAGTTAGTCCAGACATGTATATGACACACTTCTATTATTGGGATTTATATGATTATGGAGGAATAAACGAACATCGTATGAAACCCTATCATAGGCTTGATATAGCTATACAGTTTCACAAAAAACTAACTACCTATTCAAGAACATGGGAAATAGGCTTATACAATGCCTATAACAGACATAATCCATTCTTTTATTTTATTGATTATGAGTATTTAGGTAATCACGATGAGGTAAGCAAACTCAAACAAGTCAGCATCTTTCCTATAATTCCGTCCATTTCATATATCATCAATTTTTAGGGCTATGAAAAAATGTATGCATATCTTTTCTTTGATTAGTCTCCTTTTGCTTGCTTCCTGCGACAGCATGATCTCGGAGGTTGAAATTGATCCGGGACAACCCAAATTAGTAGTTGTCAGCTATCTGTCTCCTGAGGTGGATACGATCACTCTGCAACTGACGCGTAGCTTACCCTTATATTCCATCAGAAATTATGACGATTGGGATAATGAGCCTGTACCCGATGCGTTGGTTCAAATCAGCTATGGCCAAGAAGCTGTAAAATTATCGTATGATCCCATCAAGAAAAGATACTGGACGACCGATCTAATAGTTAAAAAAGGCCGTTCTTATGAATTATTTATCCGTACTTCAACAGGTGAAGAAGTCAGCTCCTCGTGCACTATCCCATCCAAAGAACCACCTGAAATAGAAATTATAAGTATCATCCGTCCTTTTCCTTCTGAAAATTTTCGAATACTGAACCTTCGTTTTCGTGATTATGACGGTGAAGGAGATTATTATCGCATGACAGTCGGCCAATTAAATATGTATGGCTATCAGCCCGATGAGAAGTATATTGACAAGATATATATGCAAACAGGCGAAGAATTTGTGAGCGACAAAGGATATGATGGCGAGTATTTTACGTATAAGACACATCAGTTCTACGTATGGGATCAAGCCACTTTGTTATTATATCTGGCTATTACCGATGTGCATTATTACTCCTATCATCAATCCATTTACAACTTTGCAGGCGACAATCCTTTTGCCGAGCCAACTCCCGTCTATTCCAATATTGAAGGGGGCTTAGGAGTTTTTGCTGGCTTCTCTATAGTAGAAGTTGAACTCAATTTCTGATTTTCCGGAAAATATGATTCTTGTCTCAGGCTGGTATCTTTTTTTATTTTTGTGGCTTTCATTTACTAATCTCTGATACATGTCAACACAGAAAAAAGGAAGTTTTCGTTCGTTTTCGCGTAATTATTGGGTTGTGATCATCATGGAATTTTTCGAGCGAGGCTCCTACTATGGTGTCATGTCGATACTTTCGGTATATTTAGTATTACAAACTGATGCCGGCGGTCTTGGATTTTCTAAAGAAAGTGTGGGTATTATCAAAAGCACTATCACTCCATTACTTTATCTATTGCCTATAATTTCGGGTGCTGTTGCCGACCGATTTGGTTACAGAAAACTGTTGATGCTTGCCTTTGCGGTGATGAGTCTGGGATATTTTTTAACAAGTTTATTCACCTCATACGGATTAGTGTTTTTCAGTCTGATAATCATGGCTATAGGAGCTGGTATTTTCAAACCTATCATCTCAGGAACTATCGCACGAGAGACCGACGAAAGCAATAGCGGACTTGGTTTCGGGATATTCTATTGGTCAATCAATCTGGGCGCATTTATTTTTCCGCTTATTTTAGTCCCATATCTGAAAGGATTAGGATGGTCCTGGATTTTCATCATGGCTGCCATAGGAACAGGATGGCTGTTGGTACTAAATATTTTTGTGTATCAAGAGCCTTCTCAGCCAGATAGCAACAGCGACAAATCTATTGCACGGGTATTTGAAGGAGTGATCATGGTTTTAAAAGACATACGATTTGTCGTTCTGATCGTCATTTATTCGATGTTTTGGATATTATATTTTCAAATGTTCGATACTGTACTTTGGTATCTGACCGAGTATGTGGATATGAGTCCGGTTAACAACGCAGTAAACAGTTTGTTAAGTAGTTTAGGGATTTCATTCACCTGGCAATTTGATTCTGAACATGTAACGGTTATTAATGCAGGCACCATTATTGCGCTGCAACTGATCATCTCCAGTATAGTTAAACACACCAAGCCTTTACCAACTATGATAGCTGGTATTGCTATTGGTACTTTAGGCATGGCTATTCTAGCTGTTTCAATGCATGCATGGGTATTTATTGCCGGCTTGATCATTTTTTCCATAGGTGAAATGACCGCACATCCCAAGTTCATCTCCTATGTAGGCTTGATTGCCCCTCCAGATAAAAAAGCATTGTACTTAGGTTATTCCTTCCTGTATGGTGTGATCGGAAGCGGAATTGGAGGCGTTTTAGGTGCTGCTTTGTATGTTCGCTTTGTTGACGGCATGCAAAAACCGGCATTATTGTGGATGATCTTTAGCTCAATAGGAGTGCTCACTATAGCAGGTCTGCTGCTGTATAACAGATTTATCGCCAAGAAAACAGCTGCTCAGGCATAAAGCAACTCTTATTTTTTTTAAAAAACAGCGTTCATATTAAAGAATTTGTATATTTGGTTTTGTAATTATACTTTTCAACTGTTCTAACAGGTATAACACAGAAGGAAATTCACACAATCATTAACCTCTTAAACACGAAAACAATGAGAGTAAAAACAATGCTTTTCTTTTTGAGCCTTATCATTGCTGTTCCGGCCATGAACTTGCAGGCACAACACAAGTCGAACGATGTGATAGGCCTCTGGCTTACAGAAGACAAGGATGCACAGGTTGAAATATTTCAACGCGAAGGCAAATTTTACGGTAAGATCACCTGGCTTAAAGAACCTATTGATGAAGAAACAGGTAAACCAAAAACCGACAAGAAAAATCCGGACCCAAAATTGCGCAGCTTACCAACCTTAGGGATGGAAATGTTGAAAGGCTTTTCGTTTGATGGGAAAAATGAATGGTCGGGAGGGGAGATATACGATGCTGGTAATGGAAAGACCTATCGCAGTTATATGAGTTTAGAAGGGAAAGATAAGCTGAAGATCAGGGGTTATATTGGAATCTCGCTGCTTGGCAGGAACACCTATTGGACACGGGTTCAATAACTGATTTTCGTAATGAAACAAAAGGCTGTCTCAAAGTTGAGACAGCCTTTTTTTATTGCTTCTTATGACGGTGAATCTTATTGTGCCATTCCTCAATTTCCTCCAAACACTTCATCACACACATCAGCCGGTATTTCTACATCCATATAGGAATATTCATTCTGAGTAACATTTATCTCTGTCGTATATTCTTCACCATCGTATATCATCCAAATTTCATACGTATCACCTAAGTAAATACCTGATACTGTAGCTATTCCTTCTACCATTTCAACAGGAATTACAGGTCCGTCATTGCTGATATTTCTGTAATAAGCCATGAAACTGGGTTTGATAACTACATCCGGATCATCAGGGCAATACAAAGAAACGCTAACGGTTAATGTGGTGAGCCCTCCACCATCGTTGATCAGTAGTTCTACTGGAATAGGCGATGAGCCACACCATTCATCCACAAAAGTTGGTTGTGAGCCTGGCGATGGTTGTAAAAAAGGTGAGTTTTCCATATCCCATTCTATGTTTACTCCCACACCCTGTGGCACCCAACTGGTAGGAATAAGTTGATCGGATGTAGCCCACATTAATATTGTATTCAGATAACAATTATCCTCCTGACGATACACTTTTCCCTTGATCAGGAATGAGCCTTCCAAAGGTCGATCAGTAGTAAACCGGAAGGGTCTTCCTTCCTCACATAAAGTACCTGTAAACCAATTAAAACTATAGTAAGACAAGTGTGGTAACTCAGTTGTTAAAGTTAATATTCCATTTTCCCGGTTCACTGTAGAATATCCTTCTTCATTCCATAAGCCAGAGTTTCCGCTCATGCTCCATACGGGTACTATATCACCTTCGGTTATATTAGTCTGACTGACCGGATTAAAGGTTCCTTCTGAAACAGCAGTTGTTAAAGCAAGTGTCCCATCGCTGAATGTAGCGGCCTGTTTTCCCTGATCATCTGTTATTTCAACAGCTACGCAACCGGCAGAATAAAACATGCCGCTTTGGATACTTCCATCCGATTTTTTCACCCTGGGCAACATACCTCCTGGGAAGCTTGCCTGAGCTGCAGAGTTACCAAGATCAAAATGTACTAAAGTCACATTCAGGTTACCGGTTAACAACCCTCCTTGTGCATCGCGCATCACTATACCCTGAGGGATATGTACAGCAGCATCTCCTCCTGAAACAGAGACAGTGGCAGGAGCAACAACCTTACCGTTGGTGCCAGTCTGAGCTGCTGCAGCAGCTTGCTTGACTTTTACACCAGAAGGAGGGTTATTTACCGGGATCACTTCAAGCGTAATAAATGATCGACCAGCCTGATTGATATTGACTTGTTTTGAAGTCGGCAAGTAACCGGGTAACTCAATGCCTAAGGCAAAACTTATCACATTATTCTGATCAGGGATATATTGTGATTTAGGTGAGAGAGCCATATTAGCAATTCCCTGATTCACAGGAAATTTATTGTTCTTGGGTGCCATTCCCAACACATCAACCACTGCTTCCGCATCTGATCCAGAAACAGTGATCATAGCCATTTTACTGGTTTCCCTGTCTAACAGCTTGCCGGTGGCAGCATCACGTATATGTACGTCTATAGTGGTTTTGACAATATTATAGTCGATAAGCAACTGCATATTGTCCAACGGATTAGTTATTTTCTTACAAGAGATAACACTAGCTACAATCAGTATAGCTATCATTATCCTGGAGTTAATTTTTAATATTTTAGTTTTCATTATCTGTATGTTTAATAGTTAAAATATTCGGTAGCTAAGTTGAAAGCTAATATTTGGATATAAATTCAGCCAGGCCAGATTTTCGTTAAGTTGTTGCTGTTGCTCAACTGATGAGGTTGGGCTTAGCATTCCTGTTGTATGCAGCTGAACACGTGGAGAATCAAGATATACTATCCCAAGCTCAAAGGCGAATGAGAGTTTGTTATACATCGCAAGGGTACGGCCAAAGCCTACACCAAAATAAGGAGTTAAAGACCATCCGGGCCTCAGGTTAACTTCCAACCTTCCAATATCTTCCGGATGAAATTCTACCCCGTTGATAGTCTGACTTTCAGATAGCAAACCAAACATATCGATCTCAAAAAAATTATATAAAGCTCCCGCACTTATAAAAAAAGGCCGACCAAAATAATAATTTGCTAACAGTTGTACACCTCCCACCTTAGCAAATGCTTCGCCTTGTATATCGGGCTCTATCTGGCTAAGATCCTGGGTATATTTGAAATAGGTCGTTCCAAGACGCAGATGCACATTAGGATGAAACTGAAAACATGCCTCACCACCCAAGCCATGCGTCCCAAACTTAAAACCGACCGATAAGCCGTAATCGGTGCTAACACCGCTTTCCTCATCAGGAAAATCCATCTCAACCTCTTGTGAATATACTGATGACCAGAACAAAAAGACACAAGAAAAGAGAATTAATATGCTGACATTCTTTTTCATAAAAATAGTTTTTGATTGGTTAAAGATGAGTTATTACTATTCATCCGGTCAAAAGTACAATATTTTATTTAATACGAATATGTCTTTATTTTTTTATACAAAATCTTCACCTCATTACCTTTGTTATTATGCAGTACTTTTTGTAATTTGTTGCAAGTTTATTGAATCCTCATTATTTTCGTGAAAAAATATTCGTGTTCTACCATACTGACATATGGATTACAAGATCGGTCTGCTTTATTATGTTGATACTGGCTGTGGCATGCAGTACTCATACGAAAGACACTAAAAACCAAACCCATCAAACACATTCTGCTGCGTTAGATGAGGTGCTTGCTAATCGAAAACTCAAAGTACTTACCGAATATAATTCGGTCAATTATTATATATATCGTGGTGAGCCAATGGGATATCAATATGAAATGTTGCAGACTTTTTGCCGTAATCTGGGAGTCAGATTAGAGATTCGGATTGAAAATAATCTTGATCAGGCCAAAGAAAAATTAGCACAAGGACAAGTTCATCTGCTTGCTTTTGGTCTTACAGTAACAAAAGAAAGACAGCAACAATTTGATTTTACAGACCCTATCGCTTATACCCGTCAGGTACTTATCCAAAGGCTACCCGATAATTGGAGAGCTATGCTCACACGCGATCAGATTGAAAACCAATTACTGCGAAATACTCTCGACTTAGCCGAAAAAACAATAGTTATTCAAGAAGGCAGCATTTACAAAAAACGGTTGGAGACCTTGATGAATGAAATTGCAGATACGATTTATGTTCTTGAAGACCAACGTGACGTTGAAGAGCTGATCGCTGCCGTTGCTTCTGGCGATATTGATTTCACTGTTGCTGACGAGTATATAGCTACACAGCTCTTACGTACGTATGACAATTTAGACAGTAAAACTCCACTAAGTTTTCAACAAAAAATTGCTTGGGCAGTAAGAAAAGAACCGGATAATGAGTTGCTTTACGAGCTCAACAGCTGGTTAAACGATTTTTATAGCTCTACTGAATCGCGTTTGCTATATAGCAAGTATTTTGCACCTGAGGTACGTATCCGCAGCCGAAGTGAGTTTCATTCACTTACCGGAGCCAAGATATCGCCTTATGACGAAGAAATACGGGAAGCAGCTAAGACCATTGGATGGGACTGGCGACTACTTGCCTCTTTAATTTATCAGGAATCAGAGTTTAAACCAGCTTCTATCAGTTGGGCAGGAGCCTACGGACTGATGCAAATGATGCCATCGGTCATGGAGCAGTTTAATGTGGATACAGCCTCATCGCCTGAAGAACATATCATGGCCGGAGCTAAATATCTGATGTATTTAGATAAGCTGATACCCGAAACGGTAACCGATAAACAGGAACGAATCAAATTTATTCTGGCAGCCTACAACGCTGGAACGGGACACGTATTAGATGCACGACGATTAGCCGAGAAATACAACAAGAACAAGGATATCTGGACTGAAAATGTGGACTTTTTTCTGCGAAACAAATCAAAACCAGCTTTCTACAACGATCCAGTCTCTTATTACGGATATGTACGTGGGGAAGAAACCTATCAGTTTGTAGAACAAATTTTAGAACGGTATGAGCATTATCGCAATTTGCTTCCAGAATAATAGACCCTATCCTGATTTTTGCAACTAATAAAAAAAATTACACTTAATGTTTAAAAAACTTCAAAAACATCTACCAAACCAAGCTCCCGTAAACACAAATAAATCAGCTTAATAGACTAAAGCTCACAGCATTTTAGGAGTTAAAATGCCATATCCAGATTTAGCTTGTTTATCCATTGGTGGATGCGTTCTTCAGTAAGCTCAGGCTGTTGGTCTTCATCTAAAGCTAAGCCGCAGAACATCCCATCTGCATAGCCTTCCGATTCGTTGAACTCATAACCCTCGGCAGGCCATTTACCAAGTAGTTTGCCGCCAAGCTTGCCTACTTCATCGCGTATATAACCTAAGGAATCAACAAAATTGTCGGGATATAAAATCTGATCTCCCAAACCAAATACGGCTAGCTTGTGCTTCGCTAAGTTTTTACCACTCAGATTGACAAAAAACTCATTCCATCTATTGGTATCGGTTGCATCATACCATACATCTGCACCTATGGTTGCAATACCCATAATTATATTTTCATAGTTTTCGAGCTTACTCAACTCGAAATCAGCCAGATCAAACAAGTCAGCTTTCGCATTACCTATGGTATTCAATACAATATTGGCCGCCTTTTCCACGCTGCCGCCTTTAGCCCAGTATAAAATTACGGTCTTCTTCATAATGGAATTATTTAAGTTGCAGCGGTAAAATTAAACTATATTAGCTGCATTTCGCAAATGCAAACAGATTTTAGAATGTATATAAATAAGCAAGTTGATTACTTTTGATCGTGATCGGCTAAAAAATGCCGGCAGATATCATCAATACTTGTTTGCATGGGAATAAACTGAAAAGCTGTTTGTGAGCTTATCTTTTCGGCAGTAAAGTATCGTATTGTTTGCGATGATCGGGCTGTTTCTTTTGTTATGGCCGGTTTTTTGCCTTGTACCTTAGCTATCAACCAATACCATCTCCATGCTAACTCTCCTATCCAGGGATGTACGTGAATATGAGGCGGCTTTTTTTTCAAGCCTTCGGCTATCCATGTAAAGAGTTGGCGATAGCTCAGGTTCTCAGATGATACTATATATCGTTGTCCATACAATTTTTTTTCCATAAGCATGATCATAGCTTTTACAACATCCCGCACATCCACATATCCGGTAATTCCTTCTGTATAAAAAGGCATTCCTCTCCAAACCAGCGCAAACAACTCGCTACTCCCACTCTGCCAGTTACCCGGCCCGAGGATCACTGAAGGGTTTACTATAACGGCATTCAACCCTTCGGCTATGCCACGCCATATCTCACGCTCGGCAGCGTGCTTTGAAAGCGCATAAACCGACTGATGACGCCTTTTCTTCCATTCGGTCTGCTCATCAGTAAACGAATGTTTCTCATCATAACCTAACGCAGCAATACTGCTCACATGACATAAACCTACCCCATCTTTCTGCAAAAGGATATTAACCAGATTAGCAGTACCTTCCACATTGGTTTGCATTATCTTTTGCCTCTCGGAAGTATTAAATGAAACAACCGCTGCACAATGATATACCTGCTTCACCTGATCAAGCGCATCTTCCAAACTCCCAATATCATTCAAGTCACTAATAACCCATTCAATGGCATTCCATTGCTCTTCGGGCTGATGGGCATAAAGTGTAAATATCTTACGTACATATTGCAAGTCGGAGGAAGTGCGTTTTAGTGCACGAATCGTTTCCCCCTTATTGCTTAGCTGCACCATCAGATGTGCTCCTACCATGCCGGTAGCTCCTGTAATACATATCATGATACAAAAATAGAAAACTAATACTCGTAAAGCTTTGTAAGGTAAACGATCGCCTCCAACATAAATTTTATCTTTGCATGAATTTAGAATATGCGGATATGCGAACGGATTTTGTAGAAGAAATGCAATGGAGGGGAATGATACACGATATGACCCCTGGCTTACAGAAATTATTGCAACACGGGATGACCACTGCTTATGTGGGTATTGACCCTACAGCCGATTCATTACATATTGGGCATTTAGTGGGGATTATGATGTTGAAACATTTTCAGCTTGCCGGCCACAAACCTATTGCACTAATAGGAGGAGCTACCGGTATGATAGGTGACCCATCGGGTAAATCGCAGGAAAGAAACCTGCTTGACGAAACTACACTACGATATAATCAAGAATGCATAGGCAAACAGTTGGCAAAATTCCTTGACTTTCAAACTGATCAGCCTAATAAAGCTGTGATAGTAAACAATTACGACTGGATGAAAGGGTTTAGCTTCCTTCAGTTTATTCGTGAGATAGGCAAGCATATTACCGTAAACTATATGATGTCGAAAGATTCGGTAAAAAAGCGATTGGCACCTGATAGCGGAAGTGGCATGTCGTTTACCGAGTTCAGCTACCAATTAGTACAAGGCTACGATTTTTTACATTTATATCAGCATCATAACTGTAAACTACAAATGGGTGGAAGCGATCAATGGGGAAATATTGTTACAGGCACTGAGCTGATCCGTCGTAAATTAGGTTCGGAGCATGAAGCTTTTGCACTAACTTGCCCGCTGATCACCAAAGCTGATGGAGGAAAATTTGGCAAGACCGAATCAGGTAATATATGGCTTGATCCAGAAAAAACTACGCCATATGCATTTTATCAGTTCTGGTTAAACTGCACAGATAAAGATGCTGAAAAATATATACGGATATTTACTTTGCTTGAGCGCCAGGAGATAGAAAAAATTCTAAACGAACATAAGCAAGCACCACATCAACGATTGCTGCAAAAAACATTAGCCCGTGAGCTAACTGCCCGCACTCACTCGGTCGAAGAGCTGCGTATTGCTGAGGAAGCAAGTCAGATACTCTTTGGAAAAGGTACTACCGAAATACTGAAAAAAATCAGTGAAACAACGCTCCTACAAATTTTTGAAGGAATACCTATCAGTACCATCAACACAGAACTATTTTCTAATCCGATAGATATCACTGAGTTTCTTTCAACCCATACTCAAATTTTCTCATCCAAAGGAGAGGCCAGACGAATGCTTAAAGACAATGGAGTGTCAGTAAATAAAGAAAAGGTGAACGAATCGGCCTCAATCAGTCGGGCTGATCTGTTACAACAAAAATATATAATCGTACAAAAAGGGAAAAAGAATTATTTCCTGGTCATGGCGGTTTAGTCCGCAACGAACATATAGCTGTTCACAAATAACTTCCTTTGTGTACAGCTGATTATCTGATTTAAGGAGTTTAAACAAACCCAGATGTATATTGATCCTATATATAGCCAACTGATTCTGCCATTGATTATCTCTCTTTTTCTGGCTATTAATATGGGTGCCAGTGGTACAGCGCCTTCGTTCTCGGCTGCCTTTGGTGCTAATCTGATCCCTAAAAATCTCATTCCAGGCCTATTTGGTATTATGGTGTTTGCCGGAGCTGTGATAGCCGGAAAAAATGTTGCCATCACCTTAGGAACAGGTTTTTTGCCTCAGGAAAACATGACCATATTACTTACCTCCATTATCCTGCTATCGGTAGCTTTATCACTTTTGATGGCAAATCTGTTAGGTATTCCCCAGTCAACCAGCCAATCAACCGTGTTTGCACTAAGTGGTGCTTCGGTATACTTTGGTCATTTCGAGTCGAACAAATTATTTATTGAGATCATTCCAACCTGGCTTATCCTTCCTTTCGTTGCTTTTGGATTGGCCTATATAGCCGGAAAATATATTTACTCGCCTCACAGAAAGACTAAATACTTTGAATTTGAGACATTAAAACGACATTCAGGCTTGCAGGCTATGGTGATCATTTCTTCGCTTTATGTTGCTTTTTCTATAGGGGCAAACAATGTTGCCAATGCAAGTGGCCCGGTTGCTTCTATGGTGATCAACGAGCTTGAGCTTGGTGATAACGAACAAAATTTCGCCTTAATCATGATGCTTTCCATATTGATCATTGCTCCGGCTTTTGGCATAGGCAGTTCGTTGATGGGCACTAAAGTGATGCATCGGACAGGTAAAGAAATAGTTGAGTTAGGGCCTGTCTCGGCCACCCTGATCTCTTTTATTACCGCAAGCTTGTTGCTAAGCGTTTCACTGATCAGAGGCATACCGGCCTCATTGGTACAACTCAATACGGGAGCTATTCTGGCCATTGGATGTGCCAAGCACGGATGCAAAGAAATTTTTAGCAAAAGTAGTGTCCGAAAATTCTGGATAATCTGGATAATCGCACCGCTGTTTGCATTCCTGCTTTCAATCACCATGATATGGGTAGCCGATAAAATGGGTGTGTTGGCATTCACAGCATAAACCTATTTACACTGCTTGAAGAACAATCAAGTCATACGGACTAAGCCGTATAAAAAAATTAAGTATTTGAACTTCCACTTAATAAAAATCTGTTACAAAAATCAGTATATTCGTCAGAAATATTTTGGCTATGGAATGGAAGATCAGACATGAGCAAAATGTACGTACAGGTAATTTTTATATTAATAAAGATTGCGATCGCATTGCCTTTTTGTATTATTTTGAAGACCCTGAAGGTGTGTTACAACTGATTCATACTTTTGTTTCGGATGAACTGCGTGGGCAGCAGATAGCCTCAAAACTAGTAGCTTATGCGACAGAATATGCCCAAAACAACAAGCTCAAGTTACAGGCTATATGTCCGTATGTAGTAAAATGGTTTGAACGGTATCCCGATAAAAAAGACATATTGGTTTAAGGCTTTGTTTTAGCTTTAGAACCCATAACGGGTTTGGAGGCTACCCAATAAGCTGCCAACACCATGATCCAACCCGGTGACACCAACAGAACTACAGCTAACCAAGGGAATTGCTGAAAGAAAGTATGTGTTTTCAACAAGGGGATATTTGCTGTCAAGCTGGCTTGCTCGCCATATACTGTAGAAGATATAATATTCCCTTTTGGGTCTATAATAGCGGAGATACCCGTATTGGCAGCACGGACAACCCACAATCCGTTTTCTATTGCCCGCAATCGGGCTAATTGCAAATGCTGATAATAGCCTCCGCTGCTCTTCCACCATCCATCGTTAGTAACGATTACCATCAATGCAGCTGAACCACTAACAGCTCCATAATGTGAGAAAGCCGACTCAAAACAAATCAAAGGCTTTAGGTAATAGCCTGAAGACAACCGGAACAAACGATGGGTATTATGTGTTCCATAGCTGCCAAAAAAACCACCTGACCGTTCGATATACTTTTGCAAAGGCTTCATCAAAAATGCAAAAGGCTGCTTCTCGACTAATGGAACCAATTTACTCTTATGATAAACTTGAAAAGAGGTTGAATCGATCAACAATATGCTATTATACAACACATAGGTAAGGCTGTCTTCAATAGTTTTTTGGGCATCGGAGAAATGCCAATCGGCAGTCTTCCTGGTGAAGGCACCGGTTAATACTACAAGTCGGGGATATGCTTTCTGAAACTGACGTATTTTTTCAATAAGGGGTTCTTCAGCCAAAGAAATCTCATCCAAGTAAGACACTAACATGGTTTCGGGAAAAACAAGCAGTTCAGTTTCCTGTGTAACAGCTTTTTCAGCTAGCACCAAGGCGCGCTCAAGTTGTTGTTCTGCACCTAATCCATCGAATTTCTCCTTAGTAGGATGAATATTAGGCTGAACAACAACCACTTGCATAAGCTGCTTAGCTTCAGCTTGCTTGGCTACTAATTGAAAGGAGATAGCTATGGGTAGAAAAATCAACGCACAAACTATCACAAATTCTCTGATAGCTTTTTTATAATCCCTTCGACTAATTGATAACACACAACTAGTGATAAGGCTATTACCTGCTAATATCCATGCTGTTCCACCTGCCGATCCGGTATATGAATACCATTGAATCCACATAGGTTTTTCGGCAAACACATGCCCTAACGTAAACCAGGGCCAAGCTAACCCCCAATATTGATGTACCCATTCAAAGCTAAGCCATAATGCCCACAACAACAAAATATTTCCCTTTTCAAAACGAAATCGCTTACGCCATTGATAATAAACCCAGATTATCCAGGCCATATAAGCCGAGTTGAATATATGCGCTAACAGGCTTCCCAAAAACGTTGAACTATACATCCAATAGCCAGCCAACACATGAAAGAGAAAGAAACTAATAAATGAAGATAGAAACAAATGCCAGCTATTGATCCCTTTGAGTTGAACCAAATAAAGAATCGGAACAAAAGCGATAAAGATCAAAAAAACATGACCAGCAGGATACCAGGATACATGCATTAATACACCTGAAATACTGGCTAAAAGAAAATAGGAAAACAGCTGAATTTTATCAGTCATCTTGCTATCCCTTCTAAAATGATAGCCATGGTATTGAACGACACGTAAAAGCTACACGACATATCAAATATATCGGAGTTACAATATCCTGTATCAAAGTTGTTTTTCATGTATTTATTGCCTCCAGAAGTGAGGTGAAAACAATATCATAACAGTAAACAGTTCTAACCGCCCTAACATCATTAAAAACGACAAGACCCATTTTGCTATATCAGGCAGCAGGGCATAATTAGCTGTTGGGCCTAACTGTCCAATAGCCGGGCCTATATTCCCTATACTAGCAATAGAGGCTCCTATGGCTGTTTCAAAATCCAGTCCTATAACTACCAACAGCAGCATCCCAACGACAAAAAGCATGATATACATCAGAAAAAACGCCATGACTTTAAAAATAATGTCTCTTGAAACACTTTTACCGTTGAATTTGACCGGTAATACGGCATTAGGGTGTATAGCCCTTTTGAGTTCCATCCAGGCATTCTTGATCAGCAGCATTTGTCGGATCACTTTCATACCACCGCTGGTTGATCCCGCACTACCGCCTATAAACATCAGCAAGAACACTAATACCCACATCAATACCGGCCAGCTTAAATAGTCAACAGTTACAAAACCGGTTGTAGTAAGCACAGATACTACTGTAAAGATCGATTCTCTGAAAGCTTGTTCTATGCCCTGATCGGAAAGGACTAATATAAAGGTGAAAAATAAGCTGAGCACGAATATGATTCCTAAATAACCCCGAAATTCTTCGTTTTTGATTGCTTTTCTAAGCTGACCGTGTAAAGCAAAATAATGAAGTGTAAAATTAGTCCCCGCTATGATCATAAAAGCAATGATAATATATTGCGAATAAATGCCATACGCAGCTACACTGTTGTTACGTGTCGAAAAACCACCGGTAGACATAGTCGAAAAACTATGATTAACAGCATCAAACCAATTCATTTCACCGGCCCATAACAATACAAACTGTATGAATGTAAACAACACATAAATTGCCCATAAATTTTTAGATGTAGAAGTGATCCGTGGATGTATCTTATCATATGTTACACCGGGCACTTCGGCCATGAAAAGCTGAAAACCACCTATACCCAATATAGGTAGTATAGCCACAGACAACATAATGATTCCCATACCTCCTATCCAATGAGTCAAGCTACGCCAGAAAAGCAACGCTTTAGGCATGGATTCAATATCAGTCAAAATGGTTGCTCCGGTAGTTGTAAAGCCCGACATTGTCTCAAAAAAGGCATCTGTAAACGAAGGTATATCCTCTTGAAGGAGATAAGGTAAAGCACCAAAAAGAGATGTGATCACCCATGCAAAAGACACTATGATATAGCCTTCCCTTTTGCTAAGGGTTTTATTGATTTTGGCTGTAGAGAAAAAAAACAAGCTACCTATAACCAAAGTAATAGCTGCTGAGATAAGCATAAGGTTGTGAGAATAGCCTTCAAAATACCATTCAACAGGTACTACTGTCAACATGAATACTCCTTCAATAATAAGGAGAAAGCCTATCACTCTTATGATCATCGGAAAATTGATCAATTTAGTATGAGCTGCAGTCATCAGATGGGTATATTAATGAAACAACCTTTCAACCCTATTCAACACTGAAGGCAGTGCAAAAACCACAACTTTATCGGCTTCTTGTATTTGAAAGTCGCTTTGAGCTATAAATGCTTTATCAGCTCTGACTACACCTCCTATAATCGCACCTTCGGGCAGACTCAGTTTTTTAATCGGCTTGCGGGTAACCTGTGAGCCAGGACGGGCAATAAGCTCAATAACATTCGCATCAATACCGCTCAGGCATTTAACAGAAGTAACCTCAGCTTCAAGAGTATAGCGTACCATATAACTGGCTGCAATCAGCTTTTTATTGACAATAGTATCAATCCCAATATTTTGAGAGATATCGATATAATCAATGTTCTCAACTAATGCGATAGTTTTTTTCACTCCTTTGCTTCGTGCATGCAAGCATGTAAGTATGTTGGTTTCAGTATGATTAGTTACCGCTATGAAGGCATCCATCCGTCCGATTTCTTCTTCTTCAAGCAATTGAATATTGGTTGCATCACCATGGATAATCAAGCTAGTATCCAAATAGTCGTTTAAAAAGAAACATCGTTCCCTGTCCTTTTCTATAAGTTTGACATTCATGTCTTTTTCTAATCGTTTGGCGGCTATGCGTCCAACCCGACCTCCACCTATGATCATCACATTATGGATGCTATGTTGTTCTTTCCCACTCAGTTTCAACAACTGATCAATGGCATCAGGCTTAGTAACCACATAAGCCAGATCGTTAACCTGAAAACTGTCATCACTTCTGGGAATGAAGGTATGGCGATTTCTATGGACAGCTACTGCCTTAAACTCAAGGTTTTTGTTTATTGCAACTATCTCTTTCAATGTTTGATTGATCACCGGTGCACCCGATTCTAACTTTATCATAAACAACTGTAACAATCCGTCCGTAAAATCAAATACTTCGGTTGCAGCCGTCTGTTTCAGTAAAGAGATCACTTCCTGAGCAGCAATATCTTCGGGCGAAATAAGGGCATCAATACCTAATTCCTGATATATCTGACGATTTTCTACACTTAGGTTTTCCATGGTATTGACTCTTGCTATTACCTTTCGTGCCCCTAATTTTTTAGCCAGGATACAAGTCATCAGATTAATCTGCTCTTCATGCAACACAGAAATCAACAGGTCGGTCTTTCGTACATTAGCCTGTCGCAGCACACTGATAGAAGTGGCATCACCCTGAATAGTCATCAGATCAGTATGCGATTCCAACATTTTCAACAGCTCCTCATTTGGATCAACAACGGTAATATTATGGTTGCTGTTTACTAATGATTCGGCCAGATGAAAGCCTATTTCGCCATCACCTGCAATAATAATATTCATGATTTACCTATTGAGTATCAGGGGGCAAATGTAGAATTTTAAACTCATCCCAGTCAAGAGATACCATGAATTTCTCTCTAAACTCCAACAAATGTTTTGGATCAAGTTCTGATTCAACTATCTCTTCTTCAGAAGTAGCAGCCTGAGAGATATAAAGACCTTTTGCATCTATCAGAGCTGAATCACCCGTATAGCTATTTCCTATTCCATCCTCGCCTACTCTGTTGACTCCTAACACACAAGCCTGATTTTCTATGGCGCGGGCTATCAGCAGTTGTTTCCAGGGATAAGAACGTACGGTAGGCCAACTCGACACATATAGTGCTAAATCGTATCCCCATACCCCATTTCGATAGCTGTTGCGCGACCAAACCGGGAAACGCAGATCGTAACAAATCATAGGGCGTATCCTCCACCCCTTCAGTTCAACAGTTAGCAAATAATTACCCGGGTCGATCAGTTGATGTTCGCCTCCCATACGAAATACATGACGCTTTGCATATAATTCATACCTACCGTTTGGGCGCATCCAAACAAGAGTATTTGTGAACCGGCCTTGTTGTTCAAGTAATATACTTCCACAAATGACACTATCGAGCGACGCAGCCCGCTTAGCCATCCAATGCATGGCCGTACCATCCAAAGGCTGAGCAAAACGCCTGGGATCAACCGGAAAACCAGTCGTAAAAGTCTCGGGCAAAACGATCAGGTCATTTTCCTGTTTCAATCTGTTAAACAGCTGATCGAAATGAGCCATATTTGCTTCGGGATTTTCCCAATACAAATCAGCTTGGATATACGCAATTTTTAAACTTTGCATAACAATTCTATAGCTTTAGACAGTGTTTCTTCAGTCTTGGCAAAACAAACACGTATCAGGTGCTGGTTTTCCTGGTTATGATAAAAAGCCGATACCGGGATGACAGCTATGCCATGCTCTTTGACCAATCGTTCGGCAAAAATCATTTCAGTCTCATCTGATATGGCCGAATAATCTAACAGTTGAAAATAGGTGCCATGACATGGAATAGGATGAAATCGCGAAGCTGTTAGGCCTTCGACGAAAAAGTCACGTTTCTGTTGATAAAACTCAGACAATGAGTTATAATTCTCCGATTTTTCCAAAAAATCGGCTAAGGCATATTGCACCGGAGTGTTGGAAGCAAATACTACAAATTGGTGATGTTTCCGAAATTCGGCTATCAACTCCTCAGGCCCGACAATAAACCCTGTCTTCCATCCTGTGGCATGAAATGTTTTCCCAAAAGAGCCTACAACCAAACTTCTTTCTACTAAACCCGGCAAGCGGCACACGCTATGATGTGAATATCCATCGAAAACAATATGCTCATACACTTCATCACTCATGACAATGATGTCGCTATTTCGGGTAAGAGCTTCCAACTGTTGCAGGTCGGATTCCTTCAACAAGCTTCCAGTAGGATTATGAGGACTATTGATAATAATCATCTTCGTGCGGTTCGACACCATCATCTTAACTGCTGCCCAGTCGATCTCAAAATCAGGTGACAGCAGCTTGACGTATTTCACCAATCCTCCGTTGGCTTTCACAGCAGGAGCATAACTGTCGTAGGCTGGCTCAAAAATGATCACCTCATCACTTTCTTTGACAAACGCACTGATAGCTGTATATAGAGCCTGTGTAGCCCCAGCAGTAATAGTAATTTCCAATTCGGGAGAATAGTCCACACCATAAGCCGATTTCATTTTAAAGGCTATAGCTTGACGTAACCGATCAACGCCGGGCATAGGTGCATATTGATTAAATCCCATTTTCATATAGTGATGCACCAGATCGATCAATTGAGTCGAAACAGGAAAATCAGGAAAGCCCTGAGAAAGATTGACCGCTTGGTGATCAGCTGCCATCTTTGACATGACAGCAAAAATAGAAGTACCGGCATGTGGTAATTTAGAAAAGATCTGTCCCTTAAAATGTGTCATAAAGTTGAATACTTAGTGTTGCCTTATCTCACAAAAATAAAATATATTTGGCTATGACAATTAAATTGAAGCCTTAAAACCATTCTAAATTACCTGATTGACAACAGGTATTCAATTGATGATCTATAAAAAGCGGTATTCTGTTAAGTCTGTTATATGGTATCCAACGGGTCAGGTCTCTATGAACAACTCGTATTCAGCCAAACCCATAATAGTCATCGACTCCTTTTTCTTTACGGCGTTGGGCAATATTTTCAAGCACCTGCATTTTCATTTCTTCGGTATAGCGATCCCAATTCACTACTTCATCCAAAGAACGATAACAGCCTATACAAATATTATCAGAGTCGTACACACATATATTCTGACAAGGGGATTTTATCTTTTTCTTTATCATGGAAATCTGTTTAAATTCAGTAAACAATTTCCAGCTATAGGATGTTCAAAAAGTGGTAGTTTATAACAAGCTCAACTTGACTATTCCTTTGCTTTTCGTACCTATCCAGATATTTCCTTGTTGGTCGGTTGTCAGGGCAGTAATGGTGTTTTCGGGTAATCCCTGATCTATGGTATAGGTTTTCCATTGTTGTCCGTCGAAGGAGTTCAACCCGTAAATAGTACCAAACCACATCCATCCGTTAGTACTTTGGGTAATGGCATCAATGCGGCTAAACACCAGCCCGTCGTTCATCGTATAATCCTGAAACCGGTTGCCATCGTAGGTAGTTACTCCAGCCAACGATCCTATCCATACCTGATTTGATTGATCTGCAAATAACGACACCACAAATCCGGCCTGATTATTTTGTGCTAATAAGGTTTGCCACTCCTGATTCTGATAGCGCGATATTCCATATTCAGTCCCGAACCATTTCACCTGATCCTTATCTACAGTAACCGATCGTACGATATTGTGAACCAAAGCTTGTCCTCCGGCTTTTTCCAACACCTGCCAACTTATTCCATCAAAATAGTTCACCCCATGTCCGGTAGCTACCCAGGGATTCCCATCCTTATCTACAGCTACATCATACACATAGTTATAACTCAATCCGTTACTTATATCAAAGTTTACAAACAGCCCATCTTTCAACCATGATACACCGTATGGCGTTCCCATCCACACACTTCCATCCGGTGCAGCAGCAATAGCATTTACCTGATGATGTATTAATCCTTGTGGTGTATTATAACTGATCCATTGGCTTCCGTCAAACTGTGAAACGCCAAATTCGGTAGCTACCCATAAACTACCTTGCTGATCAAAACAAAGATCGTTTACAAAATTGCTGATCAATCCGTCTGCTGCTCCAAATTTCTGCATTTCTTCCGTAGGTATATATTCTGGCTTATCGGTACAAGCACTCATGACAAATAGCATCAGCAAAAACACAATAAACCGGAAACAGCGTTCAGCTTTCATAAAGAATTAATTTTGTTCATGGCTTAGATTCATCCGTATCATTGAAGTAACTATATCAATAGCTACCTGATTCGCACCACCTTGTGGAATAATAATATCGGCAAAGCGTTTGGTAGGATCAATAAACTGCAAATGCATCGGCTTTACAAAAGTTTCGTAATGCTTGAGCACTTCTAAAAATGTTCTGCCTCTTTCTTCTATATCCCGCTGAATAATGCGTATCAGCCTATCGTCACCATCGGCATCCACATAGATCTTGATATCCATCCGTTTACGAAGCTCTGCATTGGTCAGCACTAGAATACCTTCTACTATGACCACCTTGGTTGGTTTAACCGGAATAGTTTCGGCCGAGCGGGCACAACTCACATAAGAATATATAGGCATTTGAATCATCTCGTTGCGTCGAAGCTGATCTATCTGCTTGATCAACAGATCGAACTCTATAGAAGAAGGATGATCGAAATTGATCTTTTTTCGTTCTTCCGGACTAAGATGACCATTGTCCTTATAATATGAATCTTGTGAGATGATAGACACAGAGCTGTTTGGCAAAGCTCTGATAATTTTCTTTACTACGGTAGTTTTTCCGGAGCCCGAACCTCCAGCAATTCCGATTACTAACATGAAGTTTTAATTCTGTTCGGAGGCCAAAGGTAAAAATTTTATACGAAAATTATGTTTTTTAAAAAAATACCGGACCCCTAGTATTGATACGGATACCAAACAAGAAGCATCCAATACGTGCGTTGTGTTTATTCGAATAATTTAATTAATTAAGGTGTATAATCGCATAAAAGTTTCCTTTAAAATAAAAAAGACAACTCTCTCAAAAAAATCAAATAAAAAAATCCAACGACCGGCTTATCAATTGTCACCTAAAAAGCCCGTTCATCAGATTGAATATTCTCACCTACTTTTTAGAGAGCTGTATCAGGGCGGTGTTTTATGCATCAAACAGCCTGTTTTCAACTATTACACCATATTGCTATCCTGTTTGAGAGTAAAAATATTTCTCAAAAACGCATGTTTATTGAGGATTCTTCCGTAAAATTGCAAACTGAAAAAATATTTTATCGTTAGTAATGATTCAATTCATTCGTAGCAAAGCATTGAAAACAACCTTCATTGCTTTTATTTTAAGTATCTGGACATTCGGGTTTGTCCATGCTTCTGCAGATGCCGAGAAAGAGCCTTTTGATGCCGGTCGCATGATTGTTGATCACATCATTGATGCCTATGACTGGCATATAGCGTCATTCGGCAACACTCATATCAGCATTCCCTTGCCTGTTATCCTCTATGATGAAGGTAAATGGTATTTTTTCTCTTCTTCAAAATTTAATCATGGGCACGATACATATCAGGGATTTCATTTAGCCAAAGAAGGAGCTATAAAAGGGAAAGTCGTTCGGGAAAATGCAGATGGAAGCTTGACGCGTCCTCTTGATCTCTCAATCACAAAGAATGTATTAGCTGTATTTATTTCTTCGGCTCTGATGATCATTTTGTTTATCAACATTGCAAAAGTTTATGATCGTCGAAGAGGGCGTGCTCCTAAAGGGTTTCAGGCAATAATCGAGTTGCTTGTCTTATTCATCAGGGATGAAGTTGCTATACCCTCTATCGGACAACGACAATACATGCGGTTTATGCCCTATTTACTTACGGTATTCTCCTTTATTTTTCTAAACAATATTTTGGGTCTTATCCCGATTTTCCCTTTTGGAGCCAATGTAACCGGTAATATCGCCGTTACAGGTGTGTTAGCCTTCTTTACCTTTTTGCTAACTACGGTGATGTCGAACAAAAATTACTGGAAACATATTTTCAACACACCAGGGGTACCTTGGTGGCTCAAATTTCCACTACCTTTGATGCCTATTATAGAGGTGCTTGGAATGTTTACCAAGCCTTTTGTACTGATGGTACGTTTGTTTGCCAATATGACTGCAGGGCATATCATTATTTTAGGCTTTATCAGTCTGATCTTTGTTTTTGGGCAGTCCAATGTATATGCTGGCTATGGCATGTCGGTACTATCGGTTGGATTGGTTATTTTTATGAACTTTTTGGAGTTGTTGGTTGCTTTCATTCAGGCATATGTGTTCACTCTATTGTCGGCTATCTTTTTAGGAGCTGCCGTTGAAGAGCATATTGCAGAGGGTGGGCAGCATTAGTATATAGAACTTGATTTAATAACTAAATAATGTAAAATCATGGATTTGTTAAGTATTTTACTTCAAGCCGGAATGGATCTGATGCCTGTTGCAAAAATGGTAGCTGCATTAGCTGCCAGTATTGCTGTACTTGGTGCCAGCAGAGGTATCAGCGCCATTGGCCGTAGTTCTGTGGAGTCGATAGCCCGTCAGCCGGAGGCTGCTGGTGATATCCGCTCCAGCATGATCGTATCAGCCGCACTGATCGAAGGCGTTGCTTTCTTCGCCATAGTGTTGTGTTTGCTGATTGTGTTCATGTAAAAACATACCTGCGTTGCAACGTTTGGTTGCAACAGCAGGTTTTTATGGAATCATCAAATTATAAGGATATATGGAATTAGTAAGCCCAGGATTCGGATTGATCTTTTGGATGTTGCTTGCCTTTACAGCAGTCTTCTTTATACTAAAAAAGTTTGCCTGGCCAGGAATATTGCAAGGTCTAAAAGAACGGGAACAACAAATAGACGATGCCCTGAAAGCTGCTGAAGCAGCTCATCAAGAGATGAAAAATCTCAAAATAGATAATGAGCAACTACTCAAACAGGCTAAAGAAGAAAGAGACGTGATTCTTGCCGAAGCAAAAAAAATACGCGACAAACTGTTGGACGAGGCACGTATCAAAGCCAACGAAGAAGCAGAACGTATAGTACAAAGCGCCAAAACACGCATCGAAAGTGAACGAATGGCGGCAATCACCGAAATAAAAAATCAAATAGCTACTATATCCATAGAAGTAGCTGAACTCATACTGAAAGAAAAATTACAAGAACCAGAAGCACACGATCAATATATCCAACGAATATTGGAGCATAAGCCTCTTTAAACTCATACACTAAACAATGAAAAACCAAATTCTGGCAAAACGGTATGCAAAAGCGTTGTTCGAGTTTGCTTTAGAAAATAAAGCAGAAGAGCAGGTCTTAACCGATTTGAGGTTGTTGGCTAAAGTGTTGGATGAAAACAAAGAGCTACGACTGTTGCTGCTAAATCCGGTCATACCAGCTTTGAGAAAGCAAAGAATTTTTGACCAGATCTTTCAGAAGCAAATCAATCCCATAACTCATACCTTCCTGAACATACTTATCCGCAAAGGAAGAGGACATGAAGTGGTTGGTATTGCCACACAATATCACAAGTATTATTTAGAAAGCCGTAATCAGGTTGAGGTTGAACTATCTACAGCCCAAGCCGTTGATAAAGAGCTTCAACAACGCATCTTAGACCTGATACATGGTCTGACAGAAAAAGAGATATTGGTTAATAATGTAATTGATCCACAGCTTATAGGTGGATTTAAAGTACGTTTAGGCGATTATCTGTTAGATGCATCAGTTCGTAAAACCCTGGAACGCATGCAAGCTGAGTTTGAGAAAAATTTGTACATTTATAAATGATTTATAGCTAAGAAATATCACTATGGGAGTAATCAAACCTGCTGAGGTATCAGCAATATTACGTCAAGAATTAGCCGGTTTCAACACTGAGGCCGAACTTGAAGAGACAGGCTCTGTACTGCAGGTCGGCGATGGTATTGCACGTATATACGGTATGGGAAATGCCGAATCAGGTGAGCTTATTGTCTTTGAAAAAACCGGATTACAAGGCATAGTACTCAACCTTGAAGAAGATAATGTGGGTGTGGTTCTATTGGGTAACGCCAGTGGCATCAACGAAGGAGACATAGTAAAACGTACCGGTCATATTGCCTCTATCAATGTGGGTGAAGGCATGTTGGGAAGAGTGATCAATACCTTAGGTGAACCTATAGACGGTAAAGGTGAAATTGGTGGCACTAACTACGAGATGCCACTTGAACGTAAAGCACCGGGAGTAATCTTCAGACAACCAGTACACGAACCACTGCAAACAGGAATCAAAGCTATAGACGCCATGATACCTATTGGAAGAGGACAACGTGAGTTGATCATAGGCGACCGACAGACCGGTAAAACAGCTATTGGGATAGATACCATCATCAATCAAAAAGAGTTTTACGACCGTGGAGAACCTGTATATTGCATTT
This sequence comes from Bacteroidales bacterium, assembly GCA_023229245.1. Taxonomy (GTDB): domain Bacteria; phylum Bacteroidota; class Bacteroidia; order Bacteroidales; family F082; genus JALNZU01. The sequence continues at coordinate 51,438 of JALNZU010000014.1, read as the reverse complement.
ATGTAGCCATTGGGCAAAAAGGCTCTACTGTTGCCAGCATACAAAAAACCCTTGAAGACCATGGAGCAATGCCTTATACAGTTATCGTATCGGCTACAGCATCCGATCCTGCTGCATTACAGTTTTATGCTCCCTTTGCAGGAGCTGCCATAGGTGAATATTTTCGGGATACAGGCCGACCGGCCTTAGTTATTTATGACGACTTATCCAAACAAGCTGTGGCTTATAGAGAAGTGTCGCTCCTGCTACGCCGTCCGCCTGGACGTGAGGCATATCCTGGTGATGTGTTTTACCTGCATTCGCGACTGTTGGAAAGAGCTGCAAAGATCATCAACTCGGATGAAATAGCTGCAACCATGAACGACCTGCCCGAAAGCATCAAACCTATGGTAAAAGGAGGTGGATCACTAACCGCTCTACCTATAATAGAAACTCAAGCAGGAGACGTTTCAGCCTACATACCTACTAATGTGATCTCAATTACCGATGGCCAGATATTCCTTGAGACAAATCTGTTCAATGCAGGGATACGACCAGCTATCAATGTAGGAATATCCGTTTCAAGAGTTGGAGGTAATGCACAAATAAAAGCTATGAAAAAGGTGGCTGGTACATTGAAATTAGACCAGGCACAATATCGCGAGTTAGAAGCATTCTCTAAGTTTGGCTCCGACTTAGATGCCGCAACTATGGCAGTGTTGGATAAAGGAAAACGAAACCTAGAAATATTGAAACAGCCACAATATACACCTATGAGTGTGGAGCATCAGGTGGCAATCATCTACTGTGGAACACAAAACCTTTTACGAAGGGTACCCGTTAATGCGGTAACCGATTTTCAAACAGCCTTCATACATGAATTGGATGAAAATCATACAGAATTGCTGAAAAAGCTCAGAGCAGGAAAATTTGATAAAGAAACAGAAGAAGAGCTAGCTAAGGCAGCTTCTAAAATTGTCAGTCGCTACGAGATTTGATAGTAGGACGAATATTCAAGTCAGTCGCATATGTCAAACCTAAAAGAAGTTAGAACACGTATCGAATCGGTCAACTCGACCATGCAGATCACCAGTGCTATGAAAATGGTATCGGCATCCAAGTTGCGTAAATCGCAAAATGCCATACTCAATATGCGGCCATACGCCTCCAAACTGCGTGAACTGATGCAAAATCTGGCTCCTTATATGGGCAAATCAGAAATGGCAAAATATACCGAGCAGCCTGAAGTGAAAAAAGTATTATTAGTACCCGTTACATCCAACAGAGGATTATGCGGAGCATTTAATACCAGTATCATACGGCATACGGTGAAATTAGCTGTTGAGCAATACAATAACCTGATAGAAGAAAATAATCTGGCAGTCTTTTGCATAGGTAAAAAAGGTGACGATTTCTTTAAAAAATATCATTTTCAATATACCGGTAGCGAAATACAAGTGTTCGATCACCTGAATTTTGAACACATCATTCCATTAGCCGAATATTTTATGAGGCTCTTTGTTGAAAAAGAATTCGATCGTATTGTCTTTGTCTATAACCAGTTTCGTAGCGCCGGCACACAGGTCATAGTAGAAGAACAACTGTTGCCATTAGAATTGCCACCACAAAAAATTGATGAGTTAGACGACGGGGTATCAAAATATATCTTCGAACCGGATCAGCAACAAATCTTAGATACATTAGTACCTAAAACTATTAAAATGCAGGTCTATAAAATGATCCTGGATAGTTTTGCCTCCGAACATGGTGCCCGTATGATTGCCATGCATAAAGCAACAGATAATGCAACCGAAATGCTTAAAGAGCTGAAACTAAGCTATAACAAAGCCCGGCAAGCAGCTATCACCAACGAAATCATCGAAATTGTCGGAGGTGCCGAAGCGCTCTGACAACACAAAAAGATTCAAGCAGCTTCACCTGAAGCCATTTATTTCTCAGGCTTTAAAAACAGATATCCTTATCAATGGATAGTATATTTCAACACCTGATAAGGGAATAAAACCTATAGTATCTTTGTTAGATAAGCATGGAAGCTAATCGTGTATAAAAGATTTTGAGACAGAGCATTGAATAGCTATAAAAACACTTCAGAAGCTGTGTTGGTAGAAAAAATGCAGCGAGGTGATGAACAGGCATTAGTTGAAATTATCCGACGGTATGAAACAATGATCGCACGTATTGTTATCGGAATGTTGGGTAATACAGCAGAAGCCGAAGATGTAGGGCAAGAAACTTTTTTACGGTTCTGGCAGTCGGTAGGCACATATAGGTATGAAGCTAAAGTATCGACATTTCTTACGCGTATAGCTATTAATCTATCTATCAACGAGCTACGACGTAGAAAAAATCGGTATGCCTGGTTAGAACTGACAGACGACAAGCCTATTCAATATGAATTTACCGATCCTCAGGATGCGTTTCAACAAGCTGATGTAACAGATCAGATCACACATGCACTGACACATATTCAAACCGATCAACGAGTAGTGGTAATACTTAGGCTGATAGAAGGCTATTCGACCCGAGAGACAGCCGATATGCTTGGAATCCCATTAGGAACCGTATTATCAAGACTTTCAAGAGGGTTAGAAAAAATGCGGAAAATATTAAGAAACACAGAACAACAATGAATAAGAATCAAGAACATTTGCTGGTAAAATCCTTACTGAACGAAACCAGACAAGCAGAAGAAGAGCAGCTAACACATTTACTTACTTCAAATACACATGCTATTGACAGCCTTAACGACTGGAAAAAAATTTATCTCCTGCTTCAAAACTTTAATCCACAATTTAGTAGATATTTTATCAAACACACATTGAATCGATTGGCACACCAACGCCTTATTCAACAAACCCAACGAGACTTATACAAATGGATGCTGCGCCTGAGTATGAGTGCCGTAGCAGCAGTATTCCTGCTCTTAATGTATGTGATATGGCAAGAAAACTCCCTATCAATTGACGGGTTGTTGGGTATAACAAATTTATGGAGTGGAGATTTTACAAATTTATTGGCAAACTATTAACCTATAAGCAATGAAAACCAAATATATCGTTCTGTTGCTTATCACTTTCATAGCCGGCTTTTTTATTGGCTCGCTTACAACAGGCCGGGTAACCCGAACGAAAGTGGAAAAAATTAAATTCATGAATACTCCCGAAGGGTTTCGCGAAAATATGTATCGAATTCTTCAGGCTACTCCCGAGCAAAAACAAGCTCTGACACCAGTGCTTGACTCTTTTAGTAAAATACATTGGCAACTGATGCTCAAAAGCTGGGAAGAACAAAACAATATGTTCATGCAGTTAGACGAATCCATACGGCCGCACGTCAGCGAAGAACAGTACCATATGCTCATGCAACACAAACAAAAAATGATGCAAGGACGTACCCCTTCCGATACCAATTTAAATAAAGAAGAAGAGCCTGACCCATAAACTCATGGCCAGATAATCGAAAATCAGCAATCCTCACATGCTGATATATCAAGCCATAGTTCATGTGGATAGATACATTTTTCTACCTTTGCGAAAAAAAGGCAGATGGTGACACCTCTGATCAGCATAGTCATCCCAGCTTATAATGAAGAAGCCGGTATCCGAAAAAGCCTCGACGGGATAGTCGAAAAAAACTATCACTCCATATATGAAGTCATATATATTGACGACGGATCAACCGACAAAACCTATGAAATAATCACAGAATATCCGGTGAAATGTGTCCGGCATCCCATCAACAAAGGATATGGTGCAGCACTGAAAACAGGGATTAGAAAAGCCACCGGAACATATGTAGTCATCTTAGACAGCGATGGTCAACATGACCCAAAATACTTAGATCAACTCATTGGCATGCTCCCTGATTATGATATGGTGATAGGCGAACGTACGGCCAATAGTTTTCAGGTTAAAAGCCGTCAAAAAGGTAAACGTCTGATCCGTATCCTGGGAGAAATGTTGGTTGAACAACAGCTACCCGATTACAACTCAGGCTTCAGAGGGTTCGACCGTCAACTAATCACTGAACTATTGCATATCATGCCCAACGGATTCTCCTTTTCCACTACATCTACTCTGGCTTTCTTAAAGGAAGGCTATACTATAGGCACATTCCCTATAGTGGTAGAAGAGCGTATCGGCCGAAGCAGCAATGTAAAATTTCTTAAAGACGGCTCCAAAACACTATTGCTGATCATGCGTATCATCATGTTATTCAATCCGTTAAAAATTTTCTTTCCTGCCAGCCTATTATTCTTTTTCTTAGGCATTGGATGGGGTATCGCAGGATATTTGCTTGCCGGACGATTTCCAAACAGTGCATCACTGCTAACTATTTTAGGAATGTTTATTTTCTTTATTGGGCTTCTGGCTGATCAGATTTCATTGTTGAATCGAACCAAGCAACGGCCGTGAAAAAATGGGAACAGCGCAATCATCGCAACAGTTGGACAGATAAAGAGGTAGAAGCTCATTGGGACAGGGTAGCTTCGGTTTATGTGGCTGAAAACACCAAAGTGAAGCATGCACACGATCAACGCTTTTACGAGAGCATGCATTATCTACAGCTTGAAGACTCGCATAAAGTTCTGAACATCACCAGCCGGGATGCCGAAGCAGATGACTTTATCAAAAAGAGCAATCCAAAAGTCGATATCCTCAATGCAGAAATATCTTCAGGTCTGATGGCCGTAGCTCATCATCTACGCCCTCATATCCGGCAAGTTAAAATCGCAACTTATAGTAGCTTGCCTTTTGATGATGCCCGTTTCGACAGGATACTCAGCTTAGAGACCCTTGAACACGCTGCTGATCCATTATCCTTCTTAAAAGAGCTTGCACGAATCAGTACTCCAGAAGCACGTTTAGTGTTAAGCTGCCCACCACACACAAGCGAGTTACCTTATAGGATATATACAGCTCTTTTTGGAGGACATGGCGAAGGCCCACATCGGTTCCTTCCTTCGGCCGAAGTGAAAGCAATGCTACATAAATCCGGATGGAAGCTGCTGATGCATAAAGGAACAGTATTGATACCCGTAGGCCCGTTAGCTCTGCAAAATTTTGGCGAAAAAATAATAAACCGCCTTCAGAAAACCTGGGTCTCTGAACTTGGAATACGTCAATTTTATGTCTGTGAAAAATATTGATAAACTAGAGAAGCTCATGCGTTCGGAGCTATGCAACCGTTGTGGTAGTTGTGTTGGATTATCAGGCGGACGCATAGTGTTTACAGATAAAGCCGGGAAATACAGGCCAAAAATTATTCAGCCCATAGACGACAAGCTGGCCGATACCATATGGGAAGCCTGCTCAGGCAAAGAGTTCAACTTTCCGGAATATCGAAAATATTTTTACCCCGACAGCCCCAACTTCCATACTTTCATAGGTGCGTTCTACCAGATTGGAATAGGTTATGCCACTGAACCGGCCGTCAGACAAGGAGGAGCTTCGGGCGGTATCTTATCAGCCATACTGATCTGGTTGCTTGAGAAAAAAAAGATAGACGGAGCAGTAGTCTTGGGTATGTCGGAAGAAGAACCCTGGTTTACAAAACCTTTTATTGCCACCAGCAAAGAAGAAATACTACAGGCATCACAAAGCAAATATATTATCAGCTCGGTAAACGAGATTTTACCTGAGATAGCTGCTTTCAAAGGTAAATTAGCCTATGTAGGATTGCCGGGCCAAGTGCAATCAATCCGAAAACTGCAAAAAATGAAGCATCCTTGGGTGCAAAATATCGAATATATTTTTGGCCCATTTTATGGCAACACACTTTATTTCTCATCTATCAGAAGCTTTTTACGCTCGCATGGAGAAAAAGACTATAAACACATACAAAAGTTATATTTCCGGCATGGCGAATGGCCTGGTAATATGAGGGTTGAACTAACAAGCGGCAGGGTGATTGAGTTAAAAAAATTTCATGCCAACTATCTGATCCCCTTTCATATATTACGTAACAGCCTCTATTGTACTGATCTGACTAATGAATTTACCGATATCTCAGGTGGTGATGCATGGGCTCCGGTATATGAAGAACGAGGGAAAGGCTTTTCAATGATCATCAGCCGTAGCGCAAAAGGGGAAACCATTTTACAGCAGATGATGGATGAAGGTGTGCTTACTATGGATCCAATAGATACACAAACGGCTATACGCATGCATTCACATGGGTACGACTTCAAGAAAAGAGGTGCTTTTATCAGAATACAGTTCCGTAAATGGACCGGAAGATCAATACCCGATTACGGCTACACATTAAAAGGGTTTGGCTTTTCACGATATCTGATGGAGATAGTGATCAGTACTTTATTCTTATTGCTGGGAACTAAAGCAGCCCGATGGATGGTAGAACAGCTGCCAGCCCGATTCATAGGGAATATTTTCGAGAAAACACGAACCTTCTGGAAGAAATCCACCCATAATATTAAGCGCAACGAGTTGTGAGTATGCTAAAACAATGGCGTAGCTTATTGATCAAATTAACAGGATCGGCATTGATATTATGGCTGCTCTTTCGTTTTGTTGATATTGATCTGAAAGCCTTAGGCAAACAGCTTGAGCATCTGAACCTGCTCAAATATCTGATCTCGTTAAGCGGTGTGATCTTAGTATTAGCAGTAAAAAGTTATCGCTGGCACTTACTCATACGGACCGAAGGTGTTTTTTATCCCGTCAGACATTCGTTTGGAGCGTATATGGCTAGCTATACCATTGGTATTATCACCCCTGGACGCATAGGCGAAATAGCTCGTTTATATTATGTCAGACAATATGCCGATATGAAATTCATTCCGGCTTTCAGAACCATAATTACCGATCGTATTTTTGATCTGGGTGTATTAGTGATGATGGCTATCGGAGGTCTATTATATTTTGGTCCCTGGCCGGTAAAGAACATGTATATTGCTGTCATAGCAGGTGTGTTACTGTTTTTCGTTGGCTTGTTTATGGCCAACTGGTTTTTCAAATACCTTATCCGGTTAGCCCGATTCAAACAACAAGGTTTATTGGTCTTTTTAACAGAAACCATACGACCTGCTATAATTTCCCAGTCGGTAAAGCTATGGCTGATCACCGTGCTGGCTTATCTGATATTTTATGGGGCCATAGCTCTTATTCTGGATGCCATGTCTATTCATCTTGGATTAATAGATATAGCTATCATCATCAGCGTAGTAGGATTAGTTACTATCTTACCAGTTTCCTGGGCCGGCTTTGGAACCCGAGAGGTAACCTTAGTATATTTGTTAGGGCTTTATGGTATTCCCGCAGAAGCAGCACTTAGCTTTTCGTTGCTGCAGTTTACAGCTTTCTTCTTGTGGGGTAGCCTTGTAGGACTGGTCTTTTGGCTGTTGATGCCGGTATCGATAAAACAAATACGTCAAGACAGTAAAAATTTATGGATATGGCTGCAAAAAAGAGAACCTAATACTGCGCATAAGAAGTAATAAATGCAACCTTAGCCACACTTCATCGTAACAATAAGTTGGCACTGATGAAAACCAATAAAACTCTTTCCCGGCTTTATAAAAACCGGCCTTCCAACTCCATAGCAGTGATTGTAATTATCACTGTAGCAGCTATATTGACTAATATCAACAACCATTTATACCTCAAGAAAGAAGGTGTTATTACCGAAGATGTCAAAAGCTATTACAGCTATCTGCCTGCTGCTTTTATATATAAAGACCTGAGCTTTGAATTCATTGAGAAAGACCCGAATTTTTTTAAAGACTGGGTATACATTTATCATACTCCAACAGGTGGTTCGTACCAGAAAATGACTATGGGATTGTCAATGCTGTACAGCCCGTTTTTTTTCTTAGGACATTTTTCGGCACGAATCATAGGAGCTCCTATGACTGGCTATTCTCCTCCTTATCAGTTTTGGCTACAGTTTGGCACTTTGGCCTATCTGATACTTGGTTTGATGATAATACGAAGTATCATGCGAAATTTTTTCAGCGATGCTTTAGTTGCTTTCATACTTCTCACTATAGTAGCAGGTACCAATCTGTTTTATTACAGCACCTTAGAGGCTACCATATCGCATGCCTACAATTTTTTTCTGTTTTGCTTGTTCATCTGGCTTACCAGACGCTGGTATGAACAACCGCTTTGGTTTAATTCAATATTTATCGGTCTAAGCCTTGGTTTGATTAGCTTGATACGTCCTTCCAATAGTCTGATTATACTTTTCTTTGTCTTTTTCAATATCAAGTCTGCTCGGGAAATTAAAGTAAGGCTTAGATTTTTCCTTGAAACTCTGCCCCAACTGATACTGATTGCTTTTATGGCTTTTATGATCATTTTCCCACAATTGCTTTATTGGAAAACTTATACAGGGCAATGGATTTACTATACCTACGATGATGAAGGATTTTTCTTTCAAAATCCTCAAATCATACGCGGACTTTTCAGCTATAGAAAAGGGTGGTTAGTATATACCCCTGTCATGATATTTGGTTTGACAGGAATAGGATTTCTACGTAAAAAAATACCTGCCTTTTTCATGCCTATACTCGTTTTTACGGTAGTCAACATATATGTGATATTCAGCTGGTGGGACTTTTCGTACGGCGGCAGCTTCAGCAGCCGTCCAATGATTGATTCGTATGGCATGATGGCTCTGTCAATGGCAACATTTACTGATTGGGTTCACAAAAAAGGAAAACCGATCAGATGGCTATTCAACGGATTGATTATTCTTTTGATCCTATTAAACATTTTTCAAACACTACAGTATAAATACAATATCATTCATTACTGGAATATGTCAAAAGCAGCCTATTGGTATAATTTCGGAAGGCTCACCAAAACCCCTGAATACTTTAATAAGCTTGAGCCATTAGATTATGATCAACTGATTCAAGGCAACTATGCAACGCTACCCCAAGAATATAATATGATACTGCATCCACTTGTGATGGACTTTGAACAGACCACCAAAGATCGTCGTTTGTTTACCTCTGCCGATGGGCACTATAAGTTCAATAACGCCCAAACACAATCTTCACTGATGCCTCGCAGTGGTAATTTCTCGGCTTTGCTTGACGCAACAAATTCTTATGTTGGTACTACCGATTTTTATGGCAAGGCGTTACAGAAATACCAGATCACCGCATGGAGAAAACCAGCTCAAAGTCGTACCGCCATAGTTATGGCTGACATTGAAAAAGAACTGTTCTACCAACAATCGGAAGCAATCGACAGCATTGATAAAACCGGATGGGGACGACTACAGCTTGAAGTCACATTGCCCGACACCTCCTATGTAAAATACAGAATATATCTGTGGAACAAATCTACCGATACTGTATTTGTTGATGATGTGCGTATTGAATTGTTACCTTGAAAGCAACCAAAAGCTCATTCATTAAAGCGGATTCTCCGGGATCACTATCCAGCAAATGATATAAGCAAGCAGTCCTGTACCAGCCAATGCAACAAATAAAACCCATGCTAACCGAACTAAAGTAACATCCAACCCAAAGTAATCGGCCAGGCCCGAACATACTCCTCCAACCATTCGATTCAAGCGTGAACGGTATAAACGTTTAACTGTACTCATATGATTTTGAATTAATTATAATATTTTTCTAGCAAAGATTTATATTCTCTGAATAAGCATTGATGATCCAAAAACACCAAAAGTAATGTAATTCGCTCCGGGATCAACGGTAATTTGCTTTAAAAATATCGGTAAAACTCTTCTTTTAAAAGGATTTTTATCAGCATATACTGTATCTGTGTTTTATCCAATCCGTCAAGCAGTTCATGAAGTTGTCGTGTTTTTTCTTCGGTTGACAGGGTGGATGTGATGATAGTACGTATGCTTTTTACCTGATGCCCTGTAAGCTCATCTTTTATAAATGTACTTACATTACCTAGTTCCGGTTCTGAAGATTTTTGTGAGGCAGGTATCCCAAAATGCTCCAACTCAATTATGGCAGCTTCTAATATGGCTGTTGCACTTTTTTTGACACCTTCTTTGTATGAAATATTCCCCGACGCATCTCGTAATGACCAGGAACTAAACTCATAATCTAACTCATTGATCTTTCTTGATTTAGAATCATTTTCACCAAATATACGTTCCAATAATAAGCTGGTTTGCTGTTTCCATGCCTTGAAATCAATTTGTTTCTGATCGAGCTTGCTTAGTTGCTTTTGCAACACTTCTATAGCTTGTTCTTTCATCTGTTTAAAATTTTGTATTTATTTGACTATAAAGCAATCCCGGTATTTCTCTGTTTGGAATTGCTTTGCACTCCCATACACTTACCGTATCATATCTTCTACAAAGTTCAATATCTAAAAAAACTGTATCCATGTTTCACTGCATTATGTATGATATTAGTAGAAAATCCGGTAATGATTTCTTTAGTTTACTCATGGTAAAAATACAAATTAGACTGATAAAATGTACCTTTGTCTCTAAAAAAGGTGATTCCTCAGCATACTGTACAAACTATTCTTGAGACTGCCCGAATAGAAGAGGTGGTATCTGATTTTGTACGTTTAAAAAAACGTGGCAGCAATTTAATCGGTCTGTGCCCTTTTCATCAGGAAAAAACTCCTTCTTTTACAGTATCGCCATCCAAGAGTATTTTCAAGTGTTTTGGTTGTGGTAAATCCGGTAATGCAGCTGGTTTTATCATGGAACATGAACATATGAGCTATCCCGAGGCATTACGCTATTTAGCTCAAAAGTATCAGATAGAGATTGAAGAGCATGAGCCTGATCCAGAGGAGATAGCAGCTTTCAACGAGCGTGAACGCATGCTCAACCTCAACAGCTTTGCACAACAGTATTTCAGTGAAGTTTTATTTAAAACAGATGAAGGAAAAGCCATAGGATTGACCTATTTCAAAGAAAGAGAGTTTTTAGAACCTGTCATAAAAAAATTTCAGCTTGGCTTTTCTCCCCAGCTTCGTGATTCGTTTAGCAGTCATGCCCTTACACACGGATATGCTTCCGAGTTGCTGCTGTCAACAGGCTTATCCATTGGTAGCACTGAAAAACTTTACGACCGGTTTCAGTCAAGAGTTATTTTCCCTATCCACAACTTAACGGGCAAGGTAATTGGTTTTGGTGCTCGTATATTAGGCAGCGACAAATCAAAAGCAAAATATCTTAACTCTCCCGAGTCACTGGTCTATGAAAAGAGTAAGTCGCTCTACGGGATTTATTTTGCAAAAAATGCCATCATTCGGCAAGATAATTGCCTGTTAGTGGAAGGCTATACCGATGTAATCTCAATGCATCAGGCTGGTATTGAGCATGTAGTAGCCAGTTCTGGAACTTCGCTCACTATTGAGCAGATACGACTGATCAAACGCTACACAAAAAATATTACCATACTTTTTGATGGCGATCCGGCTGGTATCAGAGCCTCCATGCGAGGGATTGATCTGATCTTAGAAGAAGGGATGAATGTTCGAGTGGTATTATTGCCTGATGGAGAAGACCCCGACAGCTTTGCACGTAATCATAGAAGTAGCGAAGTGCTTGAATTTCTCTCAGAAACATCCAAAGACTTTGTGAGCTTCAAAACTTCTTTGCTATTAGAAGATTCTAAGCATGACCCTATTCAGAAAGCTAACCTTATCAAAGAAATCGTGCAAACTATTTCACTCATTCCTGAACCTATTTACAGGGAAGTATATGTGAAAGAATGCAGCAGATTGCTTCAGGTGGAAGAACAAACCTTGTTGAACGAACTCAATAAACTGCTTCGCCAAAAATTTGCTAAACAAGCCGCCGTTCCTATCGCCGACACAAGTCTGCACACAACACAACAGGAATATGTGGTAAGTGGCCCCGAAAGCCAAACGGGCTATTTTCAGGAACGCGAATTGGTGAAAATATTATTGGAGTTCGGAGGAAACATTCTTACACAAACCGAAATAGATGAGGATGGATTCCCTATTGAACAGGAAGAAAGCGTTGCCCGATATATCATTGAAGACTTAAAGGCTGATGCAATTGAGTTTATACATACAACCCATCAAAAGATATTGGAGATCATTACACAGGAATTGAAAAACAACCATATACCCGATGAAAAGTTTTTTATACACCATCCCGAACCCGATGTAGCAATGCTTAGCATTGACCTGCTTAGCTCACCTTATGAGGTGCACAACTGGGAACGCAAAAATATATTTGTTAAGAAAGAATATTCCTCACTGCAACAAATAGTTACAAGCAACCTGCTACGATATAAAGACAAAGTGATTGATTATCGGTTGCAACAACTGTCGGAAGAAATAAAAAAGACATCAAATCTTGAAGATCAACTCATATTGTTAGAGCAAAAAAGACGATATGATCAGATACGCAAACAGATTAACGAGAGGTTAGGAATCATTATCTCTAAATAAAGAAAGTATTTGTAGAGAGTATCTGTGAGCTGATATACTTATTTTTTTAAAGCTTTTATTACTTTGAATCCTACTCCAGCTACATCGGTAAGATTGAACTTGGTCATTTTATTTTCGATACGGATACGATATGTGCCAGCATCAGATAAGTTAAGATTTTGATATACTAAAAACGAATGCTTGTAATAATTGTCTTTCAGCTCGGCCAACCATTGCATTTCCTGATCCTGAAGGTCAAACTCATAATCTCTTGAACGGAATCCGCCACCTGGAAAATACAAACTGATATTCAATGAAATATGATCGGTTGCATAAGCAGGACTGTGTAGAAAATGTACAGACACATCATATACATATCCCACATCTTCAATATCGAACTCATATTCAACAAAATGAAACCGATTCCACACCAAATTATCAAAATATTCTGTTTCGTCTATGATGGTTGGACTGCTACACGAGATCAGAAAAAAAAACCATATGAAAAAGAAGTATCTTGAGTTCATAGTCAATATTATGATGTATTTTGGTCGCAAAAATAAGGATAAAACCCGGTTTTATACATAGTACCCCAGATTGGATACATTGTTGAAAATCTGTTAAAACAACCATCTAATAGGAAATTATATTATTTTTGCTGGCTCATGAAGTGAGTTAATTCTAAGACAACCAAACATGAATTCAATGCTCAAAAAAAATGCTTTAAGTATCTTATGGGTGCTTTTGATTGGTATCATTGGTGTTTCCTGTGTTCCTCAGCGCAAGATGATGCTGCTGCAAGCTGAAACTCGCCAAGATACTACCACCCATTATTTCAACGAACGCTTGCTATCCTATTTGATACAACCAGGCGACAACCTGTATATCAAAGTAGTCAGCTTTGACGAGAAAACAACCCATTTGTTCAATCCGCTCGAACGTACACAAGGTGGAGGAAATATTAACGATCAGAGTATTTATCTGAACAGCTATACCGTTAACGACCAAGGCGATATAGAATTCCCATTAGCCGGAACCATACACGTTCAAAACATGACTACCGAACAGATCAAAGAACAAATACAAGCAGTGTTAGACGAATATCTGAAAGAAACAGTGCTTATTGTAAAATTAGTAAACTTCAATCTGACTATGATAGGTGAAGTCAAACGGCCGGGACAGTTCAAGGTGTATAAACCCGAAATCAATATCTTCGAAGCTATTGCGATGGCAGGCGACCTGACCGATTTCGCCGATCGTAAAGAGGTAACTATCATCCGACAAACAAAAACAGGCTCACAAACTACTGTAGTTGATTTAGAAAAAGCCGGAATACTCAGCTCGGATTATTATTACCTCAAACCAAACGACATCATCTATGTCAGACCATTGAAAATCAAACAATACGGATTTGCTACATTCCCCTATACGCTGATCTTCTCAACCATATCAACAGCCCTCCTTCTTATCAATTTCTTTAAATAAAAATAGTACGTTGTGGAACAATTTCAAACCTACCAGCAAGAAGAAACCATTGATTTGAAGATGCTTATCTTCAAGTTTGCCCGTTTTTGGTATCTATTTGTTATCTCCATTTTCATCGCTCTGTTAGTAGCCTTCCTTTTCAACAAATACACCAAACCGGTGTATGAAGTCAAAACTGTTGTGTTGATCAAAGATCAAAAAGCCGGCAAAATGGATCCTACAGCCTTGTTAGGTCTAAGTTTTGGCGGACAACAAAACCTGCAAAACGAGATTGGCATTTTAAAGTCGTATTCCATGGGATTCAGAACTATCAAAGAATTGGGCTTTGAAGTATCGTATTACCGCGAGGAAGGATTTATTACACAGGAACTCTACCGAAAAGCACCTTTTACCGTTGAAATAGACTTTGATTCCCCCCAATCAGTAAACATCCCTTATACCATACGATTTATTGATAACGAGAGCTTTAGTCTGGAAACAGAAGGAGAAAACATTAAAGCATATGATTTCAACACATTAGAGCTGTCGGGAACCTCACAAGAACGAATTAAATGGTCAGGAACCAATCAATTTGGTGAATGGGTGGACAATGGGCTCAACAGATTCCGTATTATATTAAACGATAATCTAAAAATTGATGAGACCAAAAGAGGTACCTATAGCTTTGTCATACACGATTATCAAAACTTATTAAGAGAATTCAGAGGATATAAAATCGATCCTATCAACCGCGATGCCAGCGTAGTAGAAATCTCGCTACGAGGAAACATCAAAGACAAAATGGCTGATTTTCTGAATAAACTAACCGAAACCTATGTAGTACGTGGATTAGAAAGTAAAAATCAAATAGCTGAAAGTACCATTGATTTTATTAACCAACAGTTAGTTGACATACAGGATTCTTTACAGTTTGCTGAGATCGCCCTGCAAGACTTTCAAACAGCACATGAGTTCATGAACTTAGACTTTCAGTCGCAAAAAGTGTTTGATTACCTGAAAGACCTCGAAAAACAAAAGGCTGAGATGTTGGTTAAAGCTAAGTATTACAGGAGTATGCAACGGTATATACAAGACAATATTGATAATATTGACCGCATGGTAGCTCCTTCGGCTATGGGTATAGAAGACCCTTTGCTCAACCGTTTGGTACAAGAGTTAGTCAACCTGAGCTCGCAAAAAGCAGAACAGCTTTTAGTTTCAACCGAACGCCACCCTATTGTAGTTAGCATTGAGGCTCAAATAGATAATACCAAGCGTACGCTGCTTGAAAACGTAAATAATATTATTAAAAACTCCGATCTGGCTATACAAGACCTCAACAGGCGAATGAACGATTTAGAAGGTCAGCTGAACAAACTACCTGTTACCCAAAGACTATTGTTAGGCTATCAGCGTAAATTCGAGCTAAACGATGCCATATACACCTTTCTGATGCAAAAACGTGCCGATGCACAGATCACTAAAGCCAGTAATATGCCGGATAATGAGATCATTGATCAGGCCAACCCCGCCCTGAGTCAGATAGTATTCCCTAAGAAAAGCCTGAATTATGCCATCGCACTGATAATCGGACTTCTCATTCCGGTAGCGTATATCTTTGGACGTGATTATTTCAACGATAAAATCACTGAACGTAAAGATATTGAGAAAATCACAAGCCTGCCTATAGTCGGGCAAATACTTCACAGCGATAAAGAAAGCCAATTAGTTGTTATAGAATCGCCTAAATCATCTATTGCTGAATCCTTTAGATCGTTACGTACCAATATCGACTATCTCGTACAAGGGCAGGAAAAAAGTGTGATCCTGATCATGGCTGATATGGTGAATGCAGGTAAAACATTTATCTCCATGAATTTAGCCAGTATTTATGCGTTCTATGGAAAGAAAACACTTTTGTTAGGGTTCGACCTGCGAAAACCAAAAATTTATCAGGACTTTGGTCTATCCAATACTATGGGGATCAGTAATTATATGGTCAACAAATACAGTCTTGATGAAATCATCCAGCAGTCGGATAAAATTGAAAATCTCGACTTTATCATGGCTGGCCCTGTTCCACCAAATCCCGCCGAGCTCATCGCATCCATGCATACAAACCAGCTATTTGATGAGCTAAAACAACGATACGACTATATCATTATAGACTCACCCCCTATAGGGTTGGTTACTGATGCATACCTGTTGATGAAGCATAGCGATGTAAACCTGTTTGTAGTACGCGAAAACTATTCGAACCGAAAAATCTTTGAAATGATTATAAATGACCTGGAAAAACGCGAACTGCCTATTGGTATTTTAGTCAACGACATTAAATTAAACAGAGGATATGGCTATGGGTACGGATATGGGTACGGATACGGCTATGGATACGGGTACGGATATGGCTATGGATACGGATACGGATATTATTCGGATGAAGAATCGGCTTCAAAACCAGGCTTCTTTAAGCGACTGATGGACAAAATATAAGATAACAGATGAAAATCTGTTGCTGAAAGGACTTGCACCATGCAAAAAACCTGGTATGCATTATATGTACGTTCGAGAGCAGAAAAGAAAGTCTCGCAAGAACTTGAACATATCGGCATAGAGGTGTTTTTACCCCTGATAACCCGAGTGAGACAATGGAGCGACCGAAAGAAAAAAGTAGAAGAGCCTCTGTTCCGATCTTATGTATTTGTGAATATTATTGAACGCGACTATTTCAAAGTACTACAAACACCTAACGTGGTTCGATTTGTTAGCTTTGAGGGTAAAGCAGTGGCTATACCTCCGGTACAAATAGAAGCAATACGGATTTACCTGAAAGAACCAGAAGAGGTTGATCTTGAAAAAATACATGAGGGACAGCTTGTTCGCATAAAACGTGGTAACATGGAGGGGTTAACAGGAAGGATGATCAAATATCAAAACAAATCACGTATAGTAATTATGATAGATGCGGTAAATCAACTGATACAGTTGAATATTCCCAGATCCAGAGTTGAGATACTCCAGGAATAAATTGGTAGCTAATGATGAATACATTTTTTGAGCATAAAGCAGTCTTAGTAACCGGTGGAGCCGGTTTTATAGGGTCAAACTTAGTAGAGGCTCTTTTGAAAACAGGAGCTAAGGTCAGTTGCATGGATAATTTTGCCACCGGATTCCGTAAGAATATAACCCCTTTTATCCATCATCCCAACTTCATACTGTTTGAAGCCGACATACGCAATCCTGAACACTGCGCCAAGGCCTGTCAGCATCAGGACATTGTTTTTCACCAGGCTGCGTTAGGCTCCGTACCTCGTTCAATAAATGATCCTGCTACCACCAATTCAGCCAATATCACAGGATTTCTGAATATGATCATTGCCGCCAGAGATGCAGGTGTTAAACGTTTTGTGTATGCAGCCAGTTCAAGCACCTATGGCGATTCGGAACATCTTCCCAAAGTAGAAGAAATTATAGGCAAACCACTGTCGCCCTATGCAGTAACCAAATATGTCAATGAGTTGTATGCCGATGTATTTGCCCGCACCTATGGTTTTGATAGCATAGGGCTCAGATATTTCAATGTTTTCGGTCGTAGGCAAGACCCTGATGGTGCATATGCAGCCGTTATCCCAAAATGGGTGATGCAGTTTATACGTCACCAAAGTCCAGTCATCAATGGAGCTGGTGATTACAGCCGCGATTTTACTTATATTGACAACGTTATACAAGCAAATCTGTTAGCTGCCTCAACTCAAAACCCCGATGCATTGAACCATGTCTATAACGTGGCTTATGGAGAGCGTACCACCTTGAATCAGTTAGCCGAATGGCTTAGAGAAAGCCTTACTGATTATGATCCAAAAATCAGTACGGTTGAAGTGGTGCACGGCCCTTATCGAAAAGGCGACATACCCCACTCGCTGGCTTCAGTGGATAAAGCAAAACGACTGCTGAATTATGCCCCTACACATAATCTCAAACAAGGTCTGAAAGAGGCTTGCTCATGGTACTGGGAACATTTGCCTAAATAATCACTCCCTACTTAATAAAAATGATTTTCTTTTTTGCTTTAGCTGTAGCTTAGCATACGCTATGCGAATATTTTACTGTATTTTTGCATGAAAAGTTTGCTATATCATGGAAACGCATCAAAAGGCAGGCCTATTAGCTGATTCCGGTTCAAATCGTTGGCTGTACATTATTCTGGCAGTTTTTGCCATAGTGATCATAGGGCTTTCTATCTGGCTTATCTCAACCAAATCTGATCTGAGGCTGCTACAAGATGAGAAAGAGTCACAGCGTATCATGCTTCAACATGAGGTAGATAGCTTGATTGCTGTACACAATAAAACTAAAGAAGCCTATGGCGCCTTAGCCGATTCTTTAGTGGCAAAAGACAGCATCATTCAGGCTAACGCTAAAGAAATCAAAGTGTTGTTAGATACCCAGTGGGAATATTATAAGATCAAACGCAAGCTTGAACAACTTCAATCTATTTCGCAAAATTATGTTCGTCAGATGGATTCACTTTATACGGTGAATCGGGAATTAGAAGAAGAAAACGAGCGCATACGGGAAGAAGCAGCCAGCGAAAGAAAACGTGCCCAGCAGTGGATCAAAACAGCCGATGCCCTTAGCGAACAAGTAGAACAAGCAGCTATATTCAAGACCTATAACGTAGAAGTTACAGGTATCAGGCAACGTGGCAGGGGCGAGACAGAAACAGACCGCGTCCAACGTATCGAACGAATTAAAATATGTTTTACACTGGCTGAAAATAAGATCATTCAAGCCGGAAATAAAAATATCTATATCCGAATTGCAGCACCTGATTCACGGATCTTAGTTAAAAGTAGAGACGATTCGTATTCATTTATTTTTAAAGGCGAAAGGCTGCAGTACAGCATCATGGAAGTTGTGGACTATCAAAATGCCGATCAGGAAATATGTGTGTACTGGGATAAACGTGATACTCAAGACCTTAGCCCTGGATTATATTATGTGGATATATATGAGGGCGATCATCAGATAGGCGAAGCAAACTTATTGTTGAGGTAGTATCCAACAAGCCCAAACAGGACAAAATAAGCACGCAGCATCAACTAATCTATGGTCATTTCTCCACGTAGAGAAGTTTGCAACAACTCAATAATCTTTTCACGCGTATATCCTTCACCTATTAGATACATCAGTTTACTTAATGCCGATTCGGTTGTGATATCATATCCACTGATCACTCCAATACGTTCTAAATCTAAACTGGTCTCGTATTTACCAAGCTCTACCGATCCGGATTTGCATTGAGTTACATTATATACTATCAGTCCACGCTGTATGGCCTGATCTAATGCATTGATAAACCAAGCATCTGTAGGAGCGTTACCCGAACCAAATGTCTCCAATATCAGTGCTTTCAAGCCAGGAATGTTCAAGGTACTTTTGACTACATTTTCGGAGATACCTGGGAATAATTTTAAGATAGTTACATTAAAATCAAGCTTAGTATGAATTTTAAGTTTTTTAAAGTTTGGTTTTAACAGGCTATTTTTTTTAAACCGTATATGAACGCCCACTTCGGCTAAAGCCGGATAATTGCCCGACACAAAAGCATTAAACCGCTCCGCATTGAACTTGGTCGCACGATTGCCACGCAACAGTTCATTTTTAAAATAAATAGCTACTTCCGGTACTATCGCTATCCCGTTTTCTTTGGCAGCCGCAATCTCCAAAGAAGTCAGAAAATTTTCTCTCCCATCGGTACGTATCACTCCCATAGGCAACTGAGAACCAGTAAGTATAACAGGCTTATTTAGATTCTCCAACATAAAACTTAAAGCCGAAGCAGTATACGCCATCGTATCTGAGCCATGTAATACGACAAACCCGTCATAGCTGTCATAATGAGCTTCAATCATCCCGGCAAGCTTGATCCAAAACGAAGGATTCATATTGGAAGAATCAATAAGCGGATCAAAAGCCTCAAAGTCTATCTTAAAATCAAAACGCCTCAAGGCAGGCATCTGCTCATAGATGTTTCCAAAATCAAACGGGACAAGAGCCCCTGTTTCAGGATCGGCAGCCATACCAATGGTTCCACCGGTGTAAATTACCAATAATGAAATTTTTTCTTCTGTCATAGTATCAGGAAAGATTAAAAAGTTTAATAGCGTTGGAAGTAGTTGTCTGTGCAACTTCTTCGAGAGATACCTGTTTTATTTCTGCTAATTTTTTTGCTGTTTCAATCATGAACGAGCTTTCGTTGCGCTTGCCTCTGAAAGGAACAGGTGGAAGATATGGTGCATCGGTTTCAAGTACTATAGAAGTCAAGGGTATATCCTTAACCACTATAGGCAGTTCCGACTTTTTATAAGTCAACACTCCTCCAATACCCATATAAAAGCCTAAATCCAATATCCTCCTGACATTATCAAGTGTGCCGGTAAAGCAATGAAACACTCCCTGCAACTCACCATTCTGAGCCGATTCCACCAACTCAAGGATCACATCAAAAGCTTCGCGAGTGTGTATAACAACAGGCAACCGAAGCTCTTTAGCTATGTCCAACTGGCGGGTAAAAGCCTTAATTTGCTCGGTTTTATACTTGATATCCCAATAAAAATCCAATCCTATCTCACCAATAGCTATTGGTTTTATCCGGTCAATAGCTTGTAAAATAGTATCAAGCTGTTGCCTATAATCCTCTTTAATAGAACCGGGATGCAACCCCATCATAGGAAAACAATGATCGGGATAATCGCTGCAAACTTTCAACATGGCAGCTATAGTAGTTTGGTCAATATTAGGCAACAGTATAGTGCTCACTCCATTTGAAACAGCATGCTGAATAACAGTATCGCGATCGTGGTCAAATTGTTCCAAATACAGGTGAGCATGGGTATCTATCCATTTCATGCTGCAAATTTAGCCTTTTCCATAGCCGGTTCAACAGTTAAAAAAACGCTAAACCCATGCTGAAAGTCAGATTATCTTATTTTTGCATACAAACTTGCTTCTGTGTCGAAAATCCTTGTCATACGTTTTAGTTCGATAGGTGATATAGTACTTACCAGTCCTGTAATCAGATGTTTGAAGATGCAGCTCAACAAGCCCGAGATTCATGTGCTCACCAAAGATGCCTATTCGTCGCTTTTCGAGCCTAATCCTTATGTGGACAAGGTATTTACGTTGAGAAAAGATCAAAAATTAGGGCAACTTATTCGAAAGCTCAAAATTGAGCGCTACGATTATGTGATTGATTTACATAAGAATATCCGCTCATATTATGTACGCATTGGTATAGGTGCGCGATCGGCCAGCTTCCCAAAACTAAATTTCAAGAAATACTTGATAGTCAGGTTTAAATGGAATCTTTTACCCAAGACACATATAGTAGATCGCTATTTTAAGGCTGTCAAAAATTTAGGAGTAACGAACGATAGCAAAGGACTTGACTTTTTTATTGCTCACAATGAACGCTTTGATATCTTCCAGCTTCCCCCACATTTTCAAGGTGGATACCATGCCGTAGTGATAGGAGGTCAACATTTTACCAAGATTTTTCCTGCCGAAAAATTAATTCGCATCATCCCTAAGCTTGAGCTTCCGGTAATTTTGCTAGGAGGTGCTGAAGATACTGAAAGAGCCGCTCTTATCGTCAACCAGTTGGATGATAGGGTGCTTGATATGACAGGAAAAATAAGTCTTGGAGCTTCGGCAACTATCATACAGCATGCCGTTTCAGTATTAACCAACGATACCGGATTAATGCATATAGCCGCCGCTTTTCGAAAACCCATAGTATCATTATGGGGTAATACCCTTCCGGATTTTGGAATGTATCCTTATATGCCCGGCGATGAACAGCGATCGGTTATCATCGAACATCCGGGGCTTTCATGCCGGCCATGCAGCAAGATAGGATTCGACTCCTGCCCAAAGGGCCATTTCAAATGTATGATGGAGTTAGATGAAGAAACTATTGCCACACAACTTAAAGTCATCTCACAAACATCAATAAACCAATAATATGAGACTAATTATCATTTGTCTTATAAGTTTGACTCTGTTATCCTGCTCCAAAGAAGAGCCCAAATGGGAATGGTGCGAGCAGTGCACAATGGAAATGATAGCCGGAACCTACACTGGAAAGGCTAACAGCAGCAGGTATCAATTTAGGACAGAGTTATGGGAGGACACTAAAGATATTGATATAACCATAACTATCAGCGGATCCGCCAGATACATGAATGTATTGATCCACGCACCTGGATACTATTATCACCGCTTCGTGAATAATTATACCAATTCCTATTACTTGACTGATGGGGATATTTTCAATGCTACTATCTGGAAACAAGATGATCAGCTCAAGCTTGTAGGTGTTTGCAAAAATTATAGTGTTGGATTAGTAATTCAGGTAGTTGATTTTGTGGTTTTTCAGCAGCCCGATTCATAATGTTTGCAAGCTATACTGTATTAAGTGTATGCATAGTACACCGGATCAAGGACGGGCAAACAACACCTGTTTAATAGCTTGCAACTTAGAGCTATACAAAAGGGCGGCCACCATTAGCAAAAGAGCTGCAAAACTAAATGTAAGCGGAACACCTATCCATTTAGCAATACTTCCCAACAACAAACTGCCTAAAGGCGTGAATCCCATAAACGACATGCTGTAAAACGATAATACCCTACCTTTTTTATCTTCATCCACTACGGTTTGAAGGATCGTATTGGTTGCCACAAACTGCACTATCATCCCGAAGCCGGTAACATACAATATGCTTAAAGAAAGCCATGGTATGCGTGAAAAACTGAATGCCGCCAATCCAATAGCGAAAAGAACAGCACTCACACGAATAATATCGGGCATAGCTCGAATTGATTCTCTTGATGCCAAAAAGAAAGCGCCAGTGAGTGCTCCTGCACCAACAGCCCCTGTAAGGAAACCCAACAGTTGGGAATCACCAGCCAACACATCGCGGGCAAAAACAGGAAGAAAAGCCTGAAAAGGCAACCCTAATAAACTGGTCGTGGTAATAAGCAGAATCATATACCGAGCAGGAATAAAATTATAGGTATATCGAAACCCCTCTTTAAGATCAGATAGTAGCGACTGCCTTTTCATAGTTGTAAGGGTCGAACTCACCTTCATCACCGATAAAGTGATCACTACTCCTAAGAAAGCAAGACCATTCACTAAAAAGCAAAAAGCCTCACCATAAAAAGCAATTAAAAAACCACCTATGGTAGGTCCAATAAACCGCGCGGAATTAATCAACGTTGAGTTTAAAGCAACCGCATTAGTCAACAATGTTTTATCACCAACCAATTCCAATAAAAATGCATGCCGAAACGGATTGTCAAAAGCCAATGAAAAACCGTTGAGTACCACGATGATAAGTACTAATCCTACATGAATTTTATTAGTATAAACCAAAAAGGCTAATATAAACGCCAGCATCATCGAAAGGCTTTGTGTGAGTATGAGCATTCGACGACGGTTCATGCGATCGGCATAAACCCCTGCAACAGGAGTGAGGAAAAGAGCTGGTATTTGACCGGCAAACCCTACCAACCCAAGATAAAAAGCCGAATCAGTCAAACGATATACCAACCAACCCATAGCAAGGTTTTGAATCCAGGTACCCATAAGCGAAACCATACCTGAAAAGAAGAACATACGATAGTTTTTGCTTTGTAATGCCCTGAATGTAAAGGCAACACGCTGCAAATACGAACGTATGTCAATATATCGGTTCATGAGGTAGTTTGAGTGCAAAGTTCAGCTTTATTTTTACTTTATCACAGCCTGACAATAAAACACATTTTGTCAAATGATTCATAGCCTATGCTGAAAACCTTACTTTTGTATCACATATTTCTGATAATTGCGATGAAAAAAACAACTGAATCTTTTCAAGTCAGCGGACAAATTGTAGATCTGCGTACAAAAAGTATTTACCGGGGCACAGTAACAGTATCCGATGGTAAAATAGCCTCTATCACTCAGGACAATAATCAAGAGTCATATTTTATACTGCCAGGGTTCATCGATTCCCATGTCCACATTGAAAGCTCCATGCTTATCCCTTCCGAGTTTGCCCGTTTGGCTGTCATACATGGTACAGTAGCAACGGTATCTGACCCACATGAGATAGCCAATGTATTGGGTATTGAAGGAGTGGAATATATGATTGAAAACGGACGTCAGGTTCCATTTCATTTCTATTTCGGTGCGCCAAGCTGCGTACCTGCAACCCAGTTTGAAACAGCTGGAGCTCAGCTCGGAGCAAATGAAATAGAGTATTTGTTAAAACAAGACGAGATCAAGTATTTAGCCGAGATGATGAACTACCCGGGCGTCATATTCGATGACCCAGAAGTGCATGCCAAACTCAATGTGGCAAAAAAATACGGTAAACCCATTGATGGCCATGCACCCGGACTGAGAGGCGAACAGGCAAAAAAATATATAACAGCCGGTATTTCAACAGACCATGAATGCTTTACTATAGACGAAGCGCTTGAAAAAATCAAATACGGCATGAAAATTCAGATACGCGAAGGGAGTGCTGCTAAAAACTTCGATGAACTGATAGGTCTGATGGAAAACCATGCAGATAAGGTGCTCTTTTGCAGCGATGATAAACACCCTGATGATTTGGTGAAAGGACATATCAACCTATTGGTAAAACGAGCCGTTGCCGCAGGATATGATCCTATAAGCGTACTGCATAGCTGTATCATCAATCCGATAGACCATTACAATCTTAAAATCGGACTGCTGCAACAAGGAGATAATGCCGATTTTATTGTGGTGGATAATCTGAAAAACTTTAACGTACTCAAAACTTATATCAATGGCATGAAAGTGGCCGAAAACGGACAAAGCTTTATTACATCGGTAGAAGCTTCAACACCCAATAAGTTTGAAGCAAAACCCATCGTAATAGAAGATATCCAACTGAAATACAATAATAAGCCGGTGAGAATAATCGAAGCATTAGAAGGGCAGTTGATTACTCGAACTATCATTGATACTCCCTCAACCAAAAACGGATATATAATCAATGATACGGAAAGAGATTATCTGAAGTTAGTGGTTGTCAACAGATATCAAACTGCCAAACCAGCAGTTGCACTGATAAAAAACTTCGGACTAAAGCAAGGAGCTATAGCCTCTACTGTTGCTCACGACAGCCACAATATCATTGCGGTTGGTGCAGATGACCATGCCATAGCAAAAGCCATCAACTCGCTTATCGCAAGCAAAGGAGGTATAGTTGCCGTAAGTCAACAAGAAACCAAACTACTTCCTCTGCCGGTAGCCGGATTGATGACAACTGAAAACGGATATGAAGTAGCCGCAAAGTACGAAGAGATCAACACTGTAGTTAAACAAAACGGTGGCACCCTACACGCTCCATTTATGACATTATCGTTTATGGCTTTATTAGTCATTCCTCAACTGAAATTAAGTGATAAAGGCTTGTTCGACGGCGAGCAATTTGCATTCACTTCACTTGATGTCTCATAATTGGACGCATGCCTGAAAATACTTCTGTAGTTTAGACTGCTTCTATATTATAGTGAAAAATAGTTATTTATATATGTTACTGTTTATTTATTAACAGTAATATGTATTTTTGCTGAAATAATCTGATTCATTATGGAGCCTATTCAAATTGATGCCGTCAAATTAGAACAATTAGCTTCCAAATTAAAGGCTTTAGCACATCCTACCCGTATTGCCATTATTGAAATGTTATCGGGTGTAGAACGCATGAGTGTTACTGAAATTTATTTACGTTTGGATATTGAGCAAGCTTCGGCTTCGCATCATCTTAACATACTCAAAAACAAAGGGGTACTTGTTTCAAAACGAGAAGGGAAAAGAATCTTCTATACACTTGAAAACGAATCTCTCGCTGAGATCATCAAATGTATTGGCCGATCATAAGTCATGGATCAGCTTGTCAAGTCTTACTATCAGTTTGATTTCTGTTTATTTCCTTTCCCAGACAGTTCCCTCTTTTCCGTCTTTAAGCTGTATATTTATTTCGGCTAATTTATCCCGGATCAGATCACTTGTGGCATAATCTTTCCGTTGTCTGGCTTGTTGTCTAAGCTGTATGATGGTTTCCATCAGGCCGTTTACTAATTCCTGATCTTGATTTTCATCCTCCTCACTCAATCCAAGCAATTCAAACACAAACACCTCAAAGAACTGTTTCAAGACCTCAAGGTCTTCGGGATGAATGCGATGATGGCCCTCCTTGACTGAGTTTACCAAGCGCACTGCCTCAAAAAGATTAGCAATAGCTACCGGGCTGTTCAAGTCATCATTCATTGCTTCATAAGCAGCCTTTTGAATAGAAACTACATCATGCCTTTCAGCAGATATTTCAGCTTTAATTTGATCCACCTCCCTAACCGCATTGAGCAAACGTTTAAGCCCCTTTTCAGCTGCCTGCAAAGCAGCGTTTGAGAAATCAAGAGTGCTTCTATAATGTGCCTGCAGCATAAAAAAACGTATGACCATCGGACTGTAAGCCTGCTCTAACAAAGGATGCGAACCGGTGAAAAAATCTTCTAATGACAAAGCATTACCAAGCGATTTTCCCATTTTCTGTCCGTTAATAGTCACCATATTATTATGCATCCAATAACGAACCGGCGGTTTCCCATTGGCGATAACCGACTGTGCTATCTCCGATTCGTGATGTGGAAACAGTAAATCCATTCCACCACCATGTATATCGAACTCTTTACCAAGATATTTACTGCTCATAGCCGAGCATTCCATATGCCAACCCGGAAACCCTTCTCCCCAAGGCGATGGCCAACGCATGATATGCAATGGATCAGCCTTTTTCCAAAGAGCAAAATCAGCACTATTCCTTTTCTCATCCTGACCCGATAACTCACGGGTAGAACTAAGCAAATCATCTAATTTCCTGCCTGATAATATACCATAATGATGGGATTGACTGTACTTCACCACATCAAAATAAATTGAACCGGAAGATTGATAAGCATATCCCTTCTCTAAAATTTTTTTTACCATCTCAATTTGCTCCACTATATGTCCTGAAGCATACGGCTCGATGGATGGACGTAGCACATTCAAACGGTCCATCATCCGATGATATTGGATCGTATAAAAATTAACCACCTCCATGGGTTCAAGTTGCTCTAATCTGGCTTTTTTTTCAATCTTGTCCTCACCCTCATCCGAATCACTCTCCAAATGACCCACATCAGTAATATTTCGGACATAGCGCACACTATAGCCTATGTGTTTCAAATATCGAAACAACAAATCAAAAGTTATAGCCGGTCGTGCATGCCCCAAATGAGCGTCACCATATACTGTAGGACCACACACATACATCCCCACAAAAGGTGGCTTCAATGGATTGAATAGTTCTTTCTTTCGGTTTAACGAATTATAAACCGTCAGCTGATGTGTGATCTGTTGATGTTGCATGGCCAATAGGGGCTAAAAAACTTTGGGCAAAGAAACAAAAAAATCGCCAATAGAAGACAAAACCAAGACCAGTCTCTAATCATGAAATTCTTGATTTGTCAGCTGCAGCATATTGATTAGCCAACACTTAACCATATAGAAAAAACTATTCAGGCTATTACACTAGCCTTGTTCGATAAGTGAATCCAACACAAAATACAGCAGATGATCTTTAATCCCGGTACGCAATTTAAAGCTCAGATTAAGAATTTGTTAAAAAAAGAAAAAAATATATTTAAATCTTAAATTAACGTCTTATCTTTGAGCCGTCAAAGATCAGTCGGCAAGTGAAGATACCTGATCAGATGATGAATCATCTAATGGATCAGATATAAGTCTAAAGCAGGCTCGTCTTTGAGTAAGTAAGTATGAACATTCAAATTTTTTTTGTAGTTTTACACAAAACCAAATTAAGACATGCTTTCCAAAGCTTGTAAATACGCCATAAGAGCAATGATTTATTTAGCTTCCCGAGCACATGAAGAGGTGAAGATAAATATTAAAGAACTTGCTGCTGAAATTGATTCCCCCGAACCCTTTACAGCGAAAATTATGCAGTCGTTGAGCAAACAACAAATTGTTTCGTCGCTCAAAGGACCCAATGGCGGCTTTTATTTAACACCTACCCAAGCACAAGTTCCACTGCTTGAAATAGTTAAAGCAATTGACGGACTAAATAGCATCTCAGATTGCGGATTAGGGCTCAGATACTGTTCTGACACCAATCCATGCCCTATTCATTTAGAATTTAGTCAAATACGTGATGGGTTCACACAACTATTAACCGATAATACAATAGCCAGCTTAGCTACTCAGCTTCAAGCTGGTCATACACAACTTAAACGAATTAAATAAGTTTTTTTAAATTAATTTAAGATAAAAAGATTATTAACTATTAAATACAATGAAACGTAACACCTACCTCAATTTTTTTATCATCACTTTAGTATGGATGATGTTGTTTTCTCTGAATAGTTGCAAAGATAAATCAGCCGGTTATCAGGTAGATTTAACCAAGCTACCCGATCGGGAAGTATTTGCCGAGCTTACTGATGCTCCTTATGTTCCTCCATCACGTCCGGAAAAAGGCAATGCCTTTGTTCGGGTTGATTTAGAGATCATCGAAAAGACTGAACGATTAGCCGATGGAGTTGACTATACTTTCTGGACTTTTGGCGGTCAGGTACCCGGCAAATTTATTCGTATCCGACAAGGTGATCTGGTTGAATTTCATTTACACAATCATCCTGACAATCTGCTTCCGCATAATATTGACTTACACGCAGTGACTGGTCCGGGAGGTGGAGCTGAAGCTTCTTTGATTGCTCCTGGGAAGAGTGCCCAGTTTACCTTCAGAGCCCTCAATCAGGGATTATATGTGTATCACTGTGCAACAGCACCGGTAGGTATGCATATTGCCAACGGTATGTACGGCTTGATATTAGTTGAACCATTGGAAGGGCTTCCACCAGTTGATCATGAATTTTATATCATGCAAAGCGAGTTTTATACCACTGGTAGTTTCGGTGAAAAAGGACATCAGGATTTTGACATGCAGAAAGCAATGGATGAAAGACCGGATTATGTTGTGATGAATGGAGCCGTAGGTGCTGCTTCCGGCAATAACAGGATGAAAGTCAAAGTAGGTGAAACCGTCAGGCTGTTCATCGGAAACGGAGGACCTAACTTAGTATCTTCGTTTCATGTGATAGGAGAAATATTCAACAAGGTATATGTAGAAGGTGGAACCCTGATCAATAAAGATGTGCAAACCACTTTGGTACCTGCCGGAGGAGCTGCCATAGCTGAATTTAAATGCGAAGTACCCGGCACTCTCCATTTAGTAGATCATAGTATTTTCCGGGCTTTCAATAAAGGCGCTTTAGCACAGATAGAGGTTCAAGGTGAAGAACAATTTGCCGTGTTCACCGGAAAGCAAAAAGAAGAAGTGTACTTACCAGAAGGATCAGCCATACAGTCGATCAGCTCGGGTAAACGACAAATTGAACAGCTTGACATACCCGAAAAAACTTTAGAAGAACGCATAACAGCAGGTCAAATCCTGTATAAACAAAACTGTATGGCTTGCCATATGGAAAACGGCAGCGGAATAACAGGAACATTTCCTCCATTGGTTAATTCCGATTTTCTACAAGCACGTAGCGATCACGGGATAGGAGTTGTGTTGGATGGACTACAAGGTGAGATCATGGTAAACGGTGTGAAGTACAACAATATCATGCCCGCTGTCTCACTCAACGACGATCAAGCTGCCAGCGTAATTACATATGTGCTGAATAACTTCGACAATGGTGGAGGATTAGTAACTGCGGCCAAAGTAAAAGAGTGGCGCAATGAACAGAAATAAAAATAGGATTGGCATAATCTGGCTGATCATTGGACTTGTTTTAGGCACAAGCTACAAGCTGATCGCCCAGGACGCTTCAATGGTAAAGATACCAGATGGCTATTGGAGACCATTTTTTAAAGGTACAGACACCTTGATTTCGGTCAGCACGTTTTATTTGGACAAAAAGCAGGTAACCAACGAGGAATATGAACAGTTTGTGGCTCACCATCCTGAATGGTCGTCTGAAAAAGTAAAGCCTGTTTTTGCTGATGAGAACTATCTGATCCATTGGAAGAATCGCAGCGAATCGGATCAAAGAGTTTTATCCAAACAGCCAGTGGTTAATGTTTCGTGGTTTGCTGCCCGAGCTTATTGCCGCTCATTAGGCAAAAGGCTTCCTACTACAGCAGAATGGGAATATGCCGCTTCAGCACCACCTATAGGAAGATCAATCAACGACAGCATCCTTCAAGAAATCATAGCAAACTGGTACAGCCGCCGTATTGAAGCCGGGAAACCGGTTGGAAGCATCTATGAAAACAGCTACGGACTGTGGGATATGTATGGTCAGGTATGGGAATGGGTACTTGATTTTGATGCCATGAAAAGCAGTGATGATTCACGGGGTCAGGATGTAATACCACAAGGGTTGTTCTGCGGCAGCGCATCAATGGATGTAGTGGATGCATCGGACTATACCGGGTTCATACGCTTTGCATTTCGTTCCAGCCTGAAAGGAAATTACACAGTAAGAAATTTAGGATTCAGATGTGCTGCTTCATCAGCACCACATCCATAACAAATCAAATATACACACAATACTATGTCAAAACTTATTGAAATAATTGCAGGTATATTCCTGTTGTATTTAACTGCTTGCCAGCAAAATCCGGCTGAAAACCAGGCACACAGACATAACGTACAGGAAGCTCATACAGTATCAGAAACCGACGAACTACCAGGTAATTCAATCTATCATTTTGATTATACATGGACAGACTCTCATGATCAGACAGTTCAATTAGCTGATTTCAAGGGTCGCCCGGTAGTTATAAGTATGATCTATACCCATTGTGGATATGCATGTCCGATGATGATACAAGACCTGAAGAATATTGCATCCGAGTTTGATTCAAATCAAACATTGCCTTTTGAATTGGTGTTGATCAGTTTTGATCATATACGCGATACGCCAGAACGATTACACAGCTATGCAAGCGCCCAGCAGCTGAGTGATCAATGGCATTTGTTGCACGGAAACGCTGATCAGATCAAAGATATGGCTGTGGCACTTGGCATCAGCTTCGAGATGTCCGAAGACGGTGATATCACACACAGCAACCGAAAAATTCTATTGGACAAAAACGGTGTAGTCGTATATACTGTTGATGGCTTGAGTACTCCTGCCATTGATTTTGCTCAAAAAATCAAAACAATCTAAGCGACTGCATCAAACCGGGATCGAGAAGGCATTGGTTTAATAAAACACTAACATACCGGAAATAAGTATAATCCCGAAAACAAATATTATGATCCGCCAGGCTCTGTGTGCGTCAATAAGCTCCATAAAATAAAAGGAGACTAATAGTACTTTAGCCAGTGCTATACTCAAAATAAGAACTACAGTTGCTTTCTCATGATTGGCAAGAGCGGTTAGCGAAGTAGCTATAGTAAGGAGCAAGAGTATTATATATACCAGATTGATATTGAGTTTCATAACTATATTTTATTTTTTGAGGACTAATAAACTAAATATAAGGCTGGAAATATAAAGAGCCAGATCAAATCGCACATATGCCAGAATGCAGCACCGGCCATAAAATCCAACTCATCAAGTGAAGATGGATTTCTCTTAAGCTTGATATAAAATACCATCAGTATCACTAGTGCAACCAAAACATGTATCAGATGGAAAAAAGTCAGTGCCCAATAAAAGTTGAAAAATAAATTTTCATTCAGGCTGATACCGGCTTGTATCTTTGAGTAATACTCTACTCCTTTGATCGCCATGAATAACAGTCCACCTATCATAGCTAATGACATCCATGAAATAGTTTTGAGAAAATCTTTAGCTTTAAAGTTGTGGCTTGATTTCACCATAAAAAATCCAGCCGTCAGCAATACCATTGTATTTATTGCACCCCATAGAGGGCTTAAATGGGTGGACGCCTGATGAAACATCTCTTTATGTTCACCTCCGACATAGAAAAAGCCAATCAGGCCTATTCCAAAAGTGATCAGTTCTAACAGTACTATGATCCATATCAGTATACCGCCCGGTGGATATGAAAATCGGGCATAGCTTGTTACTGGTATCTTTTGTTGCATATCAATATTGTTTTATTTTGGTATATAATTTTACTAGAGCGGTTAATAATTCTTGCGGAGAGGTTAATATCTGATAATGATTTTGGCCAAACATTTGAGGAAGATAATATCGTGCCTGTGCTTCTATTGCCAGTGCAAATGCATGGATATGACGGGCATGCAATTCTTTTAAAGCTTGCTTGACATCGAATATGCCGTATCGGCCTTCGTAGCGATCGTAATCATTAGGTTTACCATCTGATATCAATATCACCCATTTATTTTTTGACGGTCTTTGATCAAGCAGGCTACCAGCATGGCGGATAGAAGCTCCTATACGGGTATATCCGCTTGGTTCTATAGCTCCAATACGGTATTTGGTGTTTTGCCAACTTTCGTCAAAAGCTTTTAAAGTGACGAAATTAGTCTTGTTCCGAGTATGGGATGAAAAGCTACAGATCGAAAAATCGATGGCATATTCATGCAGTATCTCGCCAAAAAGAATAGAGACTTGTTTTTCAACATCTATGACCCTGTTGCCGGCTGCATAGCTATCGGTAGAGAGGCTATTATCCAGAAGGAGCAAGAGAGACAAGTCCTTTTCATTTTTACGTGCCATCAGGTATAGTTTTTCTGAAGGGGTATGCCCGGTTTTCAGATCCACGAACATATCTGTAACGGCGTCAATATCAAAGTCTTCACCTTGAGTCTGATAACGTATCTGACGTCTTTTGTTGTTTACATTTGCCAATACTTTTCTAAGCGATATCAGGGTGTTTGCATTTTCTGTCAACACATTGGAATAATAAGTTGGATCGGCTTTAGTAGGTTTTTTAGAAAACACTTTACAGTACTCGGTCTTATATGTATTCCTTTTTTCATCCCATTCATCATACAGGTAAAATGTTTCTGACTGTATGAGTTCATCGCTTTCGGCTATTGATGTATTTTCAGTAAATTCAGCTTGATATACCGAGTGAGTGGGATCATCCGCTCTTACCATGAACCGCATCTGTAATTCGTCAAGAGCTGCTTGATGATCTTCTAACTCATCTGATCCGTCAAAATCGCGCCACACTCCACTATATTCTTCTGCTGTTTCTACCTTTTCAAAGTTATGCGTCATCACATAGTCTTCCTGCTGCTTGGTATCCGCTTGCAGATGCACTACCTGTTCTACTGCTTTGGCTTTGAGGCTGGTTTCAGGTGTTGGCAGTTGCGGCCTTTGTGAATCACGTATTTGCATAGACCTGTTAGTCGTATTTCTGTACTCATCATGCATCCATTTTCCATATAAAAGGTACTGATTAGCTGTTGAATTCTCAGGGTTTGTTCTTTCCAATTCGTCATATAGCTGTTGATGCAGAGATGTAGCAAAAGGAAAATCTTCTTTCATTGCATTTATCACCAAATGAGCAGTTTCTATTGCCTGAGCACGCGATTGGCTCAAGCTGCAGCTCATGCCCGGATGCCAGTTGAAATGAAGGCTACGTTGCACGGATAAGTATGTCACGCGAAACACATAAAACAACAGATTGGTTTTTCGGTCGGCAAAGCGGGAACTTTTAGCAGGCAAGAAAAAGTTTTGGTCTTTATATCCTCCTTCTTCTTCAGCCTCAAACACTTCTATTGCCTCGCCAGTTAGGAGTCGGGCTAAAAGTATCAGCTTAGGCTTTATTTCGTCTAACTCAACCCGGCGTTCCAGTTCAAGAGGGTCTGCCTTCTTTTTAGAGTTAAAATAAGAGACGAACTTAGAATAGATATACTCATCAAAGGACATTTCAAAACATTTTTAAGGATGTAACGTCAGATCATCAGATTGCTCATATCTACCAAAGCTTCGGTCAGTTGCGGATCATCTGTCAGAGGCTCTATCATGGCAACACGTACAGAGAGCCGGTTAGGTAATCCGGTTTGGATAAGTTTTGCTGCATCCACTAAGAGACGTGTAGATATAGTCTCAGCTAAACCTACCTCTTTAAGATTACGTATCTTATGGCCAATCTTTACAAGCTTCTTTGCAATATCCTCGTTGATACCACTTTCATTTACAACTATTTTTATTTCAGCTGCCATATCTGGATACTGAAAGCTAAGGGCTACGAATCGTTGACGTGTTGATGGTTTTAGCTCTTTGAACCCTGTTTGGTATCCAGGATTGAACGAAGCTACCAGCATAAAATCCTTGTGAGCAACAAGATTCTCGGCCAGCTTATCAATATATAGTTCTCTTCGGAAATCGGTTAGTGAATGGATCACTACGATCACATCCGGACGGGCTTCTGCTATTTCATCCAAATAAATAATATACCCATTTCGCACGGCTGTTGTCAGAGGTCCATCAATCCACACTGTTTCAGTTCCCTTGATAATAAAACGACCTATCAGATCAGTCGCCGAGGTTTCTTCATGGCAACTGATGGTAATATGTTTCCTGTTCAACTGGTAAGCCATGTATTCAATAAATCGTGTTTTCCCGGTCCCTGTTGGTCCTTTCAGTAATACAGGCAATTTATTTTTAAAGGCATGTTCAAATACTTCCTTCTCTTTTGCTATGGGCAAATAATAAGGAATCATATTTTCAGAGTTTGTCATATATCTGGTTTAAATGATGTACAATACTTACCTGCACCCACTATTTCAATCTGTGTTAGTGGGGTGAATCAAATATGAAACGGGAAGTAATTGCTTACTTCCCGTTGTGTTTTCAAGCTTTTAATTGAATCTCTTCCATTCCAATAGCTTCATCATTGGGTTTTCCATATTTCAAAAACTCAATGATGAACATGATGATCCCTACTGAAAACATAGTGGCTAACAACACCAATACAAAGAAATGTATTTCAATTTCTTTTTGTACGGCACCGAACTCAAGGCCAAGGATTCGTTCTAAATAGACCTGTGCAACTCCGGCCACACCAAAAGCCATTGTCATCCCGACCATACCAATATTCGACAACCAGAATGCCAGCTGCCCATTTACGGTATCATACAGTTTGCGACCTGTAATATTTGGTAACGCAAAAGTGATAAAGGAAAATACTATCATGGCATAAGCTCCCCAAAATGCAAGATGTCCGTGCATGGCTGTGACTAATGTTCCATGGGTGTATAAGTTTGTTTGTGGCAGTGTATGTGCCATCCCTAACAAGCCAGCACCTATAAACGACATGATGGCTGTACCCAAAGTCCAGTATAAGGCCATTTTATTGGGATGTTTTTTCTCGCCTTTCCGATACATTCCAACGGCAAACAATGCCATAGCCAGGAATGCAAGAGGTTCTAACATAGAGAAGATACCACCTACTATATGCCAGATTTTCCCAACCCCTATGTAATAGTAGTGATGTCCTGTTCCAAGAATACCTGATAGGAAAGTAAGACCTACGATTACATATAGCCATTTTTCGATTACCTCGCGGTCTACTCCGGTTAGCTTAATAAGTAAAAAGGCCAGAATACCACCCATGATCAGTTCCCAAACTCCTTCTACCCAGAGGTGTACTACCCACCAACGGAAGAACGAGTCTAAGGTCTGATTGTCAAACCAAATCATACCAGGGAGATAAAGCAGGGCGGCAAAAACAAGACCCATGACCAGAACCAAAGAAGTTGTCGTGCGTTTTTTACCTTTGTATAGCGTAGTTAAAATAATACCTAAAAACGTAAGTACATTGACTACTACCAACCAGTCTAATGGTCGTGGAATTTCAAGAAACTTTCTTCCTTCCCAATAGTTAAAATGATAGCCAATGACAGCGGCAACACCTACAGCCAAAAAAGTTATCAGCTGTATATAAGCTAATTTCACGCTTACTAATTCCTGCTGTGATTCTTCGGGTATAATATAATATGCCGCCCCCATAAAACCTATCAACAACCACATAACCAATAAATTGGTATGTACTGCGCGGGCTGTGTTAAACGGAAAAACATTATGCCAGCCATCGTATCCCATATGGGCAAATCCCATGATGAATCCATAAAACAATTGAATGAACAGCAGTAATAAAGCTGCTGCAAAAAACCAATAGGCCACTTTTTGTGATTTGTATTTCATGTCGTAAAGTTTTTAAGGTTTGAGATTATTGAACTTTCTTAGGTTTAGGAGGGAATCCAATCAGATCCACTTCGTTCACCCATTTAAAAAACTCGACCAAATCGTTGGCCTTATCTTCTGAAAACCCGTAGGCCACCATTTTTCTTCCGCGTGGTGCCCAGGGTATATCAGTCATAAGGGTAGCCTTGATATAAGCTTCACCCCTGCGCTCATACACTTTGGTAAGCTCAGGTGCATAATAAGCCCCTTCGCCAAAAATAGTATGGCAGCCCATGCAGTTGTTCTCTTCCCATAAAGTTTTACCCCTAACAACTGCTTCGGTAAGATTGTGTACATTGGTTTGCTCTGGAACCTCATTCACCAATGAGTTCCACGTTAATCCGAGAAAGATAGCAAAGGTAATAAACGTACCCCCCAGAAAAAACGTGCGTGCTTGTGACTTTGATAACATAAATATTGGTTTTAGTTAAAAAATGAATGATTATATGTTCTAAAAAATTATTTCAACCCATAGTTTGCAACAAAAATAACAGAAAAGTTAATAAAAGATAAAAATACCTTAAATTATTTATATCACAGCACATTTAAAAGGCGTTTCAACATAAGCCTGAACACCTTTGCTATGATATTCTATACTTGAGTAAGGCGCAACAGACATAAGCTTTTACAATCACAACCTGCATATAGGTTGACGGGAAGCTCGATCAAACCTATAGGTTTGTGTGGTTGGAACTGCGTTGCATACAAAATTTATAACACTCTCAACCCATGAAAAAGGCATACATTTGCGGCAAATTATTCAATATCTTGTCAGATGTTTTTGATAGACAACACTATAATTACCGAAGAATTACTTACCGAATTTTTTTGTTGTGATTTGGCCAAATGCAAAGGTGAATGCTGTGTAAGCGGTGATGCCGGTGCTCCACTTGAAGAAGAAGAGATCGGGGTTATTGAGTACTACTTGGATCAAATCAAAGAATATATGTCGCCCGAAGGGATAGCCGTGATTGAAAAAGAAGGGGTATTTGATTATGATATGTCAGGCCAATTGGTAACCCCTTTGATTGATGGTCTTGAATGTGCTTTTGCGGGATTTGATGAACACGGAATCAGCTATTGTGCCATTGAAAAGGCATGGCAGGCAGGAAAAATAAATTTTCGCAAACCCATCAGTTGTCATTTGTATCCAATCAGGTTAGAGCAGATGAGTGGATTTACACATTTGCACTACCATCAATGGGATATATGTATTCCAGCCAGACTAAAAGGGCGTAAAGAGGGTATTCCGTTATATAAATTTTTAAAAGAAGCCTTGATCCGGAAATTTGGTGAAAAATGGTATCAACAATTAGAACAAATTGCAGAAACAAAAAGGGTTAATCAAGCTAATCTTTAGTATCTTACTGTGATTTAATGGCGATAGTTTCTATTTCCACTATGGCTCCCAACGGAAGTCCTTTTACTGCGTAGGCTACTCTGGCCGGTGGGTCTTGCTGATAATATTTTCCATACACTGCATTCATGGCAGCAAAGTCGGCCATATCGTGCAACAGACATGTTGATTTAACCACATCGGAAAAACTGTAGCCGGCAGCTTCTAAAATAGCCCCTATGTTCTTCATCACTTGCTCGGTTTGAGCTTCAATCGTCTCTTCCACTAATTTCCCGGTAGCAGGATCTATAGGAACCTGACCTGAAATATATAAGATACCATTCACTTCAACAGCCTGACTATAAGGACCTATAGCGGCTGGAGCATTGGAAGTAGAAATTATTTTCTTCATGATTTATTTAATTTGGAACACTATAGTATGATGATGCGAAATTACGCTTTTTACAAGGCTTCTCAAAAAAAATCCCTGAGTTTATTCTTGTTCAAACCAAGTCTGAAAATCAATGCCCATCAGTTTGATTTCTTGCTGTAAAAAAGGGTCATTGGAGAATTCGCTATTCAAAATGAAGCCAAAGTTTATCCGAACTTTATATTTTTGTTTTACGATAGCGATAAAAAACATAGATGTTAGAGCATTTTTTACATGAATTTGAGCGTCCATTAGGGAATCCTGTATTGATATTCTCGGTGATTTTATTGATCATCTTGTTGTCTCCTATATTATTACGGAAGTTACGTATTCCGGGCATAGTAGGTTTAATACTTTCGGGCGTAGTGATAGGGCCTTACGGACTAAATCTGATTGAGCGCAGTTCTGCTGTCGATCTGTTTGCCACTATAGGATTGCTATACATTATGTTTATCGCCGGGCTTGAACTTGATTTGAATGAGTTTCGTAGGCAACGAAATAAAAGCATAGTGTTTGGGATGCTAACATTTATCCTTCCTCTAAGTATTGGTTATCCGGTCTGTCGTCATCTGTTGGGCTTCGATATGTATTCCAGTCTTCTTATTGCCAGTATGTTCAGCACACATACTTTAGTATCTTATCCTATAGTAAGCCGGTTAGGGATATCAAAAAATCAAGTTGTTGCAATTACAGTAGGCGGTACTATATTAACCGATACTGCTGTGTTGATTATGTTGGCAGTTATCATGAGTTCCAGTCAGGGAAGCATTGAACAGGATTTCTGGTTACAACTAGGGGTTTCGGTGTTGGTATTTGTGTTGGTAATGTTTCTGATCATCCCACGTATAGCATCCTGGTTTTTCAAGAAGTTCGAGAGTGAGAAACACACCCATTATATTTTTGTATTGGCTGTAGTGTTTTTTGCGGCATTTTTAGCTGAAATTTCCGGATTAGAGCCTATTATAGGTGCTTTTGTGTCAGGGTTAGTACTCAATAGGTTGATCCCTCATTCTTCCAGCCTGATGAACCGCATTGAATTTATTGGAAGCTCACTCTTTATTCCTTTCTTTTTGATCAGTGTAGGAATGTTGGTCGATCTGCGGATTATCTTTAAAGGAGTTGATGCATTGGTTGTAGCAGGTGTTTTGACAGCTGTCGCTTTAATTGGGAAATGGGTAGCAGCCTTTGGTACTCAAGTGCTTTTTCGATATTCAAGCCTTCAACGTCAGCTTATTTTCGGATTAAGCAGTGCCCATGCAGCAGCTACTATAGCTATCATATTAGTAGGCTATAAAGGAGGATTAGTGAATGAAAGTGTGCTCAACGGAACAGTCATATTGATACTCGTTACATGTGTAATAAGCTCTGTCATCACCGAAAATGCAGCAAAAAAGATCATTATCAAAACCGATACCATCCCTGTAATAGATAGTTTACGACAAATGCCTGAAAAACTGCTGATGCCAGTTGCCAATCCTCAAAATGCAGATAAACTATTTGAATTTTCCTCCCTGATAAAAGATAAAGCTTCTATCCGACCTGTAACCGTGCTTTCCATTGTACTCAACAATAGGGAGGCTGAACAAAATTTAATCAAAGCAAAATCTTCACTGTTGTTTTTAGAGCAACAGGCAGCAGCTATCGAAACAGGAATCCGGTTGATAGTTACCATCGATAATAATGCTTCTGGTGGGATAGTGCGTGTAGCTAAAGAAGAACTTGCCGATATATTAATACTTGGCTGGCCTCAACGTGCCGGCGTTATTGATTTTATCATTGGCAACAAAATGGAAAGCATCATTCATAACCATTTTAAAACCATTTTTATCTGTCATTTTTCAAGCCCGCTTATGACCCATCAACGGATAGTTTTAGCTGTTCCTCCTTTAGCCGAACATGAAAAAGGGTTTCAACTCTGGCTTGATAAAACCATACAACTATCGTCTGAACTAAGTCTGAGCATGCTTTGTTTCTGTAACAAAAAAACACAAGGCGCTATCCAACATTATATGCAAAATCGTAACAAAGCAAATAAAATCAAATTCCAGACATTTGATAACTGGGACCATGTGTTAGAATTGGCTCCCCACCTCAAGCCAGATGATATTTTATTGTTGGTCTCTTCACGCAGGGGGAATGTATCATATGTCAATGCATTGGATAACCTGCCATTCAGAATGGAAAAGCATTTTGAGGCTTTCAGTAGGATCATCATCTTCCCCGAACAAAGTCATGCCGATTATATCAACGAACAATATGATGATATAGACGGCACACCCCTACTCAGAGGTGTTGAAACCCTCAACAGATTAGGAAAAGAGGTTGGTGTGATCTTTAAAAAGACCGAATAAACTATCCATATCTGCGAGCCCTAATGTGGAAGTGAAGCATGTATTGTCTTGCAATGAGTACAGTATGGTTGCTGTATTCGCAGGCTGTAGTTGCCCGTAAATAAATCTCGTGGCTAATACCGGATCAGTTTACCGGATTGTATCCCGGCATCATGCCGAAAATGATAGAAATACATGCCTTGAGGCAGCTTCTCACCATTGGTACCATATCCATCCCATATAATATCCGAACTAGTCGCTGATTGATATTGATACACTAGCCTGCCGTTTATATCCATGACCGTTAAAGAACTATTGCCCTTAATCGGTTTGACCTGGAAGATTACCGTTTCGGTAAACGGATTGGGTGACAAAGTAACTATTCTTACATTTTCCATCTCTATGGTACCTGTCAATAAATCTTCAGAAATCCTAACATAAACCACATAATCTCCCAAAGAAGAATAAATATGGATTTCTTCTTCAACAAATCCATCGGATAACAAGGTATAGTCGGGTACAGTGATTTGTACAAATATTTCCAACGAATCCTGTTTATTGAGTGAATAAGGAAATTCAGGTAAGAAGTTCATCAGTATCAAATCCTCATTTGAGGACGAGATATTTTCAATCTGTACTTCTGTATTCGTTTTATTTTTGATATAAAAATCGGCTTCCAACACTTCCACAAACAATAAAGTATCTGGATAAATGGTAAGTTCATGCAGTTCTTTTTCTCCCATCACAAACAGATGCGGGTCTATAGCTCCCATGATAGGGTGTTTGATGCTTCGTCCTGACTCGTCGGCTGCAGTTAGATAATAACGTATGGTATCGTAACTGTCGTATCCGCTTATGTAGGTCTGCCAATTGTTTGATTCTGTATTAACAAGGGTTTTTGGTACAAAAGAAGACCCGTTGATACTAACATACAATAGCAAGCTATCAGCTATCAGTCCACTTCCCGAATAGGCTTTAATACCGGTTTCTATAGCTATTGAATCCTGCCAGCTCAGTTGTCCGTATTTCGGCATATGATTAACATATAACATTCCAATATCGGCTATTTCGTGTGTACGGCAATGCAATGCATCTGTATCGAGCCAGCCAGTGTATTGGATACCAATGATCTCATAACCCGGCATAGCTTGTTGATATGCTTCCAGTGCGGCGTTATCGTGTTGACTGCCACTGATAGGGACTAACACCTTATTATTCAGAATGAGTGAGTTGGAATATGGTGTAGGGGGATATGTGCCTGGCATAAAGACTCTATACACTTTATATGGATATCCATAGGCACATGGAGTGTTGGCAAAATAATCAGCAACAGCTTCATAGTCATTGTATCGTGGATCGCTAGCCGGAACCTGTCCTATGAGTATTTTATCGGGAGCCAGATATTTACCCCAACAGTCGATATGCTTTATATATTCACCCTGAGGATCATTCAGTACATCGTATCGCGTTATACCTAAGTAGTCTTCAAACTTCTCGGCTATCTGAGTCGGACTTAGTGAGTTTTCGTCATATACCAAATCTGTTGAAGCACCAAACACATATCCGTCGGCCATCATATTTCCTCCGGTATGTATCACATTCATTCCAAAAAGGTTCACATCCAATAGCTCGGCAACTTTAGGGATGACGTTATTGTCGTTCGGGCGGGGTCTGTTGTATGGGAAATCGACTATACCCGGTTCGTCATTTCCATCGAAGATAAACCAAGGGCCATAGTCACGAGTCCAGTATGAATCTGTTGGAGCTATCAGAAAGGTGCAGTTGTCAGTATTGATATTATTGCTTTCATAGGAAGCAAGTACCGAATTAGCCTGGCTATTATTTGAGACTAATGTGATCACTTCAATATCTTTTGCCATTTCGCGGATCAGGCTGTAGGGTATGCCTAATGGATAGCGGACTAATACAGCTTGCATGGGTTCGTATTCGGCTACCATCCTTGATATACCTGAGGGTGGAGGTGTTTCCACAAAATCCGGATGCCGCAAAGGTTGATGCATCTCCTCTTCGGAGAGATAGCGTTTCTTAAAATATTCGGGTACGGAATCCGGATGCCACTGAGCATGAAGTATGCCGGTTAAAAAAATGAAGATCAATAAAAATGAGCACACTAAAAGATGGTAACTAATTCTAATTTTCATATACAAGGTAAAAAAAATGATGTCCAAAGATACGAATGCCTGACAAACCAAGGGATTTATTTATTGTATATTTGCATTCAATTAAAACCTACTACCATGTTAAGTTCAACACTTATTGCCATGTTAGGCCCGACAGAGATCATACTTATAGTAGTTGTAGTACTTCTTCTGTTTGGCGGCAAGAAAATCCCCGAGCTCATGCGAGGCTTAGGAAGAGGAGTGAAAGAGTTCAAAGACGGCTTAGACGGAACGGATGACAAGGATAAAAGCAACGATACAGACAAGAAAAGCTGATTGCAGTCGTTATTTACCCTACACCTCAAACAAGAGGTATGATATCAAAAGGCATTTATAATAATGTAAACTGCTGATTGTAAAACTTTATCGCACTTAATACCGTATGAGAAACATACTGAATATCTTTTTTATCAGCCTATTTTTACACCCATTCCTCATCTTGGCACAATCAGAAACAGATGAGATGCATAGCGATACGCTAAGTCTTCAGATAGGAGATACCACAGACCAGATCTCGGTGGATTTCTTAGAAGAACAAACCGAAGGTTTTTTTACTGATGACACTCCTATAGTACGCATGTTAGACAGCTTGTATAAGATCAGATATTTCAACGGCAACACTATAGCTGATACTGCTTCATTGAATGTGTTCGGATAC
This sequence comes from Bacteroidales bacterium, assembly GCA_023229245.1. Taxonomy (GTDB): domain Bacteria; phylum Bacteroidota; class Bacteroidia; order Bacteroidales; family F082; genus JALNZU01. The sequence continues at coordinate 8,379 of JALNZU010000014.1, read as the reverse complement.
CATTCACATGAGGTACCTTTTTTTACCGATAGCGTTTATATTGCTCTTATATCCGAGTTGGATAGAGAAACGCCTATCTCATTGACGTTTAATAGACATGTAAAAAGTTTTATAGACCTATACGCCTTTCGCAAACGGGCATTGACAAGCCGGATGCTCGGTTTGGCAGAGCTATATTTTCCAATGTTCGAGGAACTGTTAGACCGGTACGATATCCCTTTGGAGATGAAATATCTTGCCGTAGTGGAATCAGCTTTGAATCCGACGGCCGGTTCGCATATGGGTGCTAAAGGATTATGGCAGTTCATGTATGGAACAGGTAAGGTATATCAGTTGAAAGTTACCTCGCTTGTGGATGACCGCTTCGATCCGTATAAATCAACCGAAGCAGCTTGTCAACATATGTTAGACCTATATAATATCTATGATGACTGGCTGTTGGTGTTAGCGGCCTACAATTCAGGTGCAGGTAATGTCAACCGGGCTATCAGACGTACCGGCGGCATAAAAGATTACTGGGCTATATGGCCATTTCTACCAAAGGAAACCAGAGGCTATGTGCCTGCTTTCATCGCAGTAAATTATGTGATGAGCTATGCCGCCAAACATAACTTATACCCTATTGATCCGGGTATTATGATGAATGGCACCGATACTGTTTCAGTTAAAGAACTGCTCTCGTTCGACCAGCTACATGAGATGTTGGGCATTACTATGGAAGACCTGAAGTTTTTCAACCCTCAGTTTAAGAAAGGTATCATACCTGCTACAGCCGATAATCCGTATGTGATCCGTATTCCATCAGAGTTTATTGGACCTTTCCTGAACAACGAAACCGAGCTTTATGCCTTTAAAACCAAAAAAGGTATAGAAAAAGAAACGTTGATGGAAGAAATCAAGAAAATCAGTGATCAAAGTGTTCATATAGTAAGAAGTGGTGAGAACCTGAGTGTAATAGCCAAACGCTATAGAGTGACGGTAAAGCAGCTTCAGACATGGAATAATCTGAGGACAACCAATTTACGTATCGGCCAGAAGTTAGTGGTTTATAGCGCAGGCGGCCCAATCAGTCAGCCGGGAGAAACACCGGTAGCACGTTCTACTCAATCAGCCACGCATATAGTCAAACGTGGGGAAACCTTAGGTGGATTAGCCAACCGCTATAAATGCAGTATAACCGACCTTAGAGAATGGAATAACCTGAGAGGATCAACAATCGTTATCGGACAAAAACTAAGGGTATATCCGCCTGAAACTTTAGCTCAAACGAGTACAAACAATACCGGTAAATCGATTGTTTACACTGTTAAACAAGGTGATACACTCTGGGACATAGCCCGAAAATACGACGGTGTAACAGTTGAACAGATCAAAAAGCTGAATAACTTAGGCAACCGTACTCAAATCAGACCCGGACAAAAACTCCGAATCACCTGATCCACACTGAAACGTTCAGTCAACCAACTTAAAAACAATAAAGTAACACTTTTTTTCGTTCAATACACCTATCTTTGTGTTGATAAAGCCGAAATGCGTATTGTATCAGTGGTTGGATAAACAGTGAAGAACCAATAAAGTAGATGCCTGATTCGGATAAGACGCATATTTACAGTGATGAATCACTTAAAAGACACGCTTTACCTTCTTTAATTCAGTATAACTCATATTAAATTGCCATGAGATCACATCATTCCTTACTGATTATTTTACTAACAGTATTTATTTTTTCCTCATGTGGAGAGCCTGAAAAGCGTACTGCCCGATCGGTAGGTGCTACCTCTGAGATTTTAGTGGTAAGCCAAAACAAAGAGCAATGGTCGGGCACTCAAGGTGAAGCTGTCAGGCGTTTTTTTGGGCAGGAGCAATATGGTCTTCCACAGAGTGAGCCTATTTATAAGCTCACACAAATAGAGATAGCCAAGCTCTCGGATATGTTCAAAAAACACCGCAATCTGTTGATTATCGAAAATGATCCTCAGCTGTCAGAAGCTGTAGTTGAGACCCGTTCTGATCTATGGGCCAAGCCTCAAAGGGTTATCAAGATTACAGCACCGGATACCGACACCTGGGTAGAAGCTTTTGAAACCAATCAAGAAGCTTTTCGCCTGCTTTTTGATCGTTCGGAACGCGAACGGCTGCTCTCTATCTACAGGGCAACAGCCAACAGTAGTATCATGGAAACCATTTCCAAGAAATTTGGTCTGAGCCTGTTGATACCCGAAGGATTTTATATAGCCAAAAACGAAGACGATTTTATGTGGATCAGAAAAGAAGCCAGCGACTTCAGTCAGGCTTTTATTATCTATTCCAACCCTTACCGCGACACAGCCGAGCTAAGCATGCAGAGCATCATCTCAAGACGCGACCGCATCGTGCAACAATACATACCTGGTCCGGTAGAAGGATCATTTATGTCAACCGACAAAGAGTTTATCATACCTCAAGTAAAGCCTATCTCAAATTTTATCACCGATTTTGCTGTAGAAACCAAAGGAGTATGGAATGTGGTAGGCGATTATATGGCCGGCCCCTTTTTAGCTTATACCCTGATACATCCAACCACCGGGCAAATGATCACACTAGAAGGATATGTCTATGCTCCCAACAAGCCTAAACGGGATTATCTCCGACAGCTTGAAGCCATATTGTATAGTACCGAGTTCACCCAATAAACCAAGTTATCCGAAGCAGCAAATCTTTTATTCCGATTTGATATAGGTTATCCGGATAGAGCCAACGGGTGTTTGGGTTTCTGTTTCTATTTTCTCATCCACTAACTTTCCTAACTCATACACATTCAGGGGAGAGCCATCAAAATAATAGAACAGTATAGCCTCTTCCATGCTCCAATACGCTTTTTGATTGGTCTCACCCATAATGATGTGCATAGTGCTGTCGTCCATAAAATGAAGTATGGTTTCTTTTTCCGTAGCAATCACCTGTTCAAGGGTCTGAGGATTTACTTTTTGTTCATCAAAACGCACATCCACATTATCTACTTTCCACACCCCTATCATTTTATTGCTTTTTGTGTTGCTGCATGCGCCGGTAAGCACTATAAGAAATATCAGCAAAGCCATGTTTCTGATCGTCAGGATTTGATTATTCATACAACTCGAGTTGGTTTTTTTTAATGAGTTACTAAATTAAGTATTTCTTTTATCGTACCATGCTCTCGGGTGCTAAAATCTGGTCTAACTCTTCTCTTGAAAGAAGTTGTTTTTCCAACACCAATTCATACACACTTTTACCGGTTTCTAAAGCTGTTTTAGCAATCATGTTAGCTGCATCATATCCTATATACGGATTAAGTGCTGTTACCAATCCGATTGAATTATACACTGTATTCCGGCAATGTTCTACATTAGCAGTGATGCCAGTTATACAACGGTTTGTAAGTACTTTCATTCCGTTTTTAAGCATCTCAATTGACTCAAACAGGCTTTGTACCATTACCGGTTCCATCACATTCAGCTCTAATTGTCCGGCTTCTGCTGCCATAGAAATAGTCAGGTCGTTACCTATTACTTTAAATGCAATTTGGTTAACTACTTCAGGTATGACGGGATTGACTTTTCCGGGCATGATGGTACTTCCGGGCTGCATGGCAGGCAGGTTGATCTCGTTTAATCCGGCACGTGGCCCGGAGGAGAGCAGTCGTAGGTCGTTCGACATTTTTGAGAGTTTCAGCGCTAAGCGTTTCAAGCTGCTTGAGTAGCTCACAAAGTCGCTGGTATCCTGGGTAGCTTCAACTAAGTTACGTGCTAATTTAATATCCATACCGGTAATAACCCGCAAATAAGGAATCACTTTATCGCTGTATTTAGGATCGGCATTAATTCCGGTACCTATGGCAGTACCTCCCATATTGACTTCTAAAAAGAGGGATGCCATCTTATTCAACAGCTGGACTTCTTCTTCCAGAGTTACGGCAAAAGCCTGAAATGTCTGACCTAATGTCATAGGAACGGCATCCTGCAACTGGGTGCGTCCCATTTTAATCACCGAAGCAAACTCTTTGGCTTTAATATGCAATGCCTTGATCAGGTCTTGCAACACAAGTACCAATTTGTCATTAGCTTTTATCAACGCAATTTTTATAGCCGTAGGATAGGCATCGTTGGTGCTTTGCGACAGGTTTACATGATTATTGGGATGGCAAAATTCGTACTGTCCTTTTTGCTTGCCCATCAGTTCCAATGCCCGATTTGCAATCACTTCGTTGGCATTCATATTAGTAGAAGTTCCGGCACCGCCTTGTATCATATCTACCACAAAGTGAACATGAAATTTATTGTCAAGTATATCCTGGCAGGCACGTATGATGGCATTAGCTACTTCGGTGGAGAGCAACCCAAGCTCGTGATTGGCACGGGCTGAAGCCATCTTTACAATTGCTAACGCATGGATAAAGTCAGGATAAAAGTTTAGGGTAATCCCGCTGATATTGAAATTCTCCATGGCTCTTAAAGTTTGTATGCCATAGTAATACTCATAAGGGACGTCCCTGTCGCCTAACAAATCGTGTTCATTTCTGGTTTTACCCGATTCGTACTGTATGGTAGAGCTCAGCATACGGGCATTGGCATAGCGCATCCGGCGCGACACCACTTTGGTAATATTTGATAACACTACCAATGCGATAGAGCCTGATGAACGCAACAAATCCTGGCCCAAAGTAAGTACCACACTTTTTTCCACAGCCCTTGCTGAGGTTGAATGAGGCGAGTCCTCCATTAATGAGCCTTCACCTAAAAAGTCGTATTTGGTAAAATAAGTGATCCGCTGTTCCTCCCCAAAAGGAGTGCTCTTAAACAGCTCTATTTTACCATCGGCTACTAAAAATATTTCCTGACGGGGAGTATTTTCTTTAAACAAAAAATCACCCGGCTCTAAAGTCATCTGAGAGGTTTGTTGACTGACTAAATTAATCTCATCCGTATTCAAGCCTCTAAACAATTCAATATTACTAATTAAAGCAGCTTTTTCGTTGATTTCCATAGTATTATATTTTACAATTCTTTCTAATTAAATAGGTATGCAAAGGTATGCAAACTTCCGGCAGTAAAGAGGCCTCCACTAAAGTATATTTCACTTGTAATGCCTATATATAGCCGGATACAGTACAACAAAAGCACAACCGAAGTCAGTCTTTACCACCTATCTTGTTGAAACTAAAGATTGGTTCAGACTACCAGTAATAAAATAAACAATTTTGTGCAATTTTGTCTGAAAATGGTTTCTATGCCACCAATTCGTTTGAATGGCAGATCATAGCTATAAATAGTAATAAACATGTCGTTACGCTCAGTCATCTGTTTTTTGCAAGGTATCTTGCTCCTCAGTATCTGTAATCTGGTAAATGCCCAAGTAATCAGTCGCCAGGATTTTCCTAATGTGTTAGATCTTGCTGTAACTATTTCCTCTACTGTCCAAATTGCTTCAACTGTGTTCAGCGATATGGGTGCCTGGCATGCTTTTGCTTTTTCCAAAGATAGTTCATATTACGGTGGCTTTGCCGGACCTTTGGTGATGGAAATGCAAGGGCAATGGATTTCAAACTCGGCAGCTATTTTAACTATCACCGAAAATGGAACTACTTTAGACCTAAGCCAATCGAAGCTCACTCAACGCTATTTACCCGGACTGATAGAACAAGAGTTGGAGATAGACGAGCTATCTATCAAACAACAACTTATTTTCGTCAATAACCGGCAATCTATGCAAAAAACGGTACTAACCAACCTAAGTCCGTTTGAACGTACAATCGAAATAGCTTTTACAGGCAAATTTTTTGATGGCACCCATTTATCTGGTGCAGATAACAAATTGATGGTCCAACTATCGAATACTGTTGGCTCTTTCAACTTGCTGTTTGATTCACATGTAGATCTACAATTTGACACGACTTCCTATCAGGCTTCTTATGGAGAACGATCATTTTCAGCTGATCAACAAATTGCTTTTGTACAGTCGCATATTTATCTAGTTAGCCCACAGGATGAGTATTCATCTGTTCCAACAGATATCTCACAGTTTGATCAAAGTCTGGAAGAAAATGAAATCCGATGGGATGGGTATATAAGGGCTTTTTTCGGGAAGAGCCCATATCTTTCGGGGTCTTATAAGCGTCTGGCAGTGAAAGCTATTATTACCTTGATCACCAACTGGCGTTCGGCGGCCAAAGATTTATTGCACGACGGGCTTTTCCCATCAGTTTCATATCAGGGTTTTTACGGATTCTGGAGTTGGGACTCATGGAAACAAGCTGCAGCTTTAAGTATGTTTCATCCCGAACTGGCTAAAAACAATATACTGAGCATGTTCGACTATATGGATGAGCACGGCATGATAGCCGACTGTATCTATGCCGATCAGGACGAAAATAACTGGCGCGATACCAAGCCTCCCCTATCGGCCTGGGCGGTGTTAGAGCTATACAGACATACAGGCGATTCGGCTTTTATCAAAGAGATCTATCCAAAATTAGTTCGCTATCATACATGGTGGTACCAACACAGAGATCATAATCAAAACGGCCTTTGCGAATATGGTTCAACGGATGGCACACCTATAGCTGCCGCATGGGAAAGCGGTATGGATAACGCCGTACGATTCGATGCGTCAAAGCTGATCCAGATAAATGAAACAGCATGGAGTTTCGAGCAAGAAAGCGTAGATTTGAATGCGTATCTCTATGCCGAAAAAAAGCACCTGCAACAATTGGCCGAAATAGCAGGATATGAACAAGACAAAAAAGCCTGGAAAAAAGAAGCAAAACAGCTTGAAAAAGCCTTGAGGCATCATTTTTTTGATCCTAAACGAGGCTATTTTTACGATAAAAACACTAAGACCGGAAAATGGATACAGATTGAAGGACCTGAAGGCTGGATACCGCTATGGACAATGGCTGCTACAAAAAAGCAGGCTAAAGCAGTAAGAAAAATGATGATGGACCCACAAAAATTTAATACACATATCCCTCTACCTACTTTAGCAGCTGATCATACCGAATTCAATCCAATAAAAGGCTATTGGAGAGGACCAGTTTGGTTAGATCAATTTTATTTCGGCATAAAAGGGCTTAGTAACTATGGCTATCATGCCGATGCCGATCTGCTCAAACATAAGCTATTCGAGCATGCTGAAGGACTCCTAAATAATTCACCTTTATATGAAAACTATCACCCTATCAAAGGTACAGGCCTCAACGCCAAAAATTTCAGTTGGTCAGCCGCACATATTTTAATGCTGTTGCAATCAGACTTTTAAAAGAACACGACCAAAATTAAAAAGAAAAATAATTCATATCTTACTTGAAATAAATATATTATACCAACAGCTCTAATAAAATACCGGTCTTACTAATTTTTGTACTTTTGTTTGGATCAAAGACAACACTAGTTATGACGCTTTGGAATAAGGAAGTGGAAATTCAATTTTTTCGTGAGGCATTAAAAAATTTTGCATCACCCGAACAGTTTTTCTATAATTTAAAAGCTGGTTATTTTGCGTATATTCCTAAAGGCACAAGTGCTGAAGGCCAAACTCTACAAAGTCGTAATTCATTGATCGGGCAATTTACTGAAAAATGGAGTAAAACTATTTTCGAACCTATTGCCAATCGTTTGGGTTTGTATGCTATAAATGGTGTAGTTTGTGATGAAATTGGGCTTTCAAAAATGAAACTTAGACAAATTATAAGAATAGCAGATCGAGAGAATACGGACATTGCAAAGGCAGAGAAATTTTTATATTTCATGGTCGTTCCCCTATCGGGTCGAACTATTCATTACAAGTCCTCACACTGTGGGCTTTTCACTACTATCCCTATCTCATCAGGAAAAGCAGCATAATAATTATGGAAAATAAAAAATTTGAAGTTAAAATTTACTATACCGGATTTTGTGTTTACAGTATTGAAGCACAAGATGAAGCTGAAGCAATCATAAAAGCAAGAAATCTCCCTATAAATCAAAATGAAATTTTAAGTAATTTAGAAAATTGGGAAGATGCTGATACTGCATTAGAAATTAAAAAAGAAGAAGGCAAAATCTGAACTGCCACTAAATTACGTAACAGTAAAGACTACAAAAAGTTGTATTAACAAAAGTTTATTAGCTATCCCTGTTTTATTAATTGAACACAGAAACCCAACTTTGTCTTTGCTTAGGTCGTCAGTTGTAGGGACGTACTTATACCAAAAGATTTTATGAGTAAAGAAATAGGGGTCCTCCCGACAGGGCTTGATAGCCTGAATTATTCATAAAAATAAAAAAAATGCGGGTAAATATACTGTTATTCCATTGAATTTCAGTATATTTGTTGTAGATAAAACCCCGCACTATGGACAAAGATAAAATAAAAAAAGCATCCTTC
>JALNZU010000051.1 GCA_023229245.1 Bacteroidales bacterium | reverse complement strand
CCGTCGGAATCCTTACGCATATCAGTTGACTAACCACACATAAAATAACGGCTGCACCAAGCGTAACAACATGTCAGAACAATTGAACTAAAGTTTGTAAAATATGTATGTGTATCTTGCGGAAGTGTGAGTTCAACACCATTTGGAAATCGCTATGGTTCCACTTGTGAATCAAATCCTGCATCAGATCAGCTTTCTTTTGACGTTTCATAGAATTTTTTGCCTGCAAAAATCAAACGAAAAAATCATTGAAAAAAGATATGGATGGCTGGGGGGTTACGAATATTTCAACCTTTCAATTTCAGTTGTGATTTGTTCTATTACTTGTTTATTAGCTATTTCACCATCTAAACTGAATACAATAAACACATTTCCGCCAAAATCGTTTTTGAAATTTTCAAAACTTGCTTTCATTCTTTCAGAAACCGAATAGTTTCCAAAGTTTGCTTGTGCAGTTACAGGTTTTATTTGGATTCCAAGAGCTTTGTCATCAGTTACATAACCTAGATAATCAATATCTCCTGCGTGGTCTAATTCTGGCGGGCTTTCTTCAAATCTTACTTCAGTAAAAATTTTCGCTAAGCTATCATTTACTACTGATTTTTCTCTTAGATATCCGTCAAAAGTTCGGTTAATTGTAAGGTTATAGATGTAATTATAACAATCCTCCTTTGTCAAGGCATTAAAAGCTTCTTGCCATTCAGGAATGACAACTTCGGTGATTTTCTCGTATAGTCTTTCTCCAAGTTCTTGCAGACTTTCTCTTGTTATCTTGAAAGTGTTTTTTCCTGCGGTCGTTGCATTTTTAAAATACCATTGCTCCCATTCTTCAATCGTGTTTGGCTGGCATTCTCTGATTAGAGCCATAACAGCACCAACTTTATTTGGTCTTGATAGCTGATAAGTCTGTGTGGCATAATTGAGTACTTTCTCTTTCTTGCCAAATTCTAATGAATATCTTTTGATTTCCTTTTTAGCCATTATTTTGATTATTCCAATTATTTCTTAATGCAGTTGCTCTACTTCTGATAGAGTCTGCTCTATTGTTTAAACTTTCGCATACCCCATTTAACTCATCTTCCGTTTGAATTATCCAATATCCATTTTGCCACATTAGGCTTCCAATACAAGCATTATGATTCAATATCATATCTCTTATTAAATCACTGACGTGTTCATTTGTTACTCCACCACCTTCAGGATTTAGCTCTTCTCTTATCTGGGTAGAAGATCTTCTATTGTTATATCCAAGGGCATTGGTGTTTAGATATTCTAATATCGCGACTTGTTCCTCATTCATATTAGAAATTGTTAAATTTTGTCTTATATTTAAAGTCAATGGAATTATCTACCAAAGCTAGGTTTTCTTTCAATAAGTGAGCATTAATGAAAGTTTTGTTTTCGAGATAGAGATACGCCATTAAATTATTTTCGTTGTCGTGTTTTACTTCATCATATTTTAGAAATACTCTTTTACCACGTACTTTATTGATTAAATATTCAGTTGCTTTTTCATTGATTTTGGGATTCTGTTTAATGCCGATCAGACGAATAATTAAATCATTACTTAAACGAATAAGTTCTGGGCTTATAATTTCCTTAACAGAGAAAAAATCTTCTCTTTTTCCTGTGCTTTTGGCATCAATTTTCGAACCGTACTGAATTTTTTTAACGTCAATTTTCTTATCTAATTTATGTGTGTCCACAAATTGATAAGGCAAATCCTGTATTCGTTTTTCAAAATCGGATTTTAACTCAGCTTGTTTTATGATTTCAGTCTCAACTTTCATAAAAACATCATCTGCCCCGATTTTTTCTTTTATAATAGGAATAAAATCTGGATTTATTTCATAACCAATAGAATTTCTATTCAAGTTTCTTGCTGCCAAAGCTGTTGTTCCACTTCCCATAAATGGGTCTAAAACTGTTTCACCCGGAAATGAAAACATTTTAATCAAACGATGTGGTAATTCTTCGGGAAACATTGCCAAATGTTTGTCTTGTTTAGCTCCCGAAAAATACCAATGCCCATTGAAATAGGTATTCCATTCTTCATTGGTCATCGCGGAGTTTTCTTTTTGTTCCTTGGTTGGTTTTGGTGCATTTCCTTGTTTTTTGAATAACAAAATGTATTCAAAATCCAACTTTACAATTCCATTTCTCGGATTAGGATAGCTTCCCATAATACTTGCCCCTCCGGATGTGTTCATTGTAGTAGCCTTTTGCCAAATGATTTGTCCCATAAAGTCGAAGCCAATCATCTCGCAAAATTTGATAATTTCGGTATGAATAGGAATGATTTTGTAACGACCATAATAAGTTGAACGGGCAAATTGGTCTCCGATATTGATACAAAGACGACAACCTTTGTGTAAAACCCGGAAGCATTCTTGCCAAGTCAAGTTGAGATGATTGATATATGTTTCATAATCATCGTGAAAGCCGATTTGGTTTTCAGTACCGTAATCTTTTAACTGCCAATAAGGTGGTGATGTCACAATCAAATGAACGCTCTCGTCTTTTAGTTCGCTCATTTGTCTGCTATCACCGTTTATAATTGTATGTTTTGTTTTATTCAACATGATCTTTTTTTATTTCCAATAATTATTATAAATATGCTAAATTAAATGATGTAAATTTTATCGAAGTGGTATTTTCATATTGTGCATAACGGTTAAAATTCGTAACAAATATACGAACATTAGTATATTAGTTTTGTGTCTTTTATGAAAAGATTGATATCTTATAGATTAACAGTTATATAGGCATGTAATGTTGTTTGATATTTGTTGTATATACCGTATCCATCCGGCGAACCGCATTGGTAGGTGACTTATTAGCGAAAAGTTCATTTGAGCGGGCCCACGTCGAAGCTTAACAGTTCACCAATGCTGTATTGACTTGAACTAAACTGATGTACATTGCAATTTTGTGTATTGCGAGATATACCGAGTGTAGAACTAATTTTTCAGTTGCTATAACCGCTTTTAATTAAAACTAAAATTTGTTTTATATTAATCAAAAATCCTGCATCAGATCAGCTTTCTCTTGACGTTTCATAAACTTTTTAGCTTACAAAAATCAAACGAAAAAATCATTGAAAAAGGATGCAAAACTTAGTGGATTACAAATATTTAGCAACTTTAATTTTCAGGGTTTAGTTTCCTTATATAGTACAAAGCATTATAGAAGTAGCTAACACAACTTATTGAGTTTCGGGAGCCTTGTCTTGTGTACGCTTGTTGAATATTTCTTCTTGTTTTTTTATGGAAGTCTGATGTACTATCTCCAAGAGCTGAAGCAGGAAGTCTTTGTCAAGGCCTAAATGTTCACCTATAGCCATGCGATCTTCTATAATATGTCGCCATCTTTTCAGTTGGAGTATAGTAATTTTGTTTTGATGTTTATACTGCCCCATTTCGCTGACTATCTCCATTCTTCGGGCTAGTAGTTGCAGCAGTTCTCCGTCTAGCTTATCAATTTCTGTACGCAGGCTTTCTAATTGGCTCTCAAACTTTGGATCACCGCTTGGGCTGCGGATGATCAGTTTTGCAAGTAGTTGTCTTAGTTCTTCTGGAGCTATTTGCTGAGCAGCATCGGTTTTAGCTAATAAAGGATTGTAATGGCTTTCCACCATCAGTCCGTTAGTCTCTAAATCAAATGCTTTTTGAGCGATCTCCTGCAATAATTCCCTTTTGCCGCAGATATGGCTTATGTCGGTAATAATGGGTAGCTGAGGTGCTAATCGTTTCAGTTCGATAGGGATCTCCCACATAGGTGCGTTTCTGTAGGGTGATTTCTGAAAATAGTGAAATCCGCGGTGTATGGCAGCTAATTGTACGATCCCTGCTTTATGGATACGCTCTATAGCTCCTAACCAAAGTCTCAGATCAGGTGTTACCGGATTCTTTATCAGCACCGGGACAGTGCATCCTTTTAATGCCTCTGCCAATTCTTGTACAGAAAATGGATTGACAACCGTTCGTGCTCCTATCCAGAGCATATCAATTTCATTTTTCAGGGCTTGTTCAATATGATCTGGTTTAGCTACCTCTACCGTCAGTTTGAGTCCGGTAGCTTCTTTAGCTTTTTTCATCCATTGCAAAGCCGGTGCCCCTAACCCTTCAAACTCACCCGGACGGGTACGCGGCTTCCATATACCAGCCCGAAATACTTGTACCTCAGGTATATGACTTAACCCAACAGCGGTAGTCATAATTTGCTCCTCGCTTTCGGCACTGCAAGGGCCACTGATAATGAATGGCTTGCTAAACTGATCGAACCAGCTGCTGTCAGAAGAAAAATGTGCTGCAACACTCATCATTCAATTTTCTGATGCAAAACTAAAACAATAAATATACTTGTTGGTGAAGCCGAAAACTAAAATATAAGCTGTACTAACTTAATCAGAATTAATTTAACAGATTGATTATCAGTAGTAGCACTAATATAGTTCATCATCAATACCATGTAAATCAATGATTTTTTGTTTTTTTGCATACAAATTAAGTTTAAATCGACAAAAGGTGAAACGTACAGAGATCAGACAAGCTTTATTGAGCGAAGAGTTTGAAAAGGAAATAACGGTAATGGGGTGGATACGTACCAAGCGTGCCAGTAAGAATGTAGTTTTTATTGCGTTGAACGACGGATCAGTCATTCATAATCTTCAGTTAGTAGCCGATCTTGGCAAAATTCCCGAGCATGTCCTCTCGCCTATGCATACCGGAGCAGCTATAAAAGCCACCGGCAAGTTAGTGCCTTCAGCCGGCAGCGGACAAAGAGTTGAGCTATCTGTTGAAAATATTGAAATGCTTGGAGATGCCAATCCTAATGAATATCCTCTGCAACCTAAAAAACATTCGTTGGAGTTTTTGCGTGAGAAAGCACATCTGCGGTTTCGTACCAATACCTTTGGAGCCATCACCCGCTTGCGCCATGCGATGATATTTGCCATACATAAGTTTTTTAACGACAAGGGTTTTTACAATATTCACACACCTATTATTACTACTTCTGATGCCGAAGGAGCCGGTGAGATGTTTCAGGTAACTACTCTTGACCTTGAGAACCTGCCTAAAACGCAAGATGCCATAGTTGATTATAAAAAGGACTTCTTTGGGAAACCTGCCAACCTCACTGTTTCAGGACAGCTTGAAGCCGAGTTGGCAGCTTTAGCACTTTCTAAAGTGTATACATTCGGGCCAACATTCAGAGCCGAAAACTCAAACACATCAAGGCACCTGGCCGAATTCTGGATGATAGAACCGGAAGTGGCTTTCTTCGATATTCATGATAATATGGACCTGGCCGAAGAAATGCTAAAGTATCTGATCCGGTATGCACTTGAATTTTGTGCCGACGATCTTGCATTCCTGAGTAAACGGTTGATAGAAGAAGAGAAAAATAAAAAAGCCGAAGACAGGTCAATGGAATTGATTGAGAAACTGAACTTCGTTCTTGAATCCCCCTTCATACGAATTAGTTATACCGAAGCAGTTGATATACTGAAAAACTCAAACCATAACAAAAAAGGAAGATTTGTTTATCCGGTTGAATCATGGGGAGTAGATCTGCAATCGGAGCATGAACGCTATCTAGTGGAAAAACATTTTAAGAAACCTGTCATACTTACCGACTATCCTAAAGACATCAAAGCGTTTTATATGAAGCTGAATGAAGATGGAAAAACAGTGCGTGCAATGGATGTGTTGTTTCCCGGGATAGGTGAGATAATAGGCGGTTCACAGCGTGAGGAAGACTATGACAAGCTGATGCAACGTATGATGGAAATGCATATCCCCCATCAGCAAATGTGGTGGTATTTAGAAACTCGTAAATTTGGGACTGTGCCGCATGCTGGCTATGGCCTCGGGTTTGAAAGACTGATGTTGTTCATGTCTGGGATGAATAATATCAGAGATGTGATACCGTTCCCCCGAACTCCACTAAATTGTGAGTTTTAAAAAAATAATTCCCTTTTTTACTTGCCATCTATGTATTCTGCGTAAATTGCCGTATATTCGTGATACGATTTACTTGTATTTAATAGGTGAAAATTAATTGACCAAGACAAACTGATATGCTTAATCAAAGGCTGCAACAAAAGTTAATTCAAAAGCTATCGCCGCAACAAATTCTGTTGATGAAGTTGTTGCAGGTGCCTACCGTAGCTTTAGAGCAGCGTATTAAGCAGGAAATAGAAGAAAATCCAGCCCTTGAAATGGAAGAAGACCATGGAGCTGATGAACAACAGGATGAGTTCGGTGATGAGTTTGGTAATGAAGAGGAAGAGTATGATAATCAGGATGATGAATTTGATTTTGATGACTATTTAGATGATGATGACATACCCGATTATCGGACAAACATAAGTAATCGGAGTCCTGATGACCCTCATTATGAGATCCCGTTTGCCGGTGGTCAAAGTTTTCAGGAGCTTCTGATACAGCAGCTTGGGTTTAGAAATCTGGATGAGCGTAAGCATAAGATCGGTTTGTATGTGATTGGCAACCTCGATGATGCTGGATATCTTAGCCGCTCGGTAGAAGCTATGGCAGACGACCTGCTGTTTACCGCAAATATCAAGACGAACAAAAGAGAGTTACTCGAAATTTTAAAACTTATTCAGGATTTTGATCCACCTGGTGTAGGGGCACGAAACCTGCAGGAATGCCTACTGCTTCAGCTTAGACGCATGAAATTAGAGCAATCGGAACAGGATGTGAGCCTGCCGCTTATGATCATCGAACGCTTTTTCAATGAGTTCACCAAGAAACACTATGATAAGATCATCCGACGAGCAGAAATCACCGAAGACCAGCTTAAAGAGGCGTTGAATCAAATCTTGAAACTGAATCCAAAGCCCGGTGAATCAATGAGCGAACGGGTGAAAGATCAGCAATATATCATCCCCGACTTTATCATACAAATTATTGATGGAGAGTTGGACTTAACACTTAGCAGCCGTAACACACCCGAGCTGCGCGTCAGTAGAAGTTATGCCAATATGTTAGAATCTTTTGCCCGAAAAAGCCCAACAAAATCTGACCGGGAAGCACTCATGTTTGTCAGGCAAAAGATTGATTCAGCCAAATGGTTTATTGAAGCGATCAAGCAGAGATACGACACCTTGTACCGGACGATGAATGCCATCATGAAATATCAAAAAGAGTATTTTTTAACAGGCGATGAGACCACACTAAGACCTATGATACTCAAAGATATAGCTGAGATAGTGAAGTTAGATATCTCTACTATCTCGCGGGTAGCTAACAGCAAATATGTACAAACACCTTTTGGAACTTTTCTGTTAAAGAGCTTTTTCAGCGAAGCCCTGCAAACTGATGAAGGGGAAGAGGTATCAACGCGGGAAGTGAAAAAAATACTTAGTGATTTGATAGAAGCTGAAAAAAAGAACAGACCACATACGGATGAGCAGCTTACCCGACTATTGAAAGAAAAAGGCTATAATATAGCCCGCCGGACAGTAGCCAAATATCGTGAACAGCTCAGTATTCCAGTAGCACGCTTGCGTAAAGAGCTCTAAATGATGAGCAGCCTGACTCATACACCAGCCAAATGGATATCGGTTGTTTTTCATCCCTTATGGATTCCCTCATATGCGTTTGTATTGATTGCGCATACAGGCGATCCTTCACTTTTACGTATCCCTCTGCATCTTAGGGGCTATCTGACAGGAATAGTGCTTGTTACGTCAGGCATCATACCAGCTTTGCTCATGTGGCTTATGGTACGCCTAAAAATGATCAGTACGCTTGATTTACCCATAAGACAAGAACGAACGCTGCCTATATTAATAACGGCTGTCTTTTTTTATCTCACCTTTTTTTTGTTGAATCAGTTAGGTGTTGCTCCAATCTTCGGATTTTATATGTTGGGAGCCACTACCCTGGCTATCTTGTGCCTGTTTATTAATCTTTGGTGGAAAATTAGTCTGCATCTAACAGCTTTTGGCGGTTTCTTTGGTGCACTGATAGGAATTTCCATACTCATAGACGATCATTTTATCTGGTTGACCATCATAGTGGCTTTAGTATCAGGATTAGTTGCTGTTAGCAGGTTGAAGATGCGCTCCCACAACCTTCAACAAGTATATGCAGGCTTTATCGTAGGCACATTAATTATGTATCTCTTGTTTGAGTTTGTTGGTTAAATCAGCTGTTGACACCTTTGTATCTTTTACCAATGGATTTTAAAACGGAGCTATAGTTAGTCCAACGGATAGCGGATAAAACTCAGGTCCCAGGTCACGTTGAAAGCTTCGTATAGGCTGATAATAAGCAAATAGATTGATCCATTTATATCCAATCCTAAGCGTAGGGCCGAAGGTATATTTTTCTAATGAGTTGATATTCTTTTCTTTGATATGCCGTTTAGTGGCATCAGTTTTTTGATTTCCAATATATTTTGTTTTGCTGTCAATAGCAATTCCCATTTTAAATCCTATCCCAATTTTCCATTGATCGTGTATGCGAAACCGAAACTCGGCCGGAAAATCTAAATAAACCAGATTTATCTTGCTACGGGTGTAAGTTAGATCAGATGAAATCGGGACAAAACGTATGGTATCAGCTTTAATATTATCTATTTGAGTGTTAGAGTAAAAATTATGGGTGCGTAATCCGGTGCCTATGGAAAATAGATGTGGGGTTTTACCTATTTTGAAATTGTAGGTCAGAAACAAATTAAACCCCTGATTGATCCATCGCTGGTTGTAGTCGTCCGGAGTTTTAGTGAGTATATCGGTAAACAAATCTACTCCTAAGGAGACATCTGTACTTTTTTTGTCGGTGATTACCTGAGCCTGCATGCTCATGCCAATTAGGATCATAAGCAAAAATAATCCTGTTTTTTTCATGGGAAGAGATTTTAATCAAACATGTTTAAAGTACAAAGATATAGTATTGCGTGATGTATGTATGGATTTATTTCTGATGATTCTTAATTTTTTGAAATGAGCTGTTGCATGGTTTGTTGCATTGAAGAACTGTTCCATTTTGCAGCACCGGTTTTTCGGATGATGATATTTCCTGCAGGATCAATTATCCAGGTTGTTGGGATGCTGTTAGTAGCAAATACGGAAGGCACAGCTGACTGATGCAGATAAACTGGCATATCGAAGTCTTTTTTGTGCATAAAGGCTGCCACTTTTTCGGGTGCTTCATCTGTGAGGAGCACAAAAGCTATTTTATCCCCGAATTGATCATACAGCTTTTGGATATCTGGCATCTCGGCAATGCAGGGTGGACACCAGGTTGCCCAAAAGTTCAGGAAAATCGGTTTATTTTTAAAGTCTTTTAATTGAGCAGGCTGATAATCAATGGTATAAAACTGCCAGTTCCAGGTGTCTTCCGGGATCTGTGTTTGTTGAGCCTCTTGCATAAGTCTTGGAGAAGGGGCAAACAATCGGGAAATTACAGCAGCTACTTCTTTACGGCTGGCAGGTATGAGCAAGGCAATCAGAAATAGTACAAAGACTATGTCACTGGCAATATTCCACTTCGACTTGGTGGTGATATATTTTTGCCATCTTTGCTTTAGCCTTGCTTTCATAGATAGATCACATTATCCGAATCAGGTTTTTGTTGCTCGGCTTCTCTTACCAAACGTGCCCTCTCGTCCAATAGTTGATCAATCTCGTCCTGTTCAAGCCCCGGCTGACGCAGACGTTCGTCTATCTGTTGCAAATTAGCAGGAGGTTGAATCACTTTTTCCTCTGTTTCAGGAAAATCAACTGTTTCACCTAACTCCTGACGAAGCTGTTTGATAAACAGTTGGATCATCTGACGCATAGGCTCATTCATCTGACCCATCATCTCATAAGAAAGCTGATCTTTGATGGTATCATAATTCTTCAGAAACATCCGCATTTGCTCCAATTGAAACTGATTGATACCAGGAATATCTTCCAAAGGGTGTTGCTTCATCATTTTGTTCAATAACCTGAACAGCTCGTCTATCTGCTTTTTAAAATCATCTTGTTCCATATCGCATAGGATTGGCTCATTGTTGTACAAAGATCGTGCATTTTTTGGTTTACTTTATTTTCGCAACTGGCTGTTTGAAAAAATACCACCAAAAAGTGACTTTCTTTTCTGAGTTTCTTTGAATATCCCTTCATTAACCCTTTGTACCTCTTCTATAGTATAAAATGCATTTGGACTGTAAGTGTTGATGATATGCAGGGCATCGGTCAGGTCCTTTTTCTTGACTATGCTAAACAATATTTTAACAGGTCCTGTCTTACCTTCTGCATCCACGCTGGTAACTCCATAATTTGCATTTCTCAGACTCTCAACAAGTTGTGTTGTGTCTTTTTTAGGGATGATACGAAGAACTACCGTACCCAAGCTCATCTTTTCTACTAGTATGATCCCGATATAGTTTCCTGCTGCAAACCCCGCCCCATAGCCTATATAGGACATAAAGTTATCTAATTGTTGCATGATCTGGCCTATAGCCAGCAACCAGATGATCACTTCCACAAAACCTAATACTGGTGCCAGATGCTTGAATCCGCGTGCTACAAATATGACACGTATAGTGCCTACGCTCACATCTAAAATTCGGGCAAAAGCTATGATAAGTGGCAGTATAACCCAGTTGTACAGATCACCTTCTAAAATTGTAAGTAACATAAGAAATGCATTGCTTTGGCTGCAAAAATAGATTTTTTTCACTTGAGTAAGGTGAAGTGAGGCAGTCGTCATACTGACAGAATGGCTGGTTGTATAGTGAATTGCGTATCTTTGTCGCTTTAGATTGACGCATGATGACGAAAGCAATAGACCCTACAGCTTATCAGTTAAAGTCGGTAGCCAGTGGATCGGTATTTAATGATACAGGCTGGCTGTTGGACGCTCCAGGTGAAACACAAGCCGGATTGATCAGAGCCATATATGAAAAGAAGCAGCTTCATCTAAAAGAGTCCGATTACGGACTGTTTGTTTTTGCCGACTGGCTGCCGGTCACTCGATTTCTAATGGGATCGTCAGCACCTGTTACTTATAAAAGTGAAGGCTTGGCGACTAAGTTGGGTCTGACCCGATTGTATATTACATTTAGTGGGTTTTGGCCAGAGAGAAATGCTTTGATGCGCAGCTGCTCATTCAAAGAAACAGAAGCTTATAGTGTAGCAGCCCGTATTGATGGCCGTCAGCCGGGTAAGGTGTTGGTTGTAGCTTCAGCCGGTAATACCGCACGAGCTTTTGCTGCTGTATGCAGCGAAAATCGTATCCCATTGTTGCTGTGTGTGCCCGAAGACAATCTGAATGCATTATGGTTCGACAGGCCACTCAATGAGTGTGTGAAATTGGTAAGTACCCAGAAAGGCAGCGATTATTTTGATGCGATTCATTTGTCTACTATTATTTGTGGATTCGAAGATTTTTATCCCGAAGGGGGTGCTAAAAATATTGCCCGCAGAGATGGAATGGGCACTACCTTGCTTTCGGCTGCTACAAGCATAGGACGCATACCCGATTATTATTTTCAGGCTATCGGAAGCGGAACAGGAGCTATTGCAGCATGGGAAGCAAACCAACGCCTGATAGATGATGGTCGTTATGGTAGCCATACTATGAAGTTGATGGTGTCGCAAAACGCACCGTTTCAGCCAATTTATGAAGCATGGAAGGCTAATTCACCCGAGATGTTGTTTTACGACGACGATCTGGCACGTCAACATGTTGAAACCATTGATGCCAAAGTGCTTTCCAATCGTAAACCACCTTACTCATTGGTTGGAGGCTTGTATGATGCATTAATAAACACTGATGGGGAAGTGTTGGTAGTTACTAATAAAGAGGCAAAAGCAGCTGCTAAATTATTTCAGGAAGCTGAAGGTATTGACATACATCCGGCAGCTGCCGTAGCTACAGCATCATTAATACAAGCCATTAAAAAACAGCGAATTGATACCACCAAGATAGTGATGTTGAATATCACAGGTGGTGGAGAAGAACGCTTCCGACAAGAAAACATCTTGTATTATCTGAAGCCTGACCTGACGTTTTCCCCCGATGCCAATGTGGACTTCATTAGAACGGAGATCCAAAAACTTCGTTGGTAAATAAAAAAGGTAAAATCCGAACTGATTTGCAGTACTTCTCGCATAAGCAACTGATGTTCAGTAATCTGTATGCAGCTCGTCCCCTGATGGTCAGATCATTTTCTTAGGGTCAACCCATTCGGTGAATTGTTCGTCAGTAAGCAGTTCAAGTTCTATAGCAGCCTGACGTAGGGTTGTGTTTTCAGTATGTGCCTTTTTAGCAATTCTGGCTGCATTGTCGTATCCAATATGTGTGTTCAGGGCTGTTACCAGCATCAATGAGTTTTCCAGGTTATGTGCAATACGTTCCTCATTGGCTTCTATCCCTGCAACAGCATGATCGGTAAAGCTGATACAGGCTTCTCCCAATAGACGGGCCGACTGAAGCAGGTTATAGATCATCATAGGTTTGAAAACGTTCAGCTGGAAATGACCCTGCATACCACCGGCTGTGATAGCTGCATCGTTTCCGATTATTTGTGCGCAAACCATTGTAATAGCCTCGTTTTGGGTGGGATTTACCTTACCCGGCATGATAGATGAACCGGGTTCGTTGGCCGGTAGTATTATTTCGCCTATCCCACAACGCGGGCCTGATGCCAATAGTCGTATATTATTGGCAATATGCATCAGGCTTACTGCTATCAGCCGTAGTGCTCCGGAGGTTTCTACTATGGCATCGTGAGCCGATAGCGCTTCAAATTTATTGGGAGCAGTAATAAACGGTAGTCCAGTAAGACGGGCAATGGTATGAGCTACTTTCTCAGGATAACCGGCAGGGGTGTTGATGCCTGTGCCAACTGCGGTACCACCTAAGGCTAATTCGCTTAGATGAGGAAGGGTGTGTTTCAGAGCCTGTATCCCGTGGTCTAACTGGGATACAAAACCTGAAAATTCCTGACCTAATGTAAGTGGAGTTGCATCCATCAAATGTGTACGTCCTATCTTGACTATATGTTTGAAGGATTCAGCTTTTTCGTACAATGCCTCCCTTAACTTTAATAACCCGGGCAGGGTAGTCTCGGTGATCATTTTGTATGCAGCTATATGCATGGCAGTAGGGAAGGTGTCGTTAGACGACTGTGACTTATTTACATCATCATTGGGATGAATAGTTTTTTTTGCATCACTCAGCGTTCCACCACTTAACACATGTGCCCGATTTGCTATCACCTCGTTCACGTTCATATTACTTTGTGTTCCAGAACCTGTTTGCCAGATAACCAAAGGGAACTGATCGCCGAGCTTGCCTTGCAGTATCTCGTCGGCAGCTTTGCTGATAAGATCGCATTTTTCTTTGCTAAGTGTTCCAAGTTCCATATTGGTGATGGCGGCAGCTTTCTTCAGATAGGCAAAAGCGGTGATGATTTCCTCAGGCATGGAGCCTTCAGGTCCTATACGGAAATTATGTCGCGAACGTTCGGTCTGGGCTCCCCAGTACTTTTCAGCTGGCACTTCAATATTGCCCATAGAGTCTTTTTCGATACGGTATTTCATAATGCGTGTTTTACGGTTTTTAAATGCAGTGTTTGATATAGTTCTATATCCATAAAGAATGAATATTTTCAACAGGTTTTGCGATAACGGCTTTATGGTCGGTTTCCACTATTGGCCTTTGCAACAGTTTAGGCTCAATAGTGATAGCTTCTATCCATTGCTCCTCAGTCAGGTTTTTTCCTTTCAGATTTTCTTTGTAATACGCTTCTTGTGTGCGAACCACATCTTTAGCCTGCAATCCGGTTTTACGGATCAAGCTTTTGATCTCATTGGCAGTAAGTGGATTTTTCAGATATTCCACAATTTCAAACTCTTTGCCTGATGCCTTCAGTACTTCTAATCCGGCTCTGGAGGTTTTACAACGGGGATTATGATAGATTTTCAACATGAATTTAAATTTTAAGTTCTTCCGAATTCCATTAAGAAAGCTTTTAAAAAACCGTTTAAATCACCATCCAATACTGCTTGGGCGTTGGAGGTCTCATAGCCTGTACGGTTGTCTTTAACTAATTTATACGGATGCAATACATAGGATCGTATCTGGGATCCCCATTCGATCTTCTTTTTAGTACCTTCGATCTTGTCGATAGCTTCTTGTTTTTTTCTGAGCTCTATTTCATAAAGCTGCGAGCGTAGCATCTGCATAGCTTTTTCACGGTTTTGAAGTTGTGAACGGGTTTCCTGACATTCGATTACTATACCTGAAGGGGCGTGGCGTAGCCTTACTGCTGTTTCAACTTTGTTGACGTTCTGCCCTCCGGGGCCGCTGGAGCGGAAGGTGTCCCACGAAATGTCTGCCGGGCTGACGATAATTTCAATATTGTCGTCCACAACGGGATATACATACACAGAACCAAAGCTGGTATGACGTCTGTTAGCCGAATCGAAAGGGGAGAGACGTACTAACCGATGTACTCCGTTTTCGCCTTTTAAATAACCAAACGCATAGTTGCCTTCTATTTCAATAGAAGCACTTTTAATACCGGCTACTTCACCTTCCTGCAAGTCAAGCTGTTTGGTTTTATATCCCTGGTCTTCGGCCCACATCAGATACATGCGCAACAACATGGAAGCCCAGTCCTGACTTTCAGTGCCACCGGCTCCCGAATTGATGGCGATAATAGCCGAGAGCTTGTCTTCATCACTGCTCAGCATATTTTTGAATTCCAACTCCTCTATGGCATGTATGCTGGCTGATGCTGCCTTACCCACTTCTGCTTCTGACGCATCGCCCGTTTCGTAAAACTCACGTGCAAGTATCAGCTCTTCATACAGCTGAAAAGCCTTTTGATAGTTTTCTACCCAATGTTTTTTCTCGCTGATGAGTTTTAACTGGGTTTCTGCTTTTTTGGGGTCGTCCCAGAAATTGGGGGCTAAAGTTTTTTCTTCCTCTTCTTCAATCTCGATCGTCTTACGATCTACTTCAAAGATACCTCCTCAGGGCCTCAAGCCGCTTTTCAAGCTCTTTGATTTGTTCGGATGTGATCATATTTAACTAAATGAAATTAGAAATGATTTAAGTGATATATCAACTGCTAAATTAACAAAAAACCATAGTTTATGTTGAGTGGTCAGTCGTTTCATTTAGGATATTCCATACTAATTCAGCCTGAAATCCTTTTTGAATGGCATAAGAAGCCAACTTGACTTTGAGTTTGTAGGGGTTGTCCTCTTTAATGCGTTTTGACTGTATTATCTCCCTGAGTGTTTGAACGTACTCATCGGTGTCAAGCTCGGAATGGCAAAGCTGAATCAATGATTCAGGTATATTTTTTTGACGCAGGGCGAAAAGAATTTTATGCAGACCCCATTTATTTTGATTCAGCTTGCTTCTAATAAAAGTCCGGACGTAGCGCTCTTCATTGATGAAATTTTCTTGTTCTAACTGTCGAATGATAGGAGCTATATATTGTGAAGGACATTCCCATTGCCGTAGTTTCTGACGCATATCCTGAACGCACCTCTCTGAATAGGCACAATACGTACGTGCTTTTTCCAAGAAAACCGCTTGAGGGATAGCTTCATGATTCGGTTGCCGGGTATTCATCCGATTGATTTTAGATAGGTTTAGATTAGTTTAAAACATAGTGGATGCGGTTATTTTACTGTTTCATTTCTGATAAGCTCATTCACTAACTCTGGTAAACCTGTTGCGGCAGTCTTGCGAATGGTTTTTACCGATTGAGCCCAGGCAGGTGCTTCAGCTTTTGGATCGACAAGGTACACCGGACTGTGTGAAGGGACATAATGCAGCAAACTGGCTGCCGGGTAAACTTGTAACGAAGTGCCTACTATCAGGAAGAGCTCAGCTTGACGTGTTAATTGAGTAGCTTCTGACATGGCTGGAACTGATTCGCCAAACCAGACGATATGAGGTCGTAACTGTGAGCCTTTTTCACAGTGCTCGCCCATTTTAAGTTCCCAATGCTTGAGCTCATATATCAATGAAGGATCAACAGTACTCCTTGCTTTTTTTAGTTCGCCATGCAGATGCAGTACATTAGCTGAGCCGGCACGTTCATGTAAGTCATCCACGTTTTGAGTGATGATTTGTACATCAAAAACTTTTTCAAGCTCTACTAATGCTTTATGACCTGCATTAGGTTCAACTTCAAACAGTTGCTTGCGACGCTCATTATAAAACTCTTGTACTAAAGCCGGATTCCTTTCCCAGGCTTCTGGGGTAGCCAAATCTTCGAAACGATGGGTACGCCATAGCCCATCGCTGTCGCGAAATGTTTTGATACCACTCTCGGCACTCATTCCGGCACCGGTTAAAACGACCAATTTTCTCATCATGAAAGAATATATCTGTATTTATACAAAAATATCAAAAAATGGTAGATGTGTATAAATACTTGATCAGAACTCAACCCCTAAAACAGACTTTGAGTTGATAGGTGAATATTTTTGGATGGTGAAGCTACACTATGAAAGTGTGATACATGCTTGAATCCTTATTGAATTCGGATAAGATATTAGAATAGCTTCATATCATCCAATACCTTCATCAGTCCTTTTACTGCGTCGGCTGAATCGTGAAGCAGTTTCTTTTCTTCATTGTTCAGATCAATCTCTATGATTTCGTCTATACCTCTGCGACCTAATTTAACCGGTACTCCGAGATACACATCTTTCAGTCCGTATTCGCCTTGCAGGAAAGCACATACGGGAAACACCCTGTTTTGGTCATCTACTATGGCTTCAACTATCTGGGCAGCGGCTGCTCCGGGAGCATACCAGGCTGAGGTTCCCATCAGGTTCACTAATTCACCTCCACCTTTTTTAGTACGTTCTACTATTTTATCTAACTCGTCCTTACCTAAGAGCTCTGTGACCGGAATCCCGCTGATAGAGGTGTACCTTGGGAGTGGTACCATAGTATCGCCATGACCCCCCATCAATAAAGCATGTACATCAGTAGGTGATACATTAAGAGCATCGGATATAAACGCCCTATAGCGTGCTGTATCCAATGTTCCGGCCATGCCAAATACTTTACGTGAAGGCTTGTTGCTGGCAAGATAAGCCGCATAGGTCATCACGTCAAGCGGGTTCGATACTATGATGATGATGGCATCCGGTGAGTACTTAACGGCTTTCTCAGTAACTTCTTTGACAATGCTGGCGTTAGTCTTGATCAGGTCGTCGCGGGACATGCCCGGTTTGCGAGGCAAACCCGAAGTAATGACAATGACACCCGAACCTTTGGTCTTTAAATAGTCGTTAGTAGAACCCGTTACACGGGTGTTGTAGTGATTGATAGGAGCTGTCTGCCAGATATCCAAAGCCTTCCCTTCGGCTATACCTTCTTTGATATCAACCAAGACCACCTCCTTGCAGAGATTTTTATGAGCAATGACGTTAGCACAAGTGGCACCAACGTTTCCAGCCCCAATGACAGTGATTTTTTCCATTAGATTGTTAATTTGGTGTTTTCATTAATACCAACAAATATACATAGGTTCATGTATCAAAAGCTGCAAAAGCAAGTATTTTTTTGTTTTTTAGTGTTTTTTTTTGAAGATGTCTATGATATTTTGATGAGGCAGGATCATTTACTTGCCATACGCCTGCTCGTTTCCTATAATTCAAAGCCGTTTTTGAGAAACAAAACAGTGGCAACAGTAGTTATTGCAGCCAAGGGAATTAACCATATCAATAAGTTTGAAACCGGCATTTTGATTTTTTCTTTGCATGGAGCCTTAGCAATCATGGCCGGTATGATCAATACCAACATAAATATGATCATAGCTATGTTTTTGAATTCTACTTTAGTACCGGTGATGACTAATATAATACCGTTGCCGGCTAACCATGGAAACAGCAGATAAGAACCTCCAAACAATAATTTTTCTTTGGAAGATACTGTTCCAGTACAACAATGAGAGTATAAAAGCTTACCACTGAATAGGCCGGCTTTTATCATTAAAAACAAAGAAAGACCTACTAAAAATATAAGCGTGATAGAATGTATGCCCATAGTTTGTGCCACCTGAATTAAACCGGTTTGCGTAATAATATTTTCGCTGAATAAACCGAAAGTCATATTAAATGCCAATAAAAACAACCATAATGAGAAAAACAAATGAAGCGTATGTTTTCGGATTATCAGTATAAATGAGGCAATGGCTATAAAACCTACCAGAAAGCTACTTATAGGCCTAGCCAACAAAATGCTGATCATGGCATCAGAAGTCCATAACGGACTGGATTCATCAATTAGAAAAGTGATTTTGTCTAAATATAAAATGGCGGGTATGTCAAAGTCGTATGAAATATATAAAACAGCTAAACCTGTAAAAAGATAGAGGAGGTAATAACATATGATAAAAACGGCAAGAGACTGCAAGCCAAGGTTCAGATAAACTGCATAACTTAATTTTGTTTTAACCTCCGATCCCATATATCATCGGTCTAAGCGGTAAAGGAATGAATAAATTATCAGAGGCTGATAGCTGGATGAAGTCAGAATATAAGAGTTGACCGAATCGCTCACCTTTACACCTTGTGTTTATCATATCCTCTGATGTAACTAAAGATTATAGATATATCTGTTTTGAGGTCTGGAGTACAGCACATACACCACAGCTTCAATAACTTCAATGAAGCAAAGATAAACTGATTTTACTGAATTATCCCACAGTCTAAATCAGATTAGGGAAAAGCAGGTTACAATTGGGATTGTGTGAGCAATCGTTTTCAATGATTTACTATCTAAACTGTAGGTTGAGATGCGATCCATTTCAGGGATTAAAATGAATCGATACGAAAATAACGTTAAAATGCGTTAAATATTTTGAGGTTAGTGAATATAAACTAACTTTGCATTTTTATTTTAATAGATATGTTTACAGAAAGACAGGTTGAAATTATTTATGCGGCAGCCAATTTAATAGCTGAAAAAGGTATACAGGGACTGACCATGAAAAACCTATCGAAAAAAATTGGCATC
>JALNZU010000050.1 GCA_023229245.1 Bacteroidales bacterium | reverse complement strand
GTCTAAAATTTCGAGAAATAACTGTTTAATCTTGATTTCCGCTCAATTCGGGTCTAAATCCAAAATTCAAAAGGGGAAAATGGTGTGATTTGAAAGTAAATTGTAGGTTTGTGAATTAAACAGGTATTGTCTTGTCCGTATATGAATGTGGAGCAAACAATAAGAAAAACGAATGTTAAAAAATAATGTCTCAAGTTTATAATGTTTTAATAATTTATTTTATTTCGGTACTATTATAGATTTTACATTTACTTTGTTTAAAATTATATTTCATCTTTTATTTTCACTTTCAATTCTGCACTGCGCTTCATGCATGACCGCTAACGTCTTATTTACAACACAAATATAAACATTCGTAAATTCAAATCATATAACATTCGTAAAATAATTTTATAAAAAAAGGAAAAAGCTCTGTAAAAAACAGAAAAACAGCACTTTAACTTGTGAAATAACAAAACAATAAATTTGCGTTTACGAAAGTTTTGCTATTTTCACTGTTCTAATGAAGAACGAAGTAATGGATGTAAACAGCCTTGTTCAGAAATTTGAGAAAAAGCTGATTTTGCAACGATACAGCGCAAATGCGTTTTTGAATTATAAAAGGGTGGTTATGAGCTTTCTAAAACATGTCTTGACCGTGTAGTTCATAAATTCATCTACTTTGAATTAAAGGGTGACATATGAGAAAAAATATTAATTGTATCTACCTGAAAAATCTATAACAAGTAGGCCGAGTATCACCGGAATAGGTGTCCGAATATGCTCCGGAAAATATGCGTGCCGGAACTGTTTTTTTACCTTTTTTATAGTTGAACGAGCATCATTTTTTACCTCATTTGTCTTGATTTAGTGGCAGACTATGCTCAGGAATACCCACCCTATTGGTCAAAGATCCCGTTCAAGAGCTTTCGGCTCCTACGGATAAAACATCCAATGATGACAACGACTACCAACTGCATTTAGAGTTCAAATTTGATTCACATTTTTTTAATAGACACCAGTGAACCAATACTTGGTAGGCGTGAAGTTCTGAATAAGTGGAATATTGAATGTCGTCAAGTTTTTCGGCTTTGGGGTCAGCAACTCTTATCCATTCAAGTTTGCTGTTTGTTAAATTCAAAAAAAATAAACCATGCAAACTCGTCAAACTGAGGTAAATAACCTCCAATCGCTACCCGTTCCCCACTTGCTGATACTATTTCGTCATTCACACTACTCACTTATTTTATTTATCACATACACACTTCCTTTTCCTTTACCAATCATTGTAAGCACTTGTTCGTTTCTCAGATATTGTAAATCTTTTTTCAAAGTGCTTACCGGGAAATCAGGAAATCGCTTTGCTAAATCACCTATTTTAATAGGTTGATTATCAATGATAAAATCTCTGATTTGCTTCTGACGTTCGTTCAAATAACCGCCTTTAGATTTGAACATATCATATTTTTGTTCTAATTTTTGAGTAAGCATTTTAAGGCTTACCAAAAAGAATAGTAACCATTTGTCAATACGTTCGTTTTCTGCTCCTCTGTTTTTTTGTCCTGACATCAATGCTTCGTAATACTCCTTTTTGTTTTGTTCAATGTGGTTTTCAAAAGAAATATATTGAATGAAAACGTAGTTGCTCTGTAACAAACAAAGTGTTGTAAGCAATCTTGACAACCTGCCGTTCCCGTCTTGAAAAGGGTGTATACTCAAAAAATCATAAATGAAACTTCCGATTACTATTAACGGATGAATTTTTTTTTGTTCAAGTTGTTCGTTTGTCCAATCAATAAGAGCACGCATTTCGCCTTCAACTAGTGCAGGTTCGGTAGTTGCGAAAATGGTACGTTGTTCACCTGTCGGATAAGTAGCAATAACTTTGTTCGGTAGGTTTTTGTATGTTCCTCTGTGCCGCTCGTCTTTACTGCTGTATTTCAACAATAGTTGATGTAGTTGTTTGATGTAACTTTCAGAAAATTTAATAGTAGAGTAGTTGTCGTAAATAAGTTCCAACACTTCGTAATATCCAATTACTTCTTGCTCGTCACGGGTTTTTAGTGTAGTAATTTTAATGTTGTTTAAAAGTTCTTGCACTTCTTTGTCAGTAAGCGTTGCTCCCTCAATTCGTGTAGAAGAACCGATACTTTCGATTGTCGCAATTTTCCGCAATTCTTTCAAATAGCGGTTTTCTTTATTTTCTACAATATTCCACTTGCCTGTAAAGCCGTCAATGTAACCGATGAGTTGTAACACTCTTTGATTTGTAGCAAAGTCAAAATTGAGTTTCTGAATGAATCTATCCATAAGATGTTTGTATTTTATCCAAATAAGAGCGACACAAAGATAGGAGTTATCTGTATATTATCCATATTTTATTCGAAAAATATTGGGTGGTGGATGGGTCTGGGAATCAGCTTTCAGTAGTCCGCTTCAAAAAATAGTTGTCTTGTAAGAACGTAAATTTTGGGTGAGCCTGTCAATTTCGTAGGGTCGCCCATCGCTTGTTGCCAAGGGTTGGCAGCTACAAGAAGTTGGCGATTTGGGAGACGAAAACTCTCTGCCACCAATGAACTTGATGCGAAGCACAAATGTTTATGTAACCATTGAACCGCCAATTTCTTTTAGGTGCTGTTAGCGATTTGGCTTTCTTTTCAAGTTTCTTTGTATATCATTTCATCAAGTCATTATGTGATGATGTTTGTCATTTTTGCGGTATATAAGTTGTCGGACTGCATTGGGCAAACTTGGTTTTAGCAGTTAGCGAAAATTTATAGTCTGAAATAAACACATTAAGTAACCTTTGAAATTCCTTTTCAATATTTTCGGCAGGTTTGTCTTCAGTCTTGCCAAGAAAATTAAACAGGAAATAATCTATTGTCCCGTCTGAGTTAAAATATATTCTATTAAAGCATCTTGTCGGCTTTTCCCATTTGAAGTTGTTTTCAGAAAGGAAATTAGCAAAGTCTTGCAAAAGATTGAAATATGCTTGTTGCAATGCTTCTTGTTCTTTTTCTGTTTTAAAAACTGCTAATGAAGTGTCGGTATGTACTGCACTTGTATAAATACTGTCTAAGTGCTTTATTGAAATACCTTGTTTTTCTGCGTTCTGAAAAGTCAATCCAAGGTGCTGTCCAAATGTTTGCAAACAAGCTGTTAGCAAAATTGTAATTATTAAATTTGTTTTAGTCATATTCTTATTTTTTTTCGAATTATCTGTTAATGCGTGGTCTTTTAAGCTGACCGCTAACGTTTTGCGGCTTGCTGTCAGGCGGGGCATTAGAAGCTCTAACTTTCAACATAGCACAAATGTTTATTAGATGCACGAATGTTCAATTTAGCACTGTCGCCCCGCTTGCAGCAAACCGCTGTTAGTGCCAGTGCTATCTTGTCCATAGTCATGTCCGAAGATAAACTATTCCTTTTTGAATGTCGTTTCACTTGTATTAATTCCGACAAACAGTCCCCAAATGGTCAGTTCTTTTTTTCTTTTATTAATCAAAATCTTATGTTCAGTTGTTATGCCTGAAGGACTATTAACTAATTTGAGGGATAAGACTTCATTCTCCTTATTGAGATTATATATCAATGTATCAGTTTTTGATGGCTTAACAAAAAACAAAACAGCATCTTCAAAAATCAACGTATGTTTGAATGAATTGTTTGTCTGTTCAATCCAACTACCCTTCAACTCATTCATATCAGGAAATTTCTCCTTTTTGCAGGAAAAAAGAACAGTTAATAAAGTTATTATAATTAAAATTATCTTTTTCATCTTACAATAATTAGTTCGTTTGTTTTAAATTCGCTTTCTGTTTGCAAAATGCAGTAGTAAATACCTGCTGCAAGGTTAACACCTGTAAGTTTTATCTGATATTTTCCTGCTTTGTGAAGTGATTTGTTTTTGAGTTTATAAATAGGTCTTCCACAATTGTCATGTATTGTTATTTCTACAAATTCAGAGTTGTCAAGAGTGTATTCAATTGTAGCATCACCATTTGAAGGATTGGGGTATATTTTAAAAACTGTTTCGATAGGTTTTGAGTCAGTAGCAAAAAAATCTTCTTCTTTAAGCATGGTTACTCTATAATCATTTATAACAGCAGGGAAACCATTATTATTGTCGTCATTTAAAATCATTCCCATTGGATACTGTGTACAAGTGAAAAATGGCTCAATGTAAGCATGGAATGAACCGTTTGCACCGGGGGTAATTGATGTGCCGGGTCCTAATGTTATGCTATTGCCTGCATGTAAGGTGACGTTGGCATCGCCTTCAACAACATAATTTCCGTATGGAACGGCAGTTGTTACATCGTATCCCGCTTCAATTTTATTCATTGCGTTATGGGTGTAAGTTCCTGTTGAGACGGTTTGATTTTGCAAGTAAATATCTTGATCCAGAATACTCAATACATGATAGTTGAAGCGGATATTTTGTGGGGCAGTAGGAACCCACCCTAAGAATTGTCCCAAAACATTGTATGTTTCAAAAACATAAGTATAAAGAGTGGCACTGGTAGAAGTAACATTAGATGCCCCCATAAAATAGTTACCATTATTAGGACTAGAAAAAGAAAAACCGTTAGATGTTCCGATTACCGTTGCTCCCGAAGTGAAAGGATATGTAACATTTGCTTCAACACGATGCCAATAAACAAAGTAATTTGCTGCGGCTAATCCGGAGCATCCGCCTGAAATTAACTGCCAGGTACAAAGGTTGCCACTGCAATTGTTTGCTCCTTGGTCAGTACCGGAAACATTCGTATAAGAGTTTATTTGTGTGCTGAAAGCATAACGAACGGAATTGTACGCATTAATCCTTCCGTACCCCATTTGATTATTCCATGTTCCATTTGGACGACCAGAGGTTGAATTATAGCAATAAGTACCAACTTTGTTACAACTTAATTCAAGTATGCGTCTTGCTTCTGTTTGTGTAAGGCAGCGATTAACAGATAGAATTAAAGCCATTACACCTGCTGCATGAGGACAGGCACTCGATGTCCCGTTGAATGTGCTTGTATAATTTCCGCCATCGTAACCAGCACTTCCAGTAATATCGGTAGTATAAATTTTAACCCCTGGAGCTATAATATCAAGTTCACCTCCAAAATTACTCCCCCAATTAGTTTCTCCGTCACAACTTGAAGGTGTTTTTCTCTCATTACACATGCTCATTGCCCCAACAGCGATTACACTTGATAGTCTTGCAGGATAGGAAACAGAACCATTATTATTTCCAGATGCAAATAAAACAGGGCATCCCAATCCATCTCGACCATTACTAACCGCATTATTAATTGCATTCGTAATTAATGAAGATTCATCTCCACCACCCCAGGAATTACTCAAAATATCAGCTCCGTTTTGCCATGCCCAATTTATTCCATTTGCAATCCAAATATCTTCAGTAATCCAACCGCCAAAACCATCACCGTATGCTATTCTAATTGGTATTATTCTGCAATTTGGAGCGACACCTGAAATACCTTCATTATTATTACCTTGTGCTGCAATTATTCCGGCACATGCAGTACCATGTGCATCATCTCCTTGAGGAGCACCACTACTGCCTTGACCGGTTGCATCAAAGCCCGGTAATAAATTATGTATTAAATCGGGGTGGTTTAAGTCAACTCCTTCATCAAGTACTGCAACTGATATTACGTCTCTGCCGCGAGTTATTTCCCATGCCTGACATACATTTATGTCTGCCCCCGAAATTCCACTGTGTTGCCCTGTGTTTTTAAGCCCCCATTGCTGATTAAAAAATGGATCATTTGTGCATTGTTTTTTCAAGATTCGCATAAACGAAGGTGCAGCATATTCAAATATATTGGTTTCGTAAAAATAATTTGCCATTTCCAAAGCATTTCCATTGGAATTTTTATCTGCAACAAGAATATAAACACTTGGTTCAAACTCATTTTGCTTCAACAGGAATGTATTGGTTTCTTTCGCTAATCTTTCTAATTCTGTAAAGTCTGAAGGGGATTTTAGTTTAACATAAAACAGTTCCGTTAGCCCCATTAGAGTGCTATCTGTTTTAGATATAAAAAACGGATTTGCTACAACAACGCTCGTATCGCTGTTGAAATCTTTAATTCTTTCTTTAATTCCCGACATGGTTCTATCTGCCAGAATATCAAGAATGGCTACATCGTTTGGATGCTCTAAGTTTCTCTTTTCCGGGGTTTTTATGTTGGATATTCGTGCAATTACTTGTTTCTTTTCACTTTCAGCTTTCTCATCTTTAAATTTCACATATATCTTGTCTGTACTCCAGTCAATGGGAATCTTCTTTCCTTCATAATAATAAAATGCACTTTGCCCGAACAAAAAGTTCACGATAAATAAAGAAGTTAAAACTGTAAAAAGCTTCTTCATGTTAAACTGTTTTTCTTTGTTATTTTCCATTGTAATAAATGTTTAATTCTTCTGTCAATTTACCCACTGTGCAAATATAAGCATTGGCACTAACGTTTTGGCAGCTTGGCGAAGTGGCGGCTTCCACTAATGTTCTTGCGGGAGAATAACTTCCAATTTAGCGCTCGCTTTCTGCGGGGTTACTGCCGCCATTTAGCTAATATGCCTGTTAGCACCAGTTTTTCATTTTCGTCAAGTGTTTCTCAAATATATCAAAATAATTGCTGTCAATTTGTTTGCGATCAACGTAGTCGCTGTTCCAAAGTCCGGAGCCGATAATTTTTTGTTCATTAGAATGTAAGCCTAACCAATTTGCGGAATGTTTGTCAATTGGTTGTCTATCATAGTTTGAAAGAAGTGCGATAGTATTTTCTTCTATAAAGGCTCGATCGTTGTCCTTTGCTGAAGGTCCTGGGACTTCTAAAACTGTAAATGGTAAAGTATATAAATATTTTGATACAGATATTTCAAGGGATTTTTCTGATGACTTAACTAATCTGTCACTTTTTTTTGATTTGTCACCCCAATGAGGAAAATTCAAGTTGTCTTTGTAGAGCAAACTATATCCGATAAGTTTTCTAAAAACTGAACCTCTGTGGTTTCCAGTTAAGTCCTTTGAGCCTTTGTGATTATATAGTCTGTCATACAATGTTGCGTTGGATTTTGCAATAGCTGCGTGTGTTCCAATTCTAACAACCCTGTCTGAATTTGAATTCTCTCTAACTTCGTTTGGTTCAAAGAAAAAATAAACACCTTTTTCGGGAAGGTTATTTCTGGATATAGTGTCCAAAGTTCGTTTAGGGAACTTCTTAATGACCTCATCTAAGAGTTCGTAAAACTTGTCAATATTTTGTCTTCTCATAGTCGTCATATAATTGGTGCTAACGGATTGCAGCTATGTTGCGTGCCGCATTAGTACCTTTATGTTTGTTAATTTTCATGATATTCAAAGCTACGATTTATTGTCTTGATTACCACGAGGCGCGGCATGCAATATAGGTGCTGTTACAAGCTGGCCGTTCTTATCATTCATTATTCTGTATTTCATTTTTGCTGCATTTTCTACTACCATACCCGGTGTTGGGGCAGGCAAGCTCTTTGACAGGTTTTGGTTTGTGCGAGGGTTTTTCGAGCGACCTGGTAATGTGCTTGACTGCGAAGGGTTGGATTTCATTTCTGTTTGTTAAATAATGTCCTGATTGGTCCCATAATTCGGTCGAAAAGACTTATTTTGTCAGTTACAATTTCAGCATTTGCTTTTGTTTCTTTTTTGATGAAAAGTGATTTTCCGGTTTCAGTTTTAATTTTGTCCGATAGTATTATTTCTGCAGTGTAAAATCCTCCATCCTCTGTTATTTCAAGTGTGTTGGGTATGGTTTGTATTTCTGTCAAAATATTTTCATTATAGAGGTTTGGGATATTATTGAAATTCAATATTACCTTTTGTCCGGTTTTTATTTTGCTTATTTCGTTTGCCGGAATTTTCAGGTCAATGATTGAATTTTCAGTATGTTGGTTTATTGTAGCAGTTGTTTTGATGGTGTATTCAAATTTGAAAAACCAGGAACCGAAAAGTAAAATCAGGATGATAAAGAAAATGACCGTTATGCCTGCCCGGACAATAACGGGTGGTATTTGACCGATCAGGTTCCTTACTTTTTCACTTCTTAATTCTATGTTGTCCTTTTCACTCACCATTATCAAATTGATATGAATTTATATTTAGTTGCCAAGCTCCAGTTGATTTTTAACAAGATTGTAATATGCTCCCCTTTTGTCTGTAAGTTCCCAGTGATTACCGATTTCCACAATTTTCCCATCATCAAGTACAACAATCTGATCGGCATTTTTCACGGTGCTTAATCTGTGGGCTACAATAACAACCGTTTTGCCCCTGTAAAATTCCTGCAGATTTTCAACAATTGCTTTTTCGTTGTTGGCATCAAGGGCATTGGTTGCCTCATCGAAAAATAAAAAATCCGGGTTTTTGTAAACCGCCCGTGCTATTAATATCCTTTGTTTTTGCCCCTGGCTCAGGTTTTGTCCTTCGTTGCCAATTACGGTATTATATTTCAATGGCAATTCCATGATGAAGTTATGGATATTTGCAGTTTTTGCTGCATAAGCAAGTTTCTCCTTATCAATTTCATCTTCGCTGGTTGCAATATTGTGGGCTATACTTTCCGAGAAAATAAACCCATCCTGCATGACTGCACCACATTGGTTGCGCCACCAGGTTGAATTAAAGTCTTTTAAATCCTGGGCACCGACCCATACTTTACCTTCAATCGGATTATAAAACTGTAAGAGTAGCTTTATCAGTGTTGTTTTACCGCTACCACTGGCGCCTACAATTGCGGTTACTTCACCCGGGTTAATGGTTAAATTTATATTGTTTAGCACCTTTTTAGAGTGTGGTCCTTCGTATTGAAACACCAGGTTTTCAATTTTAATGGCTGTATTTTGTAGATTTTTTCTTTGAATGGGCCGCCCGGCATTTTCATCTTCTTTTTTATGGATTTCGTTAATGCGTTCCAAACTGATCTTCGTATCCTGTAAGTCATGGATGAAATCAACGGTTTGCTCAATGGGCATGGTTAACTGGCCAATAATGTATTGAGTTGCCAACATCATTCCAAGTGTCATTTCGTTGTTGATTACGGCCAGGGCAGCCACAACGGTGATAATAATATTTTTGGATTCATTAATAAAAATGTTACCGGCTTCCTGTGTTTGCTGTAGTTTTAGCGATGCTATATTAATATGAAATAAATCGGCTTGTACATCTTCCCACTCCCAGCGGTGGCGTTTCTCTGAATTTTGAAGCTTTATCTCCTGCATTCCCTGTATCAGTTGATAAGTTTTGTTTTGGTTTTTTGCCCTTACTTCAAAATATTTAAAGTCGAGTTCACGCCGCTTTTTTAGAAATATCAATATCCACAAAGCATAAATAATACTGCCAACAACAAAAATCGTAAATATCTTAATATCGTAAATCCATAAAACCATGCTGAAAATTACAAGCGTGAAAAGTGAAAATATCGTGTTAAGGGTGCGTGCGGTTAAAAATTGTTCAACCCTTGCATGGTCGTCTATACGTTGCAAAATGTCGCCTGTGAGTTTGGTGTCGAAATAGCTCATGGGCAGTTTCATGAGTTTTATAAAAAAGTCGGAAATGAGTGATATGTTTATCCTTGTGCTTATGTGCAGAAGTATCCACCGCCTGATAAATTCGACTGACATGCGGCTTATGATCAACACCATCTGTGCTAAAAGGATCAGGTAAATGAAGTGGATGTTTTTATTGGCAATCCCAAAATCCACTATGGCTTGTGTGAGGAAAGGGAAAATAAGCTGAAACAGACTGCCCAATAACAGCCCGATTGTAAGTTGCCCCAAAAAGCGTTTGTAACGCATAAAATAGCTGAACAGGAATTTCAGGCTGTTGCGGTTTATTTTATCACCTGCCTGCTTATAAAATTCCTGTGTTGGCTCCAGAAGCAAAACAATGCCTTTGTCTTCTCCTCCTGATTTTGTGCTTATCCAATGCTTTTTAAATTCTTCTTCGGTGTAATTAATATGAGCACGTGCTGGGTCGGAGATGTAAACTTTGGTTTGTTTTCGGAAAATGTTCTTTTGCTTTATTTTGTAAACAATCACAAAATGTTCCTGGTTCCAATGTACGATGCAAGGCAGGGGGGCTTCTTTTTCGAGCTTATCAAAGGTTATACGTCCGCCAATGGTTTTGAAGCCTATTTGTTCGGCGGCTTCACTGATGCCAAGTAATGAAACGCCTTCTTTAGAGATATGGCAAGACTTTCGCAAACTGTCTATGGAATATTCTTTTCCATAATGTTTTGCAATCATGCTTAAACAAGCAGGGCCACAGTCCATTGAATCAAGCTGTTTATTAAAAATTAGACCACACATTATTTTTCAATTCGGTTAATTTCGTCTGATATTCCAGATTTACCTTTAAATACATTTTTGAAATCGTTGAAATAATATTTAACGGTTATCTTTAAATATCTTGAATCAAGGTCAGGGATCTGGCCGTTTTCGATTGTACCATACCTGTCTGTCCAAGTTATGTCCGACGTTTTTAATATATCATTGACATCACAATTAAGTACAAATTTTTTATCGAAAAATTTTATTAGGAATCCTGCCGATAAATTACCTGAAGAATTATAATATGTCATTTGATCTTCCCCGGAACTCTGGTATAAATAATTAAGATAAACCGAAAATCTTTCAGATAAAGAATAATTATTATTGAGACTAAAATAGTAGATTGGATTTCTAATTTTTCTGATCGAGCCTAAATAGGGAATATCCAAATGTGGGAAATCAATCCCAGCACTTGAATAGAAAGTGAATTTTTTAAGAGAATAAACGTAGGATATGTCTAAAATAAAGTGTTTGCTGTTATTAATATTGATATTTGTATATCTTAAAATGTCAGGGTTGTTATCATCATTGAATGCAGCAAAAGCAATTTCATTGAGCCGATGTGAATATTCGGCTGAAAAAAGCAATGAATTGGATAAAGAAATACTCAACATTGTATTATGACTAATTATCGGCTTCAAAAGCGGATTACCTGTCATATATGCCAATGAGTCAATGTAAATATAATTTGGATTAATTTGTGAAAAAGAAGGTCTCTTTATTTTTTTTGTATAATTTAACATGACTCCAAATTTATCATTTACCGTATAATTCACATTAAAGGAGGGGAAAAAAATACTGTAGGTTGAGTCAAGAATATTGAGGTTGTTTTCTGAAATCCATGCGTCTGTTATCTCATTTCTTAGCCCTGCTTCAATATTAACTTTCCTGAAACTTTTACTAAGTAAACAAAACCAAGCTCCAATAAAATCATTGATATTGTCTTTTTCAACTTCAACATTGTTTATATACTCGCCATATTTAACACTTCCTTTACTTTTAGTGTAAGACATTTTAATCCCTGTTTTTAAATTTATGTTTTGATGCAGTTTGAGATTAAAGTCACCTTTTATGGCAAATATTTGATTGTTGCTGTTGTTTTCTATAGTTGAATGAGTAGTCATTGACTGGTTAATTTCTTTCAGGTCTGTATTGTCTGAATGATTAATCTCGGAATAATCAATAATTACTATATAGGTTTTATTTTTTCCTAAACTTTGGTTATAAGATGTAGTCAGATGATGTGTTTCACTCCTATCTTTAGAAACGTCTTGAATTGACCGAATGATAGAATAGGGTTTATTAGATATATTTATTACTTGACTAGCATAACTTTCCAGGTTGTATTTTTGTATGTTATACCTGTATTGGATACCTATGTTTTTAGTACTGTCTATTTCATAATTGCTGCCGATTAACAAATAATGGTTGTTTTGAAGGTCAGTGTTTTTTCTGACTGTATTATTAATGATCGTATAATTCTCCTGATAATTTTTATCAAAATCATTGTAATAGTTTTCTGATCGTACATTCTGGTATTGATAATTGATAAAACTGTTTATTTTCCCCTTTTTGCTATTTATTCTTATCCCTGAATTATTTGAAAATTTCCTTCCAAAGTAGGAGCGATTGTATATTTCGGCGTTCAATATGTCATTCTTAATTTTTTTTGTTGTAATCTTTATTATTGCATTTGCAGAGGCACTATATTCTGCAGAAGCATTTTTAATTATTTCTATTTTTACTATTTCATTCGACTGAAGCATTTGTAAATCCGAATTTGAGGTTACTTCTCTGTTATCAATAAATATTTGAGGAGCTCCTCTGCCAAAAATACGGATGTTGTTCATATTATCAAGGATCAATCCAGGTGTTCGCTTAAGAACATCTATTGCATTACCGGCTTCACTTAATGCCGTTGATTTAACAATTAAGGTGATGTTACCGTTGGTGCTTAAGAATTTAGGCATTTTAGCACTGATATTTACTTCTGACAAACCGTAGGCCTGAGCATAAAGTATGATACTATCAAATTTATAAAAAGGGTTTTTATTAAAATCGATAGTTTCAAATTTCGATTGTAACCCAAGAAAGGAAATCTTTAGAAGGCATTTTATTTTACTATTTATTTCTAACTTAAAGTCTCCGTTAATAAAGGTACCTGCTTCTATAAATGAGGTATCATTAACATTACAAATAATGGCATGAAAATAATCAAGTTTTTCTTTATTTTGGTTGAAAACTGTACCTTCTATCGTATATTGTGAGATACCTATTTTACAACAAAACGTCAGAAAACTAAGCAGTATGTAAATTTTTTTCATAATGCAACTCTAGTAATGTAGACAAATCTTGTAAATCAATCGGACAAACATCATAATCCTTTCCATACATTCGATTTTCGAACCTAAATAAATTACATCCTCCATCACAAATTGGCAACAAAATACAATTTTCAC
Source organism: Bacteroidales bacterium (assembly GCA_023229245.1). Classification (GTDB taxonomy): domain Bacteria; phylum Bacteroidota; class Bacteroidia; order Bacteroidales; family F082; genus JALNZU01. The sequence goes on along the minus strand of JALNZU010000050.1, from coordinate 6,248 downwards.
ATTTTTTATCATTAAACATGCTACTGCCGATCATATATTCCGAAACAATCGTTAAATCAGTAATTCCTTCATCTAAATTTCCAATGATACGTTTCTTATTTCCGACATCAACCCAACATTTATATAATTCTCCAGCAGGACCTACAATAAAAGTATTTTGGTTTGTTGCTGCACATCCATAATCCTGAACTTTTGGGAAAAACTGAATATCACTAATACCCTCTTTTTGATATAGCTCTCTTAAAAAAACCACTTTCTCTTTCAATCTAATGCATTTCACCTTACAGTGTTCATTATCTGAAACATAAACCATATAAAGCCCTAGATTTTTCCCTTTCCATCTTGCTGAAAGTTCTTCATGCAATTTTGAAAAATCTTTCATGTTATATTGATGGATATTAATACGTATTTTTACATGACACTGTGGAAATTCATCTACAAATAAATCAACATTATCAATAATTTTATTATATGTCGGTTTACCAGATTTGAGAGGCCGACTTAGATTATGTGTTGCCTCAGTGCCATCAATTGTTATTTGTATTCCATCTAAATTAAACTTTTTAAGAGTATTAATTTTTTTCAAATCCAATAGATAGCCATTTGTAACTAAATCATGTTGGATTATAGTTATATTTTCCGATGAATAAAGTTTATCCAGTAAACTATTCATTACATCAAATGCAACTAAGGGTTCTCCTCCATGCCAACATATTGCGACATTGTTTTTGGCCTTTTCAAAACGATTGATAAATTCTACTATTTTATCTTGAACATTTGTAGTCATTTTATCTTTAGGCAAATTATGTTCATAACAATACGGACAAGCAAAATTGCAATCCATTGTTGGCACAATTACAAGACCTAAAACATCACTTGAGAAAGAATCTGAGTAAGCTATATATTGTTTTTTAGTTATGTAACTATTATCTTCATATTCACTAACTAAAATTTTGGCCTTAATCAACTGGTTAAGGACATCTTGATTTAACTCAGTTATCTTAGTTGGATTATCTTTAAGGTTATGAAATATCTGAAAGAGATCCTTATTTATTTTAAAAAAACTATTTGTTACAGAATTATAGATGAAATACCCATATTTCTTTGAATTGAACATGCAATTGTATTTTGAAAATAAAATGTCATTCGTTTCCATAAATCATCGATTTATTTTTATTATTAACATGATTCAGAATGTTTGCACAATGTGCAAAATAGAGAATTGCCGCTTAATTATTAAGCGGCAATTCTATCATTACCAAATAGAAATAATTGTACCTCCTTTATGAGGAGGCAATTGTCCGTCCTTACATTTAATTACACCATCCTTTTTGCACTTGATGTCAGCTGCTTGCATACCTCCTCTTATGCGTTTCAAATCTTCGCCTAAGAGATCTTTTGGAGGAACAATTGTTTCTAGAATTTGAATTTTCTTCATGATAATAAGTATTAAAGGTTTCTGGGCTGCATTTATAGTGGCTTCACCCTTATCACTTACTAAATTTTGGTACCTCAAAATAGTGGTTATAAAAGTACACACAAGTACCCTGCAAGTCAAGAAAAATTTAAGTTATCTAATAAGCGGCTCTTTTTCATAAATGAGCGGTATGTTTTTTCAAATGAGCGGTACTTTACTTGTCGAGATTTTTCCTAAAAACGCACCATTTTCGTCTTGAAACTTTCATTTTCACTTCTGTTGTGGTTTCGAAACATCTTTTTTTACCGGAAATATAGCTTTTGAAATATTTCAGGTTGACAATAGTTTTTCGGTTAATCCTGTAAAATCCATACCCCTCAACTTTTTCTTCTATTTCTTTGAGAAGAACAGAACAAGAAATCGGTTTCAGTTCATCATTCGTGTGGATTTTTGATACGTAACCATCACATTCAACATATACAATATTTTCAAAAAAAATCTGATGTACTTTTCCTTTTTCTCTCACAATTATTGTCTTGTCCTTTTGGTTGCTGTAGTCCATAATTCAATAATTTTGTTTTTAACATGTATTTAATGCTACTCATGTGTGCGTGCAAGAAAACAGCTCTTCCTGCAAAAAAATGATTTCGAGCGATGGCTTGTGAGTTTTTGCGGGATGTGCTGTTTTGAGCGTTGGCATTTCTATTTTTTTTTGTCTTTATGCAGCAAAAATTTCATTGTCAATCTGTCGTTTTTTTCTTCGGCTTGCTTGTAACGTCTTATTAACGCAATAAATATAAAACATTCGTTAATACAATCTATATAATATTCGCTAATGCATTTTATTAATTTGTGCATAAAATCTATATAAGACATTAAAACAAATAGATATAGTGAAAAAAAATATCTTAAAAAAAAATAGCATTAACGAATGTTTTATTATTTTCGTTGTCCCAATAAAATGTAAAGCAATGGATGTCGACAGCCTGATTCAAGAATTTGAGAAAAAGCTGATTTTGCGATAAAACAGTGCAAATTCGATTTAGAGTTATAAAAGGGTGGTTATGAGCTTTCTAAAGCATGCATTGACCGTGTAGTTCATACATCCATCTGCTTTGAATTAAGGGTGACAGTATGAGAAAAAATATTAATTGTATTTTCGTGAAAAATCTATAGCAAGTAGGCCGAGTATCACCGGAATAGGTGGCTGACTATCGACCGGAATATCCAAGCAAGATAATTTGATCTTTTCAAAGTGGCACGAATCAAACCGTAAAAAGTGGCACGGTTTGAACCGAAATCACTGGCACACATACACCGAAATCACTGGCACAAATCAAACCTGAATATCCATCGGTATCTTTTTTGTCACATCCAACCAAGAATGTCAATGTAGCCGTGATAGCGAAAAGGTGTAGGGTTCTCATAATTGCATCTGTTTTAAGTACAAAGTATCATCACATTCTAGTCTTTATTTGCTTGGGCATAACGGTCGAGTGTATGTGCCGTAAGGGATTTTGGAGTAGTATCCTGTCCACCGACACTATAGTTTGAGTGGGTTACAACGCTCGAATATCCACTGAAACCCTTATAGCATAAACACTTTGTTGGCGGGTCGTGCTTCTATCATCTCTTCATGTTTTAATCTCATTGGGCTATTAAATGATTTCTCCTTGTCTTATACATAAGCAAATACCCTCTCTTGTTAGCATCAGTTAAAAAAGAGCGACTGATTAATGTCTCCACAAAAGCTTGCTTTTCTAAAAACGGATTTAATAGTTTCTGAATTCGACTCTCAGTAACTCCAATTCTCAATGCAAATTCCGTGAAATCGCTTTTGGAGGGATGACCGCTTTTTTTGTATTGCTGACTTCTATAATCATCTGCAAACAGTCCTTTATCCAATGCAAAATCTGTATCGTCCACATGTATTTTTGTATTTACTAAATCATAGGCAGGACTTAGTAGATAATCTCCACTGGAAGATTCCAACAAAGCAAAATTCTTTAAATGAGCGTCTCCGTTTGAAAACAGAAAATTGAAAATAACTAAAGAAAAATATTTTTCTATTTCTATTCGCCATGCCGGGACAAATTTTTGTATCAACTGTCCCGCCTCTTCATAGCTGTACTCATATTTGTAATTTGTACCTGCATTGTCTTTTGTTTTTTCAGCGAGTGTTGCAAAATCTTCCACGCCCCATTTATTTCCATCTTCTTTCACGTCAAACCGTTTGGTGATATAGGCAGGTGAACCATTCTTAAAAAAAATCATAGCGTTTTCTGCAGTATTCAACCCATACACTTGTCTGGCTATTTGCATAGTCAGATGTTCGTTGGCAGGGACCTGATCAAGCTTTTTCAAATCTCTTGGTATCGGCTTGAGGATATATGTTCCCTGCTCCCCTTCTTTTGTTAATCGCAATGTATTTTTATCCAAAAGGAAGCTCAATTTTTCCTGCACACCCGATATGGATATGCGCTTACGATTTTCCATAAATTGTTCTGCAACTTCTTCGTTTTGTTCGGGCTGTGCATAAGGTAAAACATGGTTTACCTTTTTACCATCGAACAAATTCCGCAAACAGCTTGGACTGTAAGTAGAAAAATCTTCCGCTAAAGTTCCCGGACAATTTTTTAATTCATCAAAGTTCATTTTGTCACTATTGGTTTCACGGTTATTGCGCCGATTGTATCATATTGTGCTGTTGCTGCCAGCAAGCTGAAATTATCATTTTCGTCTATTCTCAAAAGTGTACTTTGTAATTTTCTGTTCACTCCTTCACTCAGCATATTGAAGAAAAATGGAAATAAAAAACCACTCCTATATTCCTGCTGTGTTTTAGGTAATGTCAAACTTATTGGCGGCATATTGGAATCATTAAAATAATTGTCATCATATCTGAAAACATACTGCTTACGATTTTCTTCTGTCAGCGTCCCCGCTAAAGTTCTATTGCGATATATTTCCATTGCTCTCATTTACTCAATGTATCTTTTTCACTTCTAGGATTAGTTCCATTCCCAACACTTCGGCTAATTTGTTCAGCACCTCTAAAGTAGGATTGCCTTGTCCACGCTCTATTTTATACAGGGTGTTGGTGCTGATATTTGCCAGTTCAGCCAAGTGAGGTTGGGTTATACTTAACTCCTTTCGTCTATTTTTTATGGTTTCACCAAAAGTCTTAACCAACATTATATTGTGATTTTGGGGTTAAAGATAGAATTTATTTTTTAATTAACAAGCGAAATCACATTATATTGTGATTTATGGCTTTATTTATTACGGAAACACAATATGTAACTAGTAAAATCACATTATATTGTGATTTTGTGCTTGTATTTTGTCCAACAATTCGATTTAGGCTATCTCAGCGGCATGGCCGCAAACGGTTTGCAGCTATGCCCAGTAGCCGTTTTGCGGGTTTCGTCATCATCCAAAGGTACATTGTTTCTGCGAGGTATGATGTTTCAAATTGCACTTTCATAGACTAGTGGGTATAGGTGCTGTTATAAGCTTCTTTTTATTCTTCGGCAAATAAAACTGTTTCTCGTTTTTCTTCCATTCATGTTTCATAATCTGTCCTTTTTTAATAAAAATTCATAAGTAACCCTATCTAATGATAACCCTCTATGTCAGCAGTACTTTTCTTTTTTCAGCATGCCCGCCAACGCCTCTGGCGGTTTGCGAAGTGATTTACATTTTGCAAATCGCTTGTTAGTGGACAGTCCCGTAGGGCTGGACACGGCAAACCACCAGAGGCGTTAGTGAAAAGCCCGAAGGGATTTTCACTAACGGTTGGCGGCTATGCACCGTTGCCATTTTTACCTTGTATTTACCTAAAAAAAAGAGCTCAAATTTAAAAGTAATTTTCTTATAAAACAATAAGCTGGCAATGGTGTATGAGCCGCTGTTAGCAACTGGGCTTCGTCTTTTCTTGGCGGAATGGCAGGCAAGCTCTTTGTCCAGGTTTTGGTTTGTGAGTGGGCTTTTCCGAGCGACCTGGCCATGTGCTTGGCTGCTAAGCACGGGCTTTTCATCCAGGCAGCCACATGCATAAGTATAGGTAAGTATCATTGTTCAATAAATTCCCATTAAACCTTTTTAGAATGTAAATCTTACGCCTAATAAAATTTGGGACGGCCGAAGCACCTGGACATATTCAGTAATGATGTACTGGCTGTATTGCTGATCAATAAAAGCTTTACTGTTCAGAACATTATTCCAGCGGACTTCAAGATCAATTTTGGATTCGCTAAATGAATAACTGTACATCAGATCGACAAAATTGTACCTGGTGCCATTATAAGCGTAATACTCAAAATTCAGATTAAATAAATGACTGGTAGCAAATACATTACAATTGAAATAATGCTTATTCATTTTCACTGTATTGCGTAGCTCATCATTGATTTTTGAATTTACAACATTTGCATAGAATTTATAAGAAAAATTTATCCACGAAGCTGCATACAGATAAATCTCAGGGCCAATCGAATACGACATGGTTCTTGTATCAAACAAGTCATCATTCACAAGTGTTTTGCCTGTTGATTGCAACAAAAAAGCATTCAAACTCAGTGATGATTTAAGTGCAGAAATGTATTTACTCGACCTGAAATCCAGGCTGTGAGAAATGGTAGAATTAGGGATTTCAACTGCGGTGACTATAAACGAACCATCATCCTGCAACTTATTACTATATAGTGTCTGTCTTTAATGTCCTCAATTTTTTCCTTAATCTGTCATCAATATAGTATTCATAGGCATAAGCACGGCTATGGTATGTGATTTTAGCCTGTACTATCTGTCAAAAATGTTTTGTATATGA
>JALNZU010000013.1 GCA_023229245.1 Bacteroidales bacterium | reverse complement strand
AGAGAAGTTAAGCCTGTCAGCGCCGATGATACTGCGGTCATACGTGGGAAAGTAGGTCGTTGCCACCCCCTTTTTAATAAAAGCCTTCACATATCAATATGAGAAGGCTTTTTTGGTTATAAGAATATAGCTTTGTTCTGATCTCATATCAATGAAACAGCCCTGCAAGAGTATTGAAAGGTAATTCAGTGCCTTTTTTTGTTTATTTTTGCACCCAAATTATTTGTAATAATTAACCCCATATCTATGATTTTAGGTTTATTGAAAGAACAGATGCCTGAGACACGTGTAGCATTACTTCCCGAAACAGTTGCTGCCTTTATTGATCTCAAGGTAGAAGTAATAGTTGAGACGGGTGCAGGAAAGGCTGCTTTTGCAGAAGATGCAGACTATCAGGCAATAGGTGCTAAATCAGCTTCACGGAGCGAGGTGTTTGAAAAGGCTGACATATTGTTGATGATTCACCCGCCTGCAGAAGAAGATATTGCAAAAATGAAAGATACACAAGTATGGATCAGTGCATATAATCCCCTTTGGGAGACAGACCTGGTCCAAAGCTTTTTGAATCGTAAGCTGACAAGCTTTAGCCTGGATTTGATACCCCGTACCACTCGTGCTCAATCAATGGATATCCTTTCTTCAATGGCTACCGTATCAGGCTATATGGCTGTGTTGGAAGCAGCTTTACGCCTCCCAAACTTTTTCCCTATGTTTATGACAGCAGCCGGAACGATCCGACCGGCAAATGTGTTGATACTTGGAGCTGGAGTAGCCGGATTGCAGGCTATTGCCACATCTCGTAAGTTAGGTGCACAGGTACAGGTGTTCGATGTACGCTCGGTAGTGAAAGAAGAGGTGATGAGCTTAGGAGCAAAGTTTGTTGAAGTAGAAGGCGCCATAGAAGACGCTGCCGCAGGAGGATATGCCGTAGAGCAAACAGAAGAGTTTAAAAAGAAACAGCAAGATGCTATCAATGCACATGCTGCCAAAGCAAATGTAGTCATTTGCACAGCCCAAATACCCGGAAAAAAAGCACCAGTATTACTACCTGTTCAAGCTGTAGAAGCAATGAAACCCGGATCGGTGATTATTGATCTGGCTGCATCAACAGGTGGAAACTGTGAGCTTACTAAAGATAATCAAACCATCATACATCAAGGAGTAACTATAATAGGAGAGTCAAATTATCCAGCTCAAAAACCTATTGACGCAAGCCGAATGTTTGGTAAGAATGTGTTCAATTTTATGAAACTCCTTATCGGAAAAGAAGGTGAACTGCAGCTCAACTTTGATGATGATATTGTCAAGGGTACTTGTATCACCCATCAGGGCACGGTATATAACGAAAGAGTTAAAGCTATCATAGAAAAAAAATAATCTTATGGAACAAGTATTAACGCTATTTTTTGAATACAAAGAATCTATTTTCATCATTGCACTTTCAATCTTTTTGGGTGTTGAAGTGATATCGAACGTTCCGGCAGTACTGCATACGCCTTTGATGTCGGGTGCCAATGCTATCAGCGGTGTTATTATCATTGGTGGAATTATTCTGGTAGGCCATTCCGACCTGAGCACCCTTTCGGTGGATCTGGTATTGGGTATTTTGGCTTTAGTGTTTGGAACCTTAAACGTAGTTGGTGGCTTCGTGGTTACCGATAGAATGTTGGAAATGTTTAAAAAGAGAAAAAAATAAGCCCATATGGATAAGATCATAGGAATCGTTAATGGTGTAGAGTTTACCATAGGTACATCGCTTTTAGAGTTGAGCTATCTGCTTGCAGCTCTTTTGTTTGTATATGGGTTGAAATTGCTCTCACACCCTGATACAGCCCGTAAAGGAAATATGTGGGCTGCCACTGGAATGGGATTGGCGATGCTGACAACCCTGCTGTTGCATAAGAATAGTAGTGGCGAAGGTATAGCCTTGATGAATATATGGGTGATCATCGTTTTCATTGGCTTAGGATCGGCTATAGGATGGATAGTAGCCCGAAAAGTTAAAATGACAGCCATGCCCCAATTGGTATCTGTGTATAATGCTACAGGAGGTGCTGCTTCTATGTTGGTAGCCCTGCTCGAGTATCCACATGCCGTTGCAGGTGATATAGGCTCTATTTTAGTGACGATATTGGGCCTGGTAATTGGTGCTATAGCGTTTAGCGGAAGTATGATAGCCTATGGTAAATTAGACGGAAAAGTAGGTGATATCATGAAGCCGTTTATGACCTACCTGAATCTGTTTCTATTAGTGATAACCTTTGCCTTAAGCATTTATATTATCGCTTCACCACTTCCTCCAACCGATTTGATGTGGGCCTTATACACGCTGACAGCTCTGGCATTGCTTTATGGGGTCATGTTTGTAATGCCTATTGGAGGTGCTGATATGCCAGTGGTTATTTCGCTGTTGAATGCGTTAACAGGTGTGGCGGCTGCAATGGCCGGATTTATATACGGTAATCAGGCAATGATTTTAGGAGGTATATTAGTCGGCTCAGCAGGTATGATACTGACAATACTCATGTGCAACGCTATGAACCGATCTCTGTTAAATGTGATAATCGGGTCATTTGGCGGCAGCTCCGGTGTTGGTTCCGATAGTGTTGATCAAACAGTACGCGAAATTGCTCTGAGCGATGCAGCTATCTTGTTGAGCTACTCTCAAAAAGTTTATATAGTACCCGGTTATGGGCTTGCAGTAGCACAGGCACAACACCTTTGCCATGAGTTGGATACACTGTTAGAAGGCAAGGGTGTAGAGGTGAAATATGCCATACATCCAGTGGCCGGACGTATGCCAGGTCATATGAACGTGCTGTTGGCCGAAGCCGATGTGCCATATGAAAAATTAATGGAAATGGATGATGCCAATCAGGAAATGGCTAATACCGATGTAGTAATAGTAGTAGGAGCCAACGATGTGGTGAACCCCGCAGCCGAAGATGATCCCGCAAGTCCAATATATGGAATGCCAATCATTAAAGTGTTGGAAGCAAAAAATATTATAGTGATGAAACGCAGCATGGCAACAGGGTATGCTGCAATACCTAATAACCTGTTTTACCACCCGAAGAACCGCATGCTGTTTGGCGACGCAAAAGCTACCCTACAAAAATTGGTAGCCGAAATAAAAAGTATGTAACCTGTTTTGATTATCCTTTAATCAAAAAAAGAGCCTTTTTCATACAAGAAAAAGGCTCTTTTTGTTTTCATAGAAATATATATTTACCATAGCAACCGAAATGAAAATATAAACTTGCTTATACCTATGGTTGGGAAAGACCTTTAGAGATGTTTTACAACCCCTTGTGTGATATATTGAGCTAATAAAAGCTGTTGCAACCCATAGAATCATACTGTTGCCATAAGTAAACTATCTTGATATCAGGTTAGTAGCTAGTACCTATGACTTTTAAGAAATGTATATGTTAAGCTTATCGAGTATGAATCGGGGGAGGGTGATAAACCTATTAAAAAAGGGGCTGTCCTTTTAGGACAGCCCCTTTTTGTTGGTATGTATCTCTTTCTATTAGAAGATATATCTCACACCGATCTGTAGCTGCCAAACCTGGCTATAGTTATATAATGGGGAATAGGTTTCGGTAGGATATTCACCATTAACCTTAACCATTGAGAAGCTAGGCACATTGCTTGCGTCCTTACCTTCATATCTGAGAATTTTTCCACTGTTCGACAAGGCGTTGGTTTTGTAAACACCCCATTCGTTATTCAGTAAATTACCAAAATTCAATACGTCAAGACTAAACTGTAAAGTATTCCTTTGTCCGGCTACATTGAAATAATATTCACGGGCAACGCGTAAATCAAATCTGTTTACCCAAGGAGCACGTGCTGAATAAGCTTCGGCATATTCACCTTTATGTTTGCTGAGGTAATTATCTTGCTCAAGGAATTTAAAGAATGCATCTTCATCTTCCTGACTGATGAATTTGATGTCACCTTTGTTTTTAGGGATGTATATCAGATCGGAGATGATACCATCACCATTCATATCATTGGCATAAACAAAGCTATTGCCATAAGGTGTAAATCCGTTGTAGAACAAGTTAATACGAGTAGCTGACTTCATCTCATTATTGCTCCATGGCAGTTTGTACGAAACTGATGCAATAAGTTGTGAAGGCATCACATATTGTGAGCGCTGTACTCCCGGCAGGTGGGGTCCATCAATTTGAACAAGTCCGGTATAGGCTGATGCTGCATTGCTTCCGGGCATACCTGACACCTCTTTCAGTTCGGTTTTAGTGTAGGATACCATGATATCCAGGTCTCTTACAGGTTCGGCAAATACCGAGATATTACCTATCGCACCCCATCCTTCGTCAGTGTTTGAAAGGATATAGGCATTTCTGTTATTGTATGACAAGTCATTACTTGAAGGATAGATATATCTGTCATCCGGGCCGCTAAAACGAGCCCAGCTGTCGTCTGGCTCTCTAAGGTCATAATTCTTCAGCATCACACCGTTCAGCGTCTTGGTAAAGATACCTTCAACAGTGAATGAGAATGGGAATGAGGCAGGCACCTGATAGTCTAATGCAACTGAGGTTTTCCATACCTGCGGCATTTTGAACTCTGGATCAATTCCGTTAATATCTCTTGGCAGTGCGCCGTCTTCAGGTGTAATAGTATTTGGAAGACCTAATCTGCTGATCATCTCGCTTACATCGGTGATCATGGGACCGGCTAACAAAGCCAGATTTGGATCAACGGAGGTGATGTTACCGTCAGAATCATACCTTGTTACGGCAGCATAGCTTCCTTGAACCATTCCCGAGTTTGTAGGCATATTGGTAAAGAACACCAAGGGGAGCCGTCCGGCAAATAAACCTGTACCACCGCGCAGCTTCAAGGTTTCATCGCCCATCACGTTCCAGTTGAATCCTACCCTTGGAGATATCTGAATCTTTGCAGTTGGCCATGCGCCGGTATTAATGGTTTTTCCACCAAAGTCAAGAGCACTGATGGCATTATTTCCAATCAAATTGTCTTCATATACTAAGTAATCGGCTCGTAATCCGTAGGTTAATTTGAAATTAGGATTCACACTGAATTCGTCTTGCGCATACAGTCCGAACTGATTGAATGCAACCTCAGCGGCAGGATTTTTTTCTCCGTCATATCCATATGTGATTGCAAAGTCTCTTGGTGCTGCCTGATTCAGGAAGTCTTCCAGGCTGGCATAGCGGTAATAACCAGTTCCGTTACGCATATAGGAGTTGTTGGCCATCTGGTGCTCAAAGCTAACACCAAAGGTGAACTTATGCTTGTTGCGATATACGTTTACGTTATCTATGATGTTGAAGATGTTGTTGTGAACTCCATTATTCCAGGTAAATAATTCATAACCTGCTGAAATATAAGGCTCAACTATTTGACTTCCATCGGGGTTAACACCATACATAATGTCGATGAATGGGAATGGCGACGAGTTTGAACCACGTATATCCGCAATTTTTGTGTAAGTAGTCAGGAATTGATTTGAGATGCTGTTTGAAAAACGGCTGTTCAGATCAAATGCGAAAGAGTTAACTATATTATCTTGTGAATAAATGGAGTTTGAAAACGCCATGGAATGCTGTGAGATACGGTTCATAGTTGAGTTACGAAGCCCGGCATCAGTCGAGTTTCCGTTAGTAGGAAACCAGGTTTGGTTTTTGGTATAGTTATACCTTACACTCAATTTATTTGCATCGTTTATGTTCCAGTCAATTCTGGCCATCAGCTTTCTATTGCTTTGGTCGGCGGGATAACCTGTATATGAACCAGGATCGTAGCCGTAGTTTGAGATCAGATGTTGTTTGACCTTTTCCATATCAGAGATGCTGGTACGCGACAGTTGAAGGTCGGTATTTGCAACTCCATTTTCTGAAGGTCTCCATGTAACTACCTGACCTGGTTTAAGCTCATATTCGCCGTTTACAAAGAAGAAGAGCTTGTTTTTGATGATAGGCCCACCTAATGAAAGGCCATAAGTTTGAGTAGATTCGTCATCACGAGCACCAAAATCGATCTCATCAATGCGGTTCCCACGCATATCCTGATTATTATAGTAGGTGTATGCCGTTCCTCTGAACCGGTTGGTTCCGGATTTGGTAATAGCATTGATACCTCCACCAATGAAATTGGTTTGACGTACGTCAAAAGGTGCTACTACGACCTGTACTTCTTCTATAGCATCCAATGAGATGGGATTTCCACCACCTGGAAGATTGGAACTCAAGCCGAAGTTATTGTTGAAATTGGCACCATCAACTGTAAAGTTGGTCGATCTTCCATCACCTCCGGCAAAGCTCATCCCGTTTGCATAAGGTGATAATCGGGCAATGTCCTGTATGCCCCGTGTAATAGTAGGCATAGTAATTAAGTCTTCATTTGAGATGTTGGTGGTAGCGCCAGTTTTCTCTGTAGCAAATTTTGTTACCGGAGCCGAGACGATCACCTCACCCAACGCAATAGATTCTTCAACTAATTTTACTCTAAGGGTATAGGTTTCACCTAAGGTCAGTGAAATGTCTTCGGTTATGGATTTACCAAACCCAACAAAAGATACTTCCACACGGTAAGGACCACCAACACGCATACCGGTTAACATAAACCGACCATCAGCGTTAGTAATAGTACCGTAAGAAGTACCCGAAGGTGCGTGTATAGCAACCACAGTAGCACCGGCAATAGGGCCTTCCTGGTCAGTAACACGTCCGTTCATGCTCGAAGTTGTAATCTGAGCATGCATAGCTGTAGTGAACATTAATGCAAATGCCACTACTAAAAATCTGAACTTGTGTAACATAGTGTAAAGATTTAAACATTCGATAGATTGAAAATTCAATAAAATTTTGATTTGTGAAACTCACACAAAAATAAAAGAAAAGATAGCAGATGCAATTTTTTTTTCGGCCCTTTCCAGCACCAAGACTATTGATAATGAACATAAAAAGGCGAAATAAACTGAAAATGAGCAGTTTGTGGTTTCCTGCATTGTTAATAAATACCTTGAACCACTGAAGCCGACCAAGAGGAGAGATCAATGACACTATCATAAACTTTCTTACACCTAAACTTATACGCTGTATAGGCTTAAAAAAGTTTGAGCTAAAAAAATGATGTGCTGAAAGTGGACAACTTTATAGCATTCTTGCATACGATTTGTTGCAGAATCCTATATACTGAAAGCAGATCGCACTAGGTTTATGGGACAACTAAACGCCGGACTTTTCCTAATTTATAGCTCCCCATACGTATCAGATATACACCTGATTTGGCATACGACATATCCAGCATATAGCTATATTTTCCGTTCACCGGATTCACCCTGTTTTCAACTAAGATATGACCTTTGATATCATAAAGGTTGAAAATAAGTGTTTCATCCAATGCACCGGCTTCCAATTCGACTATATACTGCTTTTCACTTATGGGTGTAATCATCAGGTCTGTAAGTACGTCTTCATAAGCCGGTGCTGAGGTAAATAGCGTTACATCAACCATATAGTCTTCTGTTTCGCCATAAATAGTGGAAGCGCAGGCATCATTAGGTACGTATTGATTCCAGCTACTTTTGATTCGCATGATATGGTTGCCTAACTCAGCATTTTCAGGGATTAATAGCTCCAAAGTATCAATATAAGTACCCATACCCTGATTAGGTGCTATCCGATAATTGTCAATGAGTAGTTCATTGGGCTCAAATACATAGTTGTCATTGAAATCAATCCATACCTTGATGAACATATCTCCATATCCGGTGCCTATCACCAACGGATAACTGAAAGTTTTTTCTAGTTTGGTTGATAAGGTGCTAAAATTGGAATAGCCTGATTCGGAACAATCAGTATGGTTGCTAATATCTCCTATCTCAACAAGTTGTATTGCCATACCATAATTGCACGATGATTCAGGTTGGCAGATGTTTTTTTCGATCTGGGTTACCAGAGTATCATTATCCGGATACGAATCAGTAGGTAATGAGGTGAAGGTAGTCAATTCATATATTCCCATCTTGCTGAAATCGGCTAATTCCTCGAACTGGTAACTCATGGATTGTCCGCCTTGGAGTGTGTCATCAATCAAAGCAGTGATCAGAGCGTCATCCAATACATAGCCAACCTCAAAATTTGTTTGTGGGAGTGTTCCAAAATTATGCAGATTGATGGCTACTTTCTCAAAAGCAGGCAAGGAGCCATTCACCGGATTGATCAGCTCGGCTATGCCTATATCGTTTTGATACAGATGTTGTACGGTTTTGGTGATGGTATCGTTTTCAGGTACTGCATCGCCTTCTAACATATTGATCACAGTGATCTGGTATTGACTCCCTTCAGTGCTTAGGTCAAGTGTGGTATTAAAACTATATGTGAAGCTACTGGCTGATGGGATAGGACCGGGTATGATTTCGGTTACAATCAGCTCGTCATCCAATAAAAGCTGCACAGGAAGATCGGTCTGCTCCGATTGTCCGGCATTAAACAGACTTACTGTAACTGTTTCTGCATCACTTAGCGCACCATCCGTTGGGCTTTCTATGCTGACCATTGAAATATCGTTGGCTAAGGTAGGAGCTAATCTGAACACTCCAACCACATCCGTGCGACCGCCATTATTGAAAAACTCAGCTATATGCCAAAATGTTTTATCATCAGCCGGATCAAGGGTCATATGCACATAATCGGCTAATCTGCTGCTTGGATTATTAGTGTTGCTTTGGGCAATCAATGTTTCGTCTATTGTCATCACCCCTGGTGGATCGGAAGCATAGCGTCCGGTGTGGTAAACAGCAATTCGTTCGGTACTGCTAACAGTAGTATAGGCCATGCCAATATTTCCATCGCCGTCCATCACCATACTGGCAGAGAAGGCATCTTTTCCGTTGTAGGGTGAGGTGTAGGTTCCTTCCTGAAATATTTCCCATGGCTCGCCATCACCGTACTGACGAAGCTCGTACCAACGTATCCCTGCCAACTCAGCGTTACCGGGTGCCACATCTACCACAAAATTGAAAATAGCTGAATTATAGTCTGGGAATCTTCGATATTGTGCCTGATTCATAATAGTAGCCTGAAGCACATCTTGATCAGGACCCGATGGCTGAGGCCGATTGGAAAACGAACCCCCATCAAATACCGAAACAAATGGAGTGGTGACTAATTCCTGAGCTGCTGAGATAGTGGAGTTGGATGGATTATCCCAATCCACATTTACTGTCCAAAGCTTCAGATGGTCCACACTTACACCCGACCAAGCATCATCCTGCATATATACTACGGTAGCATTACCTGCAGGTGGCAGATCGCCATTGGATACACTGAAAACCTGAGGGCTGTAAAAACCGGAAGTCCGTATGCCGGGTAAGGGGAATCCTATAAAAGGTGCAGCACTACCAGCTATAACCGAATCGCGATGAATGACAAATAATCGATTATTGTTGTAAATATTGGCCGTAACGTAATAGCCATCGCTCCAGATTGAAAACTTGGGATAGTCGGGAAAGCTGCCAGTAGTGAATCCAGTGGTATAAATATACCAGTCGTCATTAACCGGATCTGGCCCTTGTGAGATGGCCACATTAAATCCGTTAGGACTGCTGTCGAACTCGGTGATGATAAAACGATCGGCCTGCTTATCGTATAACACTATTGGATCGCCTAAATTATTTCCAGGGAAAAGGGTTGACAAGGATGCGGCTGGCGTTAGTGGATTACCACTCTTGTCGAAAACCCTGAAACCAACGTTCCATCCACCCACAAAATGATTTGGTCCGGCAGCACCGGTCGGATCGGAGGGAGTATAATTAGATACGTTGGCATTAAATATCAACTCAGGCTCACGGATATTGAAACGAGTAGCCAAAGCTTGTTCCTTGACAAGCGCATCGCCATCTACAGGTAGCCCTTTACCCGGTACAACCATATTACTCCCTCTTCGTTTAGGCTGACCTGAACGAGCCGGTGCATCAGGATCGGCAGCTTTGAAAGTGCCGGCTGCAATTTGCTTGGAAATGCTGGGAACCAGAACAGGCTTGGAAATAATACCGTTTACACCTGCCGTCATAGTCTCGGGCAGGTCTTGGGCAAGACTATTCAAACCAATGATAATCAAAATACTGAAAAATAAATAACGAATATTCATAATAATATATATAGATATGAGAGGTTAAAAATAGTATTTACTTCTGTACAAACAATACTACTGACTACTTACAATATTGAATGAATGGTTTTTAACTAAAATTTAACAAAACAGCAGGCTTTTTTTGAAGTGTCAATCTGTTTTCAGTAAATGATATGCAACAGGATATTTGAAAGAATCATATTTTTCCGCAAACGATAGCAATTGTTTTTAAAGCTGTTTTCGTGAAATAATATAGCATATATTCCTTGTTTTTCCGATATTTACATCAGAATCCTAAAGTAGGTTATATCTTAATTTTTTTTGATATGAAGCTTAG
Organism: Bacteroidales bacterium; assembly: GCA_023229245.1. GTDB lineage: Bacteria > Bacteroidota > Bacteroidia > Bacteroidales > F082 > JALNZU01. The sequence goes on along the minus strand of JALNZU010000013.1, from coordinate 73,811 downwards.
TTTTATCATTCATTACCGGACAAGTTGGGGGCAGGAACTCCTGATAGGTGGTTCGGATGCGGTGTTAGGCAGTTGGGATACTGAGAAAGCTGCTGCCATGGACTATGTGGGTAAGGATAAATGGTCGCTGACATTGGAATTAAATGCCCATGATTACGTAGAGTACAAGTATTTGATACGTGAAGCCAATGGAGTGATTCATTGGGAAGGAGGGGATAATCGCAACTTGAGCACTAAGGATTATGAGCATATCACTATGGTTGATCATTGGCACCCACTGGTAGATACTCAAAGGGTGCTGCTGTCAAAAGTATTTACTGTAGCACTGATGAAACCCTATAAGTTATTTTCTGCGAAATCTAAAGTTAAGTCAACCCAAACCCTTCGCTTCTCATTGTTGGCTCCTCGCATAAATCCAGGTTATGCAATGGCTGTTGTTGGAAATAATACAGTGTTAGGAGATTGGAAAAAGCCGGTTTTAATGGGAAATAAAGCATATCCTATTTGGGAGCTTGAGTTTGATCTGGCATATTTCGACGGGCCTGTATCGTATAAATATGTGATTATTCGACTTTCGGATAACAAGATCATGCATTGGGAAGCAGGTGAGAACCGTTTGCTTGTACCTTCCCAGACCAATGGGGATAGATTGCTGTATCGGGTTAATGATGAGGGGTTTCGCTATGCAGATAACTGGAAAGGTGCCGGTGTGGCTGTCCCGGTCTTTTCGCTGCGAACTAAATCAAGCTTTGGGATAGGAGAGTTTAAAGACCTGAAGAAATTAATTGACTGGTGCGTACTTACCGGTTTGAAGGTGATACAGATCCTGCCTATTAACGAAACAGTGGCTACTCACTCATGGTTAGACTCTTATCCGTATAACTCTATCTCAGTAACGGCTTTACATCCGGTGTATCTGAACCTGACGGAAATAGGCAAGCTATCCGACCAGAAATTAATGAAGGAGTTTGAACATATTGGTGAAAAGCTCAATGCACAGCAGACAGTTGATTATGTGGAGGTAACCCGACATAAGTCGCGCTATTTTAAATTGATCTTTGATCAGGAATGGGAGCAACTATGTAAAACCAATACATATAAAAAGTTCTTTAAAGAAAATAGTGTTTGGCTCCAGCCCTACGCCGCATTTTGTTACTTACGCGATCTGTATCATACAAGTGATTTTCGTCAATGGGGCGATTATTCGGAATACAAACCTGAACAAATTGCAGCCTTGACTGATCCTTCACAGCCTTTTCATGAGCATATTGCTATCCATTATTTTATTCAGTATCATCTTGATAAACAGTTGCGCGATGTAGTTGACTATGCCCATGCACATCGTGTAGCTTTAAAAGGTGATATCCCTATTGGAATAAGTTCCAATAGTATAGAAGCCTGGACAGATCCTTCGTTATTCAATCTTGATGGACAAGCAGGTGCTCCTCCGGACGATTTTGCCATCATGGGTCAAAACTGGGGATTCCCTACTTATAACTGGGATGTGATGGCTTTAAACAGCTATGCATGGTGGCGAAAACGTCTGGCTATGATGGAGAAATATTTCGACGCCTACCGTATTGACCATATTTTAGGCTTCTTTAGGATATGGGAAATACCCAAACATGCCTTACAAGGGGTTCAAGGATATTTTAAACCGGGTCTGCCGTTCTCCGAAGCTGAGATTGAGGAATATGGTCTTTGGCTTGATCATGACAGATTCGTCAAACCATATATACGAGCTCATTTTTTACAGGACTTTTTTGGTGAATATACTGAGGTAGTAAGGAAAAACTTTCTTACAGAGATAGACTTTGATGTGTTTGAGGTCAAGCCTGCTTTTAACACCCAACGCAAAGTTTTTGACTATTTTGAAAAGCTCAGGCAAGAGCAGGAATTTATTCCAATGCATGAGGTGATCCGAGACGGATTGATGGGGTTGTTGAATGAAGTACTTTTCATAGCAGACCCTTACAGCAAACAGCCGGGCTACCATCCTCGCATTGCATTGCATTATACTTATTCATATCGTGAGCTGGAAGCCTGGCAAAAGATGGCATTTGATGAGTTGTATATTCATTTCTATTATCAGCGGCATGATGAATTTTGGAAGCACCACGCATTATCTAAGCTGCCTGCATTGATAGGTGCTTCTGATATGATGGTTTGTGGCGAAGACCTTGGGATGGTGCCGCAGAGTGTTCCCGAAGTGATGCGGCAATTATCTATCCTTAGCTTAGAGATACAGAGGATGCCTAAGAACCCGGATATAGAATTTGCACATCCAAATGATGCCCCGTATCTGAGTGTATGCTCTACTTCAACTCACGACCTGCCCACTATTCGAGGGTGGTGGGAAGAAAATCGGGAAAGAACCGAACGATTTTATCGCAATATGCTGGGACATAATGATACTGCGCCTTATTTTGCAGAGCCGTGGATATGTCGGGAAATCGTGAAGCAGCATTTGTATGCTCCGGCTATGTGGGCTATTTTCCCTATACAAGACCTGATCGCAATGGATGGTGAGCTGCGATGGGATGAAACGGATAGAGAGAGAATTAATGTACCCTCCAATCCGGAAAATAAATGGCAGTACCGGATGAACCTGCTAATGGAGGAATTGTTGGAAGCTGATGATTTCAATCAAATGCTCTTCGATTTAATACGTCTATCCAACAGAGATCAGTGAAGCCGGAAACTATATTACTAAAAAAAGCACTGAATAGTTCAGTGCTTTTTTTAATTTATTCGATTGTAAAACAATTGTTTAGTTTACTATCATTTTGCGGGTTATCTTTTCAGTACCGGCTTGTACGGTATAGAAGTAGATACCTGTTGGAAAGTCTACATCTTGTATTACAAGGCTGGTTTGTCCGGCTGGTTTGTATCCATATTTTTTGTCATATACTTTTTGACCAGTCAGGTTATACACCTCTATATTCAGTTGGCTTCCTTTGGCTAAATTAACTGTGATATAGGTTTCATTACTGAAAGGATTTGGGAAGTTTTGACTTACTTGCAACGCTTCAACGGCTTTAATCTCTTCAGATCCAACTATACAGAAGTCGGCATCGGTAAAGTAGAAGTCGGTGATATATTTATATTGTACTGGAGCGCCTGGGTCATCTTCCGGTGCTAAGGGCTGGAATGCAATTGGAATAGTATATTTTCCATCAGCAAAGAAGCTCTTTGATGCAACAGCATGGAAAGGTGCTGACCACATAGCTGCTGAGAACATAGTTACATTGGTGGCTACCGGATTGGTTCCATCACAGGTTAAATCGGCTGTACCCCATTGATTGGCACGTACGCCGCGGGCAAAAATATTAGGACGGTTATTGGATTCTGCTGTTTCTGCATCAGAATCTAACCACAATACAAATACGGTTTCACGGTCGGGGGAGATACTGATTTGAATTCTGTTGTCTTCAGTGAAATCGCCACCATCCCATTCACCGCGGAACTGACGTATATTACCTAATTTGATGGCATGCCAGGTTGTACCACCGTCGGTGGTGAAAATATCATAAGCAGCAAATAAATACTCAGCTGATACGATGCTGTAATCGTCGTTACCTACCACACCAATTACTACACCTATGTGCAGATTACCATCGGCATCCACAACGATATCATGATCAAATGCAGTCGTATAGGGAATTTGGTCGCGAGCTGGCAGAGGTTCTTCATATAGTTGAGCGATCTGGTCGTCGGTTAAAAGGTCTTCAATGATACCAGGTAGTCCGTTAGGGCCTGCAAGTTGGATTCCAACCGGATCGGACCAGGATTCACCACCATCTGTAGTTTTGAAAATAATTGGATAATAACCGGGAGATCCTGAAATTACAGTAGTCGTCTCGTTATCACCAATCATGGAGATATATCCTGTGTTTCCGTCTTCTGAGAAAGCTACTTTCACATGTGCCGGGCGGGTTGTAGCAGCAGCTACGGGGGCGTCTAACAATTCACGGGTAAATACAAAGTCAAAATCATCTTCGTCCCAGGTACCCTCATTCACTATCAAGCTCCCTTTATACACCACACTACCACTGCCCCAGTCTTGATTCACGTCAACGGCAAACACTTTACCTGTACGGGTGATATCATAGGCGTCAACAATATACTGATAGTATGGAGGTACGGATGATTGCAGATTTTTGGTATTAGTATTTTCGGGATCTGTTATATTAGCTACTCCATAGCTGTATCCTCCCCAGCTATCGGGTGAGTTGCTTCCGTCAAGATTTGGTGCATGAAACTGTAGCCATACATTTTCAATATCGGTGTTACCTACTGGATTGTAAAGGCCGTGTGAAGGATAACGTCCGGCATCCGTATAATATTCACCACCGGCATTATTGGTAGCAGTATAGATTTCGATCATATTAGTCCAGGTCAAACCACCGTCGAACGAAATATCGTAGCCTAAGTCACCAGAGTATCCGGCTGGATCTAATGCACCACCCATACGATGGAAATTAGTTACCACATTCACTTCGGGGGCTGCTGCAACAATTTCTTTCTGCCCGCCGGCATAGCTGTAGCTATACGCATTGGCTGAAGTACCAATATCAATAATAGTTACCGCATTAGTGTTTTTGTATTGTGGTAAAAATGCAGGGGCATCGTTTTGTTGGTTACTGATCATGCTAGTAGCTTTGGTAGGCTCTATACCGATCATCATTTTTTCGATAGCCTTGTGCTCACGCAGATTGCTTTTCAATTTGTAGGTACGCTGTGCAAAGGCTGTAAGACCAAGGCCTAACACGAGCGTTAATAGTAAAACTTTCCTCATAATTAGAAAATATTTTAGGGTTAGAAATGAAAAATAATTTATCATGCCAAAAGTAAACAAAAAATACGTCCCTGCAAGCAGAGACGTATTTATTTTAAGTAAATAATACTCTAATGAACGATCATTTTACGAGTAACTTTGTCATTGTCAGCCTGAACAGTATAAAAATAAACTCCCGTAGGAAGGCCTCCTCCCGAAATGATCAAGGGAGTAGCCCCAGAGCCTAATTTGCCATAATCGATTGATTTGATCTTTTGACCTGTCAGGTTGTATATATCAATACTTACATGTGCTGATTTTATCAGGCTTATGTCTACTGTGGTTGAACCTGTAAAGGGATTAGGCTTGTTTTGACTGATAGAAGCGATATTTGATACGTTTAACTCGCTTATTGAGGTCATAGTATAGGTTTTGGAAAAATCGGGTATATAAAAAAACTGTACCGGATTTGAGCCGTTATACTCGTTATCTAACTTTTGATATACCCATGGGATAGTGGCTTTCACTGTATTTTCTCCCACGATTTCCGAGAACACATAATACGGCATAGTAGCCCAGTTGGCAGTCCACATTGCCGGGCTCAGGAAGGTTACGTTCTCCACTTCGCCATGAGTGCCATTTTCACCTTCATAAGGGATAAAATCGCTGAAATAAATATCTGGTCTGGTGTTATCGTCGGCTTCAGGCAAATCACAATCTATCCATGAGAAGAAGATCAAGGTGCCATCCATAGTTGTACCTACCTGCGGTCTGTTGTAGTGGTTTACGGTAGTTCCACCTTCAGTAAACTCAGCTTTCCATTGCATGACATTAGTGATATGGTAGGCATCCCAGGTCTCACCTCCATCGGGCGACCATATATGGAATATAGCATTGACACCTTGCTGGGTGTAAATTCCATCTTCTGTGGCAAGCATAATATTGCCAATGATATGTGGGTTTCCCCATGCATCAACGGTTAGATCATGTATGTATCCTATGAAATAAATGATTTCATCCCTTGGCGGTACTATATCAAAGTAATCGGCTAAACGTTCATCGGTGATAAAATTTTTGATGGCATCTAACCCATCGGCACCTCCAAGTTGTACTTCAATAGGATCGTCCCATGTATCACCTCCATCGGTCGTCTTAAATAAAACAGGGTGATACGAAGTATAGGGTAGTGGATTGGCAAGTGAGGTAAGCACTGAGATAAACCCAGTTTGCCCGTCGGGGGCAAAAGCTATCTCTATATCGTTAATGCCACGTCCTTCTTCTATATCAAGTGGTATGCTGATATACGAGTTTTCTATCTCACTTGTTTCTGCATCATAGGTTCCTCTGACTACTGTGAGGATACCCAATCCGGTTGAAGTACTGCCGTCCCAGTCGGTTTCTTCGTCCACAAACCATATATCACCTTGTTGAGTTACGTTAAACGCATCGGGCAGGAACCATTTTTTTTCAGGAGTTGTAGAAAAAGCTGCTTGCCAGGGTGTTGCATCAGCTGCAAACGATTTGGCACCATAGGCTATACCACCCCAGGAACCGGCAGCACCATGACTGCCATCTAGAATAGGTGCCACATACGTATGTGCGGCATTAGCAGGGTCGGTGTTCCCTAAGGGATTCACTATGCCTCCTAATGGATAGCGTCCCGGACTATAACCTTCTATAGTAGGATCATAGTTTAGTTGGTCTACATCCCAGGTCAACCCTCTATCGAAAGATACATCATATCCTATATGGTTGCCAGAGGGTGATAATAATCGATGAGTGAATGTTACGGTGTTCAGCCTGTTATCAACCCATACATTGGCATTACGACCATCTACAAAAAAACCAATCGCATTGGCAGAAGTACCTATAGGTATTTGAGAAACGTAGTTGGTTCCCGTACCCGCTTTGACAGGTGCAGGAATTACAGCAGGCAAACTAGCAGGCGCATCAGAAGCAATCGGTTCTATAAGAACGACTGCTGGTGCTCTGTCAGGATATTTCTTATGATCGGTTTGAATAGATTGAGATTGGACAACACTAATCAATCCAACCACAGAAAGAATTAAGAGTAATAATTTTTTCATAAGGCAGGAAGTTTTTGGTTAAACTAATATAATTTATTTGTATGTCGTAACAAAAATAATGAATTTTTTGTCCAAACACTACTTCATAGCGATTTTATTTGATAAATGTAATTCACAGATAATGAGAGAATGGACTTGTTGTATAGTTGTTTGGATGATTGACAGCTTGACTAAATACATAAACGATCTGTTAAAATTAATTTTCAGGATCGGCATTAGGTGTTTGGCATGAAAGTGGTTTTCGTCAGTATTTCAAAATGTTGTGGATAAATTATTTCGACCAAATGCAATGTGTATGTTTGTATAAATTTTTTGGGATATGCGTACTATGAAGTTTTTGATCCTTGCATGGCTGTTGTGGCCTCTACAGTTTTTTGGCTTGTCGCAGGTGCTTGAGCCTGTACGGCTTGAGTTTCCGTCACGTATTGATGCATCGGCATACCACCTTGAACTGTTGGGTACAGAGGGGATGCTGATGTTTTATGAGAGCACGGAAACTATGGAGGATGAAAAGCGCAAATGGTATTTCAGTCTGTTAGATACTAATTTCACAGAAAAATGGGTTCAATACGTACCTTTGAAGGATGGATTAGTCTTTCATAGTGCGGAAACATATCAGCAGACAACAGTATTTCTTTTCGTAAGTCCTGAAGGCAAACGAAGTGCCGACGCTTTTGAAGTGCTCAGGCTGCATCATCCCTCAGCTTCATTTGGACTGATAGGCGGTAGCCTGCCGGAAAAGGCATTGGTGAAAGGATTTGCAGTGTCGGGCAATTATATGTTGTTAGCATTGAATCTGCAAAAATTTACTAGCGATTTACTGCTGTTCGATCTGAAACAAAACAGCATGCAGAGTATTCCTCATAATCTCGAAGGACAGACAGTCGTTCAATATGTAAGCTCATCTACTGATCGTAATAGTTTTGTTGTAGCGATAAAGCATTTTGACGGGAATAAGTTTCTTGGGGATGTTTTTCTTTCTTTTACTTCTCAGGGAACTCTGTTGCATCAATGGAGTTATATGGATGAAACCCATTACATACATTCGTTGACAGCTTTTTCCGATTCGGATAACAGCTTGTTAGTGGCTGGCAGCTATGGCTTTCAAAAAAGGCGTGCCACACCTAAGGAAGCCTCTTCACCGGAATTAAGCAGTGAAGCTAAAGGGATGTTTTTCATTCGTTTTATTGATGATCAACCGCCGAAGACATCTTTTAATTCGTTTGATAAATTTTCGAATATCTATAGTGCTCTCTCAACCGATGATCTGATCAGAGCAAGGCAACGGAGCGCACGCAGCCGTTCGGCAGAGCAAGACTTGCATATTGGATTTCAATTCTACGAACCTAAACTCATCCGTTTTCAGGATCAATATGTGTATAGTGCCGAAGCTTTTAAACCTAAATACAGATATGAGACACGCATGACATATGACTTTTATGGGCGTCTGGTACCATTTACGTATAGCATATTTGAAGGCTATCAATTTTTTTCTGCTTTGGTAGCTGCTTTTAACGATCAAGCCGAAATGCTTTGGACTTCTGATATAGAACTACGCGATGTGTTAGTTCCCCGCTTGCAAAAAAATGTGAATGTGATAGCCGATTCAAGCTCGTTAATACTCACGCAACTTCAAAACGGAATACTTACATCAAAAATGTTAGATACTGGTGGACAGCAGTTAGGTATGATCGAGCAAATGAAAATTGAGAATACCTTTACCAACGACAAACTCCTGGAAGAACGAAAAGCTTGGCTACAGCATTGGTATGGACCGTATTATTTAGCAACCGGCTATCAACGTATCTCCAATAACCGACTTCGGAGCCATAACCCTCGAACAGTGTTTTATATCCAGAAACTGATACTTGAGTAAGAGCCTACTCCTTATAGAGAATTTTTACATATTTCTTACTATCACTTGTCAGGATCAACATATAAGGGCCAGATACAAGTTCAGATACAGATAATATATATTGACTTCCTGAGAAACTTGTGCGCAACAGCTCCCTGCCTTGCAGATCAACTATTTTTAACAAGGTGTTACTGGCGTTCGGAATTTTTATAATAGCCTCCTGGTTCACCGGATTAGGATACAATTTGATCTGATTATATGTCTCTTCTATCGAATTGATCAACTGCATCTCAATCAGTATGGTCAGATGTTGGTCAACTACTTCTGCTGTTCCGTGTACACTCTCATAGCTGACTTTTTCAACAGAGTACGGATATGTTCCTGGAACAATATTTTCAAATGAATAAATACCGGCATCGTATGTAATTCCGTCAAATGTGATGACAGCATCCGGGATTATAGTACCATTTTCATCTTCAACCTCAAAAGTAACTGTATAGCTCAGAGGTATCAGCTCAATAGTGAGTTGTACGGATTGATCGATTATTTCTACCTCAGATTCGTAGATGTTGTAGGCTGGATGGGCAATTGCAAAAGAATAAAGTCCAGGCAGCAAATTCTCAAATACATAAGTCCCTGATGGATAGGTCGTACCGTTTAAAGTGATACTTGCATCGGGAACAGTGGTGCCGTTGATATCCATTATTTCAAAACTAAGATCGTATGTCATAGTTTCTATAGATACGGTAACTGTATAAGTGGCTTGTTCTCCGTGAGGGGTATGAATGATATATTCGACCGGATCAGTGAAATCCGTAAATACACCGCCCTGAGGCTCGCTGATCACTCCAAAGTCTAATCCGATTTGTGGTATAAGATTGCTTAGGTCTGTACCTCCAGGCACAACTACTTCAATTGTCAGCTCGTCTTGATTGATCTCACCATAAACATCTGTTCCTAACTGTGGATTATCATCAACGGCAAAAAGAAAGAGGTTGATAACCGGCTCTAAACTTAAAATAGGTTGATATGTTACTAAACCTAAATCAGCTTGATCAGGCTGATGAAATATAAAGTCTTCTGCCTCATCCGGATCGTTGGTTCCCCAATAATTTCCAATGGCGGTAACGTCAATAGGTGTATTATTATATAAGGCATAAATGCTTCCGCTATTACCGTTATCATAGAATACATTTCCACCCTGATCGCTTTCAGTACCAAAATCTGCGTTGGCTGTCCCTTGTAGTGTAACACCCCAAAGGTTACCGGTGATCAGATTTCGACGCACTATAGCTGTGTTGCCAGTTCCGTTGGCTTGAAAATTAAGTCCGCTTCCTCCCAAATTAGGCTGATTCTGAATATTATTGTCAATCAGATGATTATCTGCAATAAATGCTGCAATATTATTTCCTATCTGAGCGTACCCATATCGATTACCAACTATATAGTTGTTGCGTACTACTGCTTTGGTGCTTCCAGTAGCTAACAGGTTGCTAAGACCTATTCCTCCGGCCATATCATAGTGTCCTTCGATATAATTACCTACTATGTACAAACTATCGGATGCTCCAGGCCCTAAATTGATCTGAGGGCGGTTGCTGTTGTCGGTAGTGTTGTGTATCAGGATATTATACATAATATGTGGCGATCCGCTCACATTCGCACCTGATCCTATGGCAGAGCGTGCATTTTCTATGAAATAGCAATACCGGATAACCGGACTGCACGAGCTATAAGTGATGACTGCCGATACGTTGGAAGAGCCGTTGTGACGAAATGTACAATATTCAAATATAGCTTCTGAGCTGATAAGCTGTAACCCACCTCCATAGGATACTATGGTGTTGCGCATGAGGTTGGCTGGCGAATCGCTAAACCGGAATCCCTTGAAGTTAGCGGCAGAGTTAGTTGTGTCGATTGCGGTGAAATGTACTTTCCCCTCAATCGGATCGGAGATCAGTGTGCCTTCAAACTCAAGCCGGATACCTGAAGCAACCCGTATCAGAGCTTCCTGATTAATGCGTAAAGTGTCGGTAGCCGATATAGTCAATGCACCATTTACCTGATATATACCATCAGCACCTGTTACTACTCCATCAGAACTGCTGACTAAGTCGTCTAATGAAAGACTAAGGCTGTTGCCTGGAGTGATATATTGGGCTTGAGCAGTATAACTCAAGCCAGCCATAATAACGACGAAAGAAAGTAAATGAATGAAACGCATGGTATTAGTTTTTTAGCAAAGCTAATGAAAGTGAATGAATTTTTCAGGTCAGTTGATCTAAAAATGTATCTATAGGTAGCTTGGCTGCCAACTTATGTTGTGAGTAGGCAGAGATCATTGATTCCATACTAAGCATACGGCTGTCGGTAACCAATTTGAATACGCTGAGCAAAGCCGCATTACGTGCTCCGACTTTTTCGCGCATCGGTATGATATGTATCTCAGAGGCTGTTTCAGGAGTTTGTAGCGTGGCATCCATATATACTATTGATTTGTATCCGTTTGTAAGTCTGGGCATGGCATATTCTAATCCATCTTTTGAAGTGATCAGTATATAATCGGGCTTTGATGATCCGGTATAATAGATAGGTTCTTTGGATATGATTACTTCCGATGCTGAGAAACCCACGCCTACCGTCACCGGCACATGGCTTTTTCGTGTAACGTGCAAGCCGGATAGCATGGCAGTACGGGCTAAAAACTCGGCTGCCGACTGGGTACCTTCTCCGGCTGATCCGGCTAATAGGATACTGATTTTGTGCGTGCTATCTGCTGTATATTCTTGTGGTATGACTAACTGATCAGTGATAAGCGATAGGCGATGCCCCTCATAATCAGGGAGCTCGGAGCTTTTCTTAGTCTCGTTGGTATATTTTATAAACTCTATTTCTGCTTCTTCTATCAGGTTTTTTAATTTCATGCCTGGATTGGATTTGAGACCATAACTGGTGCAAAGCTCCATTACTTCAACTAATGAAAAGCCAGGTTGTGAGAAGGCCTCGGCTAATTCGGCAGTGAAGTTGCCTATACCAAATATCCGGCTAACGTATGCTGCTCCTGCCGCTTCTGCTACCTTGCATATATCAATGGCGCCTGCTGATGAACGATGTGGAGTTGTAGGTGTGTTAAATCCCTCAGGGGTGAACTCACTGGGTTGCCCTCCTGTCATCCCATAAAGCATATTGTTGTGAACAATTACCGTCATTGAAAAGTTGTGATGAGCTGCAATCATCAGATGCTGCATCCCTATAGTAGCTCCACCATCGCCTATAAAGACAATAACTTTTTTATTGCTGTCTTTGGGTAGTCCGGCAGCTATCCCACCCGCTATAGCTACTGAGCGCCCATGAAGTCCATGAACGGTGTGGCTGACCAGATTTTTGTCAATAATGCCATGACAACCTATGTCGGTCACAAAAATTACGTCTAATGGATCATATCCCAACTGTTGCAAAGCCCTCTCGGTGTTCTGGGCTACTCCTGTATGACCGCAGCCTTTACAAAATGGTAAGGCCTTGCTGTCGGTAAGAAATTGTTTACTCATGTTTTTTAACCTCCTCTATGATTTCATCCGGATGTATCATGCGTCCAATAGCATTGACACCGCTAACGTTAGTGTTTGGGGCTGATCCGAATAGCAATCGACGATATTGACCATCTAAGTTTTCTTCTGCTACTATGATATGTGAATATAATGCGCTGATCTCATAATATTTTTGAGGTATGGGAAACAATGTTTTGGCTATTAAGTGAGCTACTTTAGTACCTTGCTGTCGCAATATAGCTACAGCTTCACGGGCTGCTTGTGCTGTTTGGTCAAAGCTAATTACCAACACCTTAGCATGATTGTCTTCTTCGTAATGATAATGCAACAGAAAATCAGCATGTAGGTCTAATTTATCTTTTAGCCGTTTGGTGTTATCAAGGGCTTCAGGGGTAGTGTTTTGAAGTATGCCGGCCTTATTATGTGTAGAAGCGGTGAAGCGTACCTGATGAGTGCTTTGGCTGATGGGCAAAAATTCAGGTATTAAACTTTCATCGGTATGATAAGGTTTGTATGGTTCAGTGCCGGTATAATGCTTTAATGTTGATTTTTTTAATGGAGTAAGCCGGTTTAAGTCGTAGCTCATCTGTGTCATCACCATTTCTTTGGAAGTAAGTAGTACGACCGGAGTACGTAGTTGCATAGCTGTTTCAACCGCTTTGGCGCTCAAGCTCCAGCAGTCGTCTAAGTTGCTGATACAAAATGTAGGTATCTGAAACCCACCTGATACAGTTCCATGTACAAGATTCAGATCGCCTTGTGCACCTGCTGTAGCAGTACCTGTGGCAGGCCCTAACCGTTGTGCCAGGATGACGACCATAGGCAGCTCCATCATCAACGCCATATTGATTGACTCTACCATCAGCGCATATCCCGGAAAGGCTGTGGCAGTAACCGGAAGCTTTCCTAAAGTAGCAAAACCCGACATCCATTGCAAAGCTGTGATCTCGTCAGGTGCTGCCATCATAGTAGGAAAACGTCTGTTGGCATATGAGTATAATAAATTGGCCGGAGTGATGGGGTAGCCTACAAAGACTTCGGCACCCGTTTGAACCAAAGCCTCGACGATCAATCGAGAGCCGTCAATAAAAGCTGTTCGCGATGTGGTGGTGTGTGTCATGCATTCCTTGTTTTTATATTGATTCAGTGATCTTACTAATCTCCATAATTTTTAATCAAATACAGTAAGTAACTTGTTGATTACAAAAGCCTGTGTCCTCATGCAACACTATTTGTTCAGAACATGGAATCCTAAGCTGTGGCAAAGGTAGGCTCTTTAGGTTTGGATACATAAAAAACATTTGACTTGTTGACCTTCATAGTAGAGAATACTGACCTGCTCATATCTTGTTAAACGCACTATCGACCATTATAAAAGACACCAAAAGGTTTTATCATAACAATCGAATAATCTATTTGTTTGCGAGTATAGTTCAATCAAAGTTAATCTACTTATTATCAATTGATGAGCCGTTTGTCTGCTAAAGTTTAGGTGAGTGTAGGAGGATATGCGTAATTTTACGGCCTTAAAACCTCTGCGATGCGGATTTTCGATATACGTCTTTCATTCATATTGCTTTTTATATGGCTTGGTGTAGGTAGCACATTAGTGATGAAAGCTCAGACTGACGCAGAAAAACATTTTATTGATTCAACTTATGTGCGTTATTTCATTCGTAGCTTTGATAGTTTGTATTTAGTTCCTGAACGGTTTATTGACACTAGCCTTGTTGATCTTGGAAGCTTAGACCTGCTTCGACAGAACGGCAGTCTGCTACAGAGTTTGAGTAATACATCCACTGCGCATCAAAGCCTGATTTGGCAGCCCTTTTTCAGAAATGGTTTTGATGTATATCAGCCTGCATATCGCAATTTCTTGCGTAACTCCAATAATATCCATTACTTAATGCCTTTGCAGCCTTTCACTGAACTCAATTATATGATGGGTTCAAAGAAAGAGCAGCATCTGAAAGCTCGTTTTGCGCGTGAAATTCGTCCCCGACTCTTTATCGGAATGCACTACTCTTTAGTCAATTCGCCCGGCATATATAAAAATACCAAGATCAATAACAACCATGTTTATTTTACTGGCCGATATTCAACTAACAACCAGAGATACCGGCTTTTAGCTCATTATTTTTATAATAAGATGGAGATGGGCGAAAACGGTGGTATTCAGGATGATGCCGATTTTGAGGAGAATAGGGAGACCGATCGAAGGTTGTTACCCGTCCATCTGATTGATGCCGAAAATATGATCAAGCAGTCAGGTTTTGGTCTTGAACAGGAATATGTAGTAGCTTTTCCCAGAAAAGTTTGGATCAATGATAGCGTGGAGGAGGTAAGAGCGGTTGGACTTGGACGTATTTCTCATCAGCTTGAATATCAACGTAATCAATTTATATATACCGAAAGAAGTCCCTTAGAGCCTTTTTATGCTCCTTACGATCAGGTGTTGGATTCTACTCAAACCTTCGATTCGTTGTATGTCTCTGTGCTGAGAAACAGGCTGCAATGGAATAATCTTGGAGTAGAACCAGCCACACAGCAACCGCCTTTTTATTTATATGCCGGAATTGAGAGTGTAAACAGCCAGGCACCGGACAGCCTTGGAGGGCGCAGCGACTGGCAGTTGAATCCTTATGGAGGGATACAGATATCTTTATTCCGTTCGTTTTTTATTGATGGCACTGTAAAGCTTATCACAGGGAGTGTAGCAACAGGCGATTTGCAGCTTAAAGGAGGTGTCCGCCAATATTTAGGGACTGAATCGCGTAATCTGGGAGATTTGTTTTTTCGGGTTAGCTTAATCAATCAGTCAGCCTCATGGTTTTTTCGCTATTTTGATTCCAACCATTTCCGATGGGAAAATGACTTTTTAAGCGAGCGTATCCTAAGTGCTCATGGTGGGTACCATTTCAAAGGATTTACCGTAGGAGGGCATTGGCATCTTTTGGATAAATATCTGTATATAGATAAGTTTGCCTGGCCGGCCCAGACAAGTGGTACGTTCAGCCTTTTTAACCTTTATAGCAATCTGCAGCTGAAGCTTGGAAAATTTGATATGACTGGAAGTGTTCATCTGCAGAAGACTGATAATGATACCCTACTGCATATACCTGATATAACGGCTCACCTGAAGATTACCTATACATCTGACATCTTTGGCAAAGCAGCTACTATTCAGCCGGGCATGGAACTGAAATGGTTCAGCAGCTATTTGGCCGATGCATGGATGCCGGCTACCCGTTCGTTTTATTTGCAGTTTGAAAAAGAGATAGGCGATTTTCCTTATCTAGATGTGCATCTGGCACTTAAAGTGAAAAGAGCAAGGTTGTATATACAACTAGTTAATCTTTTAGGTTTCATGGAGAGTCATACCTATTACACCACCCCGCATCATCCTATGCCCGATCCTAAGTTTTATTTTGGTGTAAGTTGGCGGTTTTATAAATAGCTTGTTACGGCTTAGTTGAATCCACGTTCTTTTTTGATCGTTTCATAAGCTTCTGTAACGGTTTGAAACTTTTTTTCAGCTGCCAGGCGTATGTCTTCTCCAAGGTGGCTAACCTTATCCGGATGATATTTCATCGCCATTTCACGATAGGCTTTTTTGATGTCAGCAATCTCGGCATCCGAGCTGATCTCCAATATCTTATATGCGCTATCTGTTTCTTTGACGAACATGGCTTTTATGGAGTTTAGATCGCCGGGAGCCACACCGCAATAGGCAGCTATTCTGGATATCAAGTCTATTTCCTGAGGCGACAAGTAAGTGTCGGCAGCAGCTAATCCAAACAAATAATGTATCAGCTGCAAACGGGCAGGATAATCCATGAACCGTCCAATCTGCATTGCAACTTGCTGAATATGGATATCTTGCTTCAAAAACTCACGCAGCATCAGCAGATATTCTTGTGCCGTTTCATTGCCAAAGTTTTGTCTTAAAAACTGCTTCACATAGTCTAACTCAGAACGTTTTACCTTTCCATCCGACTTCATCAGGGCTGCGGTGAGTATAAGCAGACTGGCCATGAAATCGCCTTGCAAAGTTGAAATGGTATCTATTGAAGGCTGTTGCCGCTGGTCATCGTACATCTTGCCAAAGGCAAAACCTAATATAGCACCTATGGGACCACCAAAAGCCCATCCTAAACCACCTCCAATCCACTTGGAATAGCCGCCAGCACGCCTAACAGATTTCTTTGAGGTTGATGACCGAGCCCTATTCGACCAAACAAACGCATAATAAATGGCTATAATGATGAGAAGTATAGAAAAAAATGAAACCATAATATGAGATTTAAAATTAGAAGAAAAAAGCTGAATCCTCGATACATACTGTTGCTGTAACTTTATTTTTAACGGTGGCAAAAATTTCAACTTAATAACGCACAGACACTGGCATTGCTACCGAACTTTTTAAGCCTTATGTAGTGTCATCACAACATTCTGCCCATAACAGAGAAGCCCCTTACCAGCCGTTTTTCATTCTTTCCTGATTAATTTCATCTAATAATTCAAGCTGTTCCAATGTGTTCGTTTCTACTGATAGGATAAGCTCTTTAGCTGTTTCTAAATGATGTTTTGCACGTATTTTATCTGTGGATAATAACAAATCGTACAGCTGAAGATGAAAATCATAGTACATTGGATAATAAGTGATCGCCATTTCATAAACGGCTATTGCGTATGTATTTAGATCGCTGTTCCAATATCGGGATGCAATTCCGTTTACCTCTGCAATCTCTGGCGGATAAAAGTAGTCACCTATTTTTGATGCCAATTCTATGTGGGACATTTCTTCCTGTACAGAAGAAGGTCTTGTAATGATCTTATACTCTTCATCAACTTTTGCAATATCTGAATATCTGTCATTAAAACTTGAAAATATATTTGTCAACAGGTATGGGTTAGCTACTATTGGCACTGCTGTATGTCCTGAATTATCGGCGATAAATGTATGGATTGTACTAAAAAATTGTGGAAATTCTGTTTGGAGCTTATCAAATGTTTTTCGATGGTAATAGTCTTGACTTTTTGATTTGCCTCCAATTGAAACTGATATTTTTGTTTGGTCTGTTTCCGGGTTGCTTTCAAAGGCTGATATAAGCTCCTTAAAGCTATCCATAGGTGTGTGTGCGATCACGGCTGAATAGTATTCCGGTGCTTTCAGAAATGAATAAAGAGCAAAGGATGCCGAAAAAGAGTGTCCGATAATTATTTTATAAGTATTCGGCTGGTAAGACTGTATTTTTTTATCCACTTCCTCGGTGATGAACCTATGCAAAGCTAGTTCATCGTTTTCTAAGCTTGTTATCGTGCATTCCTTATTTCGGTCTGATAGTGGAATACTTACTATTATAGCCTGTGGGATCTGATGTGTATATTGTAAATACTTGATTGTACTCAACAGCGGATTAACAAACCATTCATGTTGGCCGTCCAATATATATATGACTGGCAGTTTGACTTTATCAGATTGATAGGTATAAAATTCTGGTGTGCTGACATAAATTGTCCTTTCGCTGTCAAACGCTTTTGAATACAGGGTCAGGGTATCTGTTTGTTGTGATCGCACAGATGTAGTAATCAATAGCGTTAGAATTAGTATCAGTTTTTTAGTGATAATCATTTTTGAAAAATACTCATATAATAAACGAACTGTTTTGAGGCATGCTTCTGTCTGTTTTTAGCGTTCGGGGTGACACTTTTAGGACAGGGGGTGCCTGAAAGCGTTTGAACTCACTTCGGTTGACTAAAGATATAATACGTTTTACCAATTCGGGATCAAAGCCATCCTTAACCAGTTCGTCAGAGCCTTTGCTTTCTTCGATAAATTGAAATAACAGAGCATCTAACAGCTTGTAAGCTGGTAAGCTGTCGCTGTCTTTTTGTCCGGGACTAAGTTCGGCAGAAGGAGGCTTTTGAATGATGTTCACTGGGATAACATCCTTTTCGCGATTGATTAATTCTGCTAATTGATATACTTCTGTTTTATACACATCGCCTAAAACCGACAAGCTGCCGCTCATATCGCCATAAAGCGTTCCGTATCCTACAGCAGCCTCACTTTTATTACTGGAGTTGAGCACGATATGCCCTGATTTATTGGAGATTGCCATAAGCAGTAAACCACGTAGGCGTGCTTGAATATTTTCTTCCGTGATACCGAATTCCTTGTTCTTAAAGACATACTGTAAACTGTTCATAACCGCATGAAACTGAGATTCAATCGGGATCAGCTCAGTTTGTATTTGCAGGTTCAGTGCCAATTGCCTTGCATCGATGAGTGAATGCTCGGTTGAGAATTGGGATGGCATCATCACACCCAACACATTTTCTGCCCCAAGGGCTTCGACAGCTAATACCGCAGTAACTGCCGAGTCAAGGCCACCTGATAACCCAAGCACAGCCTGACGAAAACCCGATTTATAAAAGAAGTCCTGTATCCCTAAGACTAATGCATCCCGTATGAGAGTGGATTTATCTGGAATATCAATTAAAAGAGATTCGTAGCTGTTAGAGTGTAATTGAGAGCTATCCACATAAAACATATGTTCCTGAAACAAACCGGCTGAAACAACCAAGCTGCCCTCAGCTGAAAAAGCCATAGAAGAACCTTCAAACAGAAGATCAGTAGAGGCTCCTATATGATTTACAAAGAGTAGGGGAGTGTTCAATTGCTTAGTTAGTAACGTTAGTTGATCTATTCGTCTTGTCGGTAAACTGTAATCAAATGGAGTAGCAGATAAATAGATTAAAAGGTCGGTATTCCCGAGAGTGGTCAGTTGTTCAATAGCTGCAAACGAAGCTGATGTATCTCCAATGATCATGGAAATGGCATGGGCTTTCACAGTCAAATGCTTTAGATCTGGTTGAAGATTTGGATAAAGGGTTTCCCCTAAATATTCAATATTACCTTGAAAGCAGTGTGCCACACCATAGTGGAGTTGTTTTTCATCAGAGTAATAAGGTGTAGCTGTCAGGAAAGCTATATCCTGGCAGGCATCGGCTATTTGTTGTAAGCTGTTATGTATCTGATATACAAAGCTGTCGTAGGTGGTCAGATCGTATAGTGGATAGCCGGTTAAAGCGTATCCGGCAACTATGAGTAGCTCTGCTTTATTCTTTCTGGCTTCCTTTATGGAGCTCAGGATGATAGCTGTATTGTGAGGGATATTCCCCTGATGGAAGTTACGTTGTGCGACTGCAATTTTCACATATCAATAGTGTTAAAGGAGGATACCAATATTCAGTTCAATATAGTTTGCAATTCCGTTTTGCTTCACTTTGGGGTCCACTGCATTCTGGTCTTTGATGATGTCGAAAAAATTATTATCGAATCTCAGGCCTCCAAAAAGCCGTGTTGACCCGTTTAATTTATAAAACATACCGGCACCCAGAACTAGTGATTCTCTTGAGAACCGATATTGTTTACTGACATCCTGATCGGTTAAGGTATGAGTAAGTATCTGTCCTTGAAACTCATCATCAGCTTTGGCGCCTGTTTTAAATGCCAATGCCAGACCAGCTTCGCCATAAAAAGCCATTTTATCAATATAATTGGTTCGCATTCGTAGTATGGCTGGTATTTGCACATATTTCAAACGCAATTCACGTGTTGTTGTGCCTGTTATAGGTGATGAGACACCATCGGGCTGATACATGTCTGGATATGAGTATGCTCCGTTTACATACAAAATGTTGAATCCTGATTGCAGGCTGTAGTTCTCCATTAAATAAAAATCGCCTACAAAACCCCAGTTAAACCCTAGTCTAACTCCTTCATTTACATAATTCTGCGACTGAGGCTTGATCCAGCTCATGCTGGGAGCAATTTTAAATCCGAAATGAAAAGCCTTTTCCTGAGCAATAAGCGTGCTGCTTAGGATAAGACAAATCAGCATCACAGTAAATTTTCGTGTCATAAATTATACGTTTGATTTATACCGCAAAACTACAATAATCCTTTGGAATAAATGATGTCTTAATTTTTTGGTCAAGCCTGACTTTGCCGGTGGATACTATGTGTGGCGAAGTGGAAATGCTTTTCAATCAGCTGTCTTTCTAATTAGTTTTTTTTGTAGCGTTTTCCGGGTAGGGCAGTAACTATGCCATCAAACTCAAGGGTTAGGAGCAAGGAAGCTAATTTTGATGCAGAGAAACCGCTGTTGATCATAATATCATCTAAACGACATTCGTTCTGGTTCTCAAAGAAATTCATAATAAGTTGCTCCTCTTCTGTAAATTCTCTGAATAATTTAGTTTGATGTCCACTAGCTTTTACTGTTTTCTCCCAACCCATTATATACCGCAGATTTTTGGCATTCTCCAATAGCTCGGCCTGATTGGTACGTATCAAATAATTGCATCCTTCGCTATAGATATCGCCCACCCTTCCGGGTACAGCAAACACATCCCTGTTATAGGAATTGGCAATATTTGCAGTGATGAGAGCTCCACCTTTTTTTGCCGATTCAACTACTATAAGCGCATCCACCATTCCGGCTATGATCCGGTTTCGCCTTGGAAAATTTTCTCTATCGGGCTGTGTCCGGCTCATAAACTCGGTCAATAGTCCTCCATTGTCAAGCATACGACTTGCTAATGAACGATTTACTGCCGGATAGATACGATCAAGGCCATGACCTAATACGCCAATAGTAGGGATGTTGTTTTGATATGAGGCTCGATGAGCACAGGTGTCAATACCATACGCTAAGCCACTGACTATGTGTAGATCGTCATGCCTGAGGGATTCAACCAATTGTTCGCAATAATGTTTTCCGTATTCAGTAGGATGACGCGTGCCTACTATACCAATAATACGGTGATGATTAAGTGTTGCATTGCCCTTGTAATACAGCATCATAGGACTGTCGGCACAATGTTGCAGTCGCTTGGGATATTCCGGATGAAGATAAAACAAGGGCTGAATATTGTTTTTTTTAATAAACTCCAACTCAGCTTCAACACGTATAAAATCTTTAAACTGTAATATGCTTTGTATCACATAGCTACCTATACCGGGTATCTTTTCCAATAGTTTCTTCTTTTCCCGAAAAACTGCCTGAGGTCCTCCGCAATAGGCAACTAATTTTTTACCATTCACATCGCCAACACCAGGAATGAGCGTGAGGGCTATCTGATATAAAAGTTGATCGTCCATCGAACGTCAAATTTATACTAAAAAACTGAATCCTCAACTTTGTGGATAGTGCGCTAAGACAACTGCGTACCAGTATTAACAGCTGATTGAAATCCTGACAAATTGGTGTGGTGTATTTTATATCCTGATAACAGATAAACTTTTTAGGAAAATCCGGAAAAGTTAAAAAAATATCCTGTGGATCAACTATTAAATCAACCAGCAAGGTTCAATCTTAGTATGGCTGCTCGGTATCACTTCATAAAATATACGTAGGCCCCAATTCACATCATTGCTTATGCTTTCTGTTTTTCCTTGCTACTACAATTGAAATGATTGTTAGGAAAACCCCAAACAATAGAGCTAAATAAGCTTTTACATTCACTGAGAAGGAAAGGTCTTTAAAGTTTAAAAAACTAATCCCGAACGTATAAAAGATAATAGTAAAAAGTTGGATGATATTCAGTTTTTTCATGTGCACTGAAAATTGTTAGAACTCCAAAAGTACAAATTTTAAACATCTGAATCCCCCATTATCCGGTAGTAAGATTCCTCCCTTCGGTCGGAATGACAGTTGGGTTATAATGGGATGGTTGGATTCATAGTGGCGGCTGCGCCGCCACTATGAATCCAACCCCTAGTAACATAGTAAGTGCCGTCATTCCGACCGAAGGGAGGAACCTCTTTAAGCCTTTATCCTGTACACGTCTTGGGAACTAAAATGTTTTGTTATTCAAAGGTAGTGGGCATTCCAAACCAAAATTAGTATTTAAGTTGTGGGAAAGGATGTAAAATTGAATGAACTTGTTACAGAAAAGGGTTTTGTCAGAGAAAAGAAACTATTTACCCATCAAGTTTCAGAACTGCTTAGAGATTTAGAGAAAGAAAAGATCATCCCACCACTTGATTTTGATAAACCCAATTGAAAAATGGTATTAACTCACTATCAGTAAGCGCTTCAACTAATCGTTAAAAATGAAATATCCCTTTTTACATCTGAATCCCCCATTATCCGGTAGCAAGATTCCTCCCTTCGGTCGGAATGACAATCGGGTTATAATGGGATGGTTGGATTCATAGTGGCGGCTGCGCCGCCACTATGAATCCAACCCCTAGTAACATAGTAAGTGCCGTCATTCCGACCGAAGGGAGGAACTCCATTAAGCCTTCATCCTGTATTCGTCGTAGGAATCCCTCTTATACCGTCATTCCGACCGAAGGGAGGAACCTCTTTAAGCCTTTATCCTGTATTCGTCATAGGAACCCTTTATACCGTCATTCCGACCGAAGGGAGGAACCTCTTTAAGCCTTTATCCTGTATTCGTCATAGGAACCCTTTATGCCGTCATTCCGACCGAAGGGAGGAACCCCATTAAGCCTTCATCCTGTATTCGTCATAGGAACCCTTTTATACCGTCATTCCGACCGAAGGGAGGAACCCGTTTAAGCCTTCATCCTGTATTCGTCATAGGAATCTCTCTTATACAGTCATTCCGACCGAAGGGAGGAACCCGTTTAAGCCTTCATTCTGCACGTATTAGGAATCTATTTTATTCTTTTTTCAGGCGACTGCCTCATTTTGCGTACGGGCTGATCTGTTCAGGTATTCTATGGCGTGTAATGCTGCCAGAGTTCCATCGGCTGTGGCTAATGTGATCTGTCTGAAACGCTTTGCATTGGCATCACCGGCAGCGAACACTCCAGATATATTAGTTTGCATAGTACTATCAACAACAACTTCTTGCCTTTCATTCAAATGGATGCATCGTCCGTTGATGAAATCGGTATTAGCCTCATATCCTATAAAGATAAATACACCCGATAAGTCAAGCTGATGTGTGGAGCCAGTAGTCATGTCTTCTACAGTGATCGATTCCAATGCTTCGTTACCGTTGAACTTCACGATGCGGCTGTTCATCTTAATATCTATTTTAGGATTGGCATATACTTCCTGCTGTGCATGCTCAAAGGCTTGAAAATGGTCTAACATATGGATCAGTGTTACACGAGAGGCGTATTTGGTTAATGAGACAGCTTCCTCCAATGCGGCATTACCACCTCCAACTACTGCAATTTCTTTATCGGTAAAGAAATCGCCATCACAAGTAGCACAATACGATATTCCTCTGCCTTTAAAATGTTCCTCACCCTCGATTCCCAAGCTTCTTGATCGACCTCCTGTAGCCAGTATAACAGTATCTGCTGTGAAACGTTTTCCGTTTGATAGAACCACTGATTTGAGCTCTGATGCAAAGTCAAACTCATGGATGGAGATACCCGACATAAGATCGCATCCAAAACTTTTGGCTTGCTTTTTCATCCTGTTGCTCAGCTCATATCCCGAAATACTTTCAAAGCCCGGATAATTAGCTATCTCATAGGATAAAACCATCTGGCCGCCGGCTACACCTGAATCCAAGATCAAAGTTGATATTTTTGCACGTGAAAGATAGATGCCGGCCGTAAGACCTGCAGGACCAGCACCTATGACAATTGCTTGATAATGTGTTGACTTCATAAGCCAATCTCCAATATTTTATTGATTATTACCAAAATGAGTGTCTAATATAGCAGTGATCTGATCGCGGTTCTGTATGCTGCTGGTAGCTGCTACTACCTTACCATTTTTATAATAGACCGTAAACGGGAGTCCCATAAAACCCCTGCATTCAGGGAGGTTACGGATCACTGCTGCTTCGGGCGTATCAAAAAGCATATCACGAAACTTTACATGAGTATATTCCTCTTCCAATTCTTCCATGATGCCATACACCGGAATACACATTGGCCCCATACGACCTAAACATACCATTACGTTTTCTTCTTCTTGGATAAGAGTGTTGAGCTCATCTGCCGTACGAATATGCTCTAAATTTGTTTGAAGTACCATAGTAAAATGATTTTTATTGATTTGGAAAGCAGCTCACATAAACCATACCATATAGTGATATTAAAGCGATTTAAGCTATGTATTGAAATTTTTTACTTCAAAGAAAATAGTTGATACGGAGTTGATTTATATTGTAATACGCTTAATAATCCGGAGCTTATGGGTGTAACTTCCGGTATCCCGATTGAAAATACCATAATGGTCAGCCTGATCTGATCTGACAAAACCGGAGGCATGTATGACATTCTTTCCGTCTATCAGCATGCCTACATGGGTTATGTCACCTTCTGTGTTATCGAAAAAGAGCAGATCACCTGCTTTGGCTTCTTCTCTGAAATTAATGGTTTCACCTATATGCACCTGTTGACGGGCATCGCGAGGCAGCGAAATTCCATTGGCTTTAAAAAGTATCTGAATAAAACCGGAACAATCTAATCCGAATATACTTCGGCCGCCCCAAAGATAAGGTGTCCCCATAAAAAGCTGTGCATCTTCAATGAGTTGTGTTACTGATGATCGTATAGGAAATTCACGCCAACGACCCTCCATCGGCTGAAGAACAGCTTGTGTCGGCTGACCCTCAGTGTATAAAATACTTCCAAAACTGATTAACTTTTCAATACTGCCCTCTATGACACTGCCTGTTTGACTGACTAAGATTTTTTTCCCTTTGGTGTGTTCAATAGCTGTATCAGCCGCCATCAGGCCAAGTTGATTGAGGCTACACCATCCTTCATAGTCGTCATCTAAAATGCGTATATGCGCCCACCCCGAATGGGAAGTATGTATTTCACAGCGTTCCCCGAAAAGCAGTTGGCTTATCATTTCGCTTTTTTCAGAAGGCTCGGCACGAACAGGCACTACAGAAAGATTACATTGGGCTAGATTCATGGAATTAAAATTATACTGTAAACATATGCTGAGTAAGAAAGACTTGCCATAGGTGAAGGTGTACTGATTTATCTTTTACTGTTTGATACAGTATGATTTAAAATCATTGTTGCATGAGCTTAACCAATGCGTTTTCTTTTACTCAAAACTTTGTCAAAAATAAAGCTTTTCAGCCATCCATGCTATTACAGATGATTTGCTGATGGTGTGTACATCCTATCGACTGACAATGTGCCAGAGCCTAAAGTACTTGATGGTTTCCTTAGAAAAAACATGTACATTTGTCCGGATAAAATTGTACTGTTTATGCGCCCTTTGATCCAGCGGCTTTTACAGATTCATTACGAGCTTTTCAAGATACTTCCTTTTATCATTGTTTTAGTGTTGATAGTCTGGCTGATGCCTGATTCTTCTTCATTCAGGTATGAGTTTCATCTGGGTAAGCCTTGGCAGCACACCACTTTGATTGCTCCATTCGATTTCACTATTCATAAGTCGGCCGATCGCATAGAGGCTGAAAGACAGCAGATAGCCGATCAGGTGTATCCTTATTTCCAGAAACAGGATGAACTTGTTGTCGAAGCCAGAAAAGAACTTGAAAAGAAATTGAACGAACAGGCTATGGTCTTAGAGCTTGAAAACTCTCAAAAGCAGTGGATTCTAAAGCTCTTTGATCAGGTTTATACCAAGGGAATCATTCAGCATCACCAAATCATTGATGCAAGAGGTAAATCTGGTGTACTGATCAATTTAGTGCATAATAAGGAAGTGAGTACTGCATCGGAAGAGGATTTCTTTACTATAGCTACTGCTTTTGAATACTGCCGTCAGCAGTTAGCTGTAGCTAGTGTCGAACATAAAGAAGCAATACTGAATATGTTGCGTGAGGCGATGGTTCAAAACATAGTGTTTGATCCTTATTTTACTACTCAGGCAACTGAGCAGGCATGGCAACGTGTTTCGCCAGTATTTGGCTTAGTGCAAAAAGGAGAACTGATCATTTCTGAAGGCGAAACAGTTGATGAAGAAAAATATCTGATACTAAGCTCGTTGCAAGCTGAGTTTACTTCATTGTCGGATGACAGCATTCGCTCAGGCACACTGATAGCCGGGAAAATACTACTTGTGTTGATAGTGTTAGGGATACTGTTTTATTACTTACGTATTTTTAAGAAAAACATTTTTAGTGAACTGAAAAAAATAAATCTTATCCTGCTTCTTCTTTTATTGGTGGTCATACCTTCACAGATATTGCTTGAACAGGCGCCTTCACTGATATATCTCTTCCCATATGGTATGCTGCCAATATTGTTGATTACCTTTTATGATGCGCGAACCACTTTTTTAGTTCATTTGCTTACCATTTTATTGGTAGCTATTAGCATGACAAATGCATTTCAGTTTGTGTTTCAACAGCTTATAGTAGGGTATGTAGTGGTATTAAGCTTAGCTGATCACAACAAGCGCTTGTATTTTTTCCGGGCTTCTTTTTTGGTGTTTGTTGGATACATACTTGTATTTTTAGGGTTTAACCTGATGTTTGCATCTGATTTTCATCAGGTTGAATATCGGATGTTATGGATTTTTGCAGGAAGTTCAATGCTGACTATTTTAGCATTACCATTAATTTTTCTGATTGAGCGCATGTTTGGTTTGGTGACCGACCTTAGCTTGCTTGAGCTTAGCAATACCAACAGTCCTTTGTTGCACGAACTGGCTTCCAAAGCTCCCGGCACCTTTCAGCATTCTATGCAGGTAGCCAATCTGGCAGAAGAAGCACTTTACGAAATAGGAGGGGATGTGTTGCTGGCACGCACCGGAGCTTTGTATCATGATATAGGTAAGATGGCGAGCCCATATTTCTATATTGAAAATCAAATGGGTGCCTTTAACCCACACGATGACCTGCCTCCGCGAGAGAGTGCAGCTATAATAATCGGACATGTTTTAAAAGGAATCAATATGGCGCGTAAAGCCGGATTACCAGATCAGATCATCGAATTCATACGAACTCATCATGGCACAAGCCGGACAAATTACTTTTATATGTTGGAAAAACGACTGCATCCTGGACTAACTATTGACGAACGCGACTTCAGATACAGAGGACCAATCCCATTTTCCAAAGAAACAGCTGTAGTGATGATGGCCGACTCTGTAGAGGCAGCATCAAGGAGCATGAAAGAGCCTAACGAACAAAAAATCAACGATCTGGTAGAAAATATCATCAATAAGCAGATAGAAGACGGACAATTTGTGAATGCAAATATTACTTTACGGGAATTAAACAAAGTGAAAAAAATGTTGAAAAAGAAATTACTCAATATTTATCATGTCCGTATTGCTTATCCCGGATAATGCACTACCAAAGCTATCTAAGCGATAAAAACTTTTGCGCATGATGCGTGACATAAGCAGATGCATCTGGTCCCATATTAAAAATCAGATCCAATATACTCAGATTGGGTTCGAATCGGTGCCGATCAGAAAAAACTTGAGTATAAGGTTCATAAATTTCCTCTGGATGTAGTGCTTCAAAATTTATTGAACGGCAATCAGTTTCTTGAACGGTATGTGCCTGCCAATGTGCAGTGTGTCTTAAATTACATTCAATACGAAGCAGATTCATAAACAGCTCTAAAAGATGGCTGTTTAGCTGTATTAGTAATTTTGGAGGATTTTTTAGTACTGCTTCTACCTGGTCCCTATAAAACTCAAAAAAAGGTGACTTGCCATAGGCTGTTGCAATGGCTCGCCAGTGAAGAATATTCCAGTTTGATTGGCCGATCAATTCGATTTTTCCTGTCTTTGTTTTGCTTCCCATTGGCTTGCGTACTGGGATGCTGAGTTTTTGTATCCCGTTGGCGGTGATAATAGTACAGTGGTTTCTCAAGCTTTGTTTGATGTAAGTTTCATGAGATTCGATGCTGCATTGATGAGCTATCGAAAGGGAGATGAAATAACGGATTGGAGGGAAATAAGCCGTTGGCAATAAAATATGGTCGTACATCTGGTTTGTCATAGCTGCAAATGTAAAAAAACCTGTTATAGCTTTAAATTTATTAAAGTCGTTGACGAAGTAGTTTCTTTTAGAACAAAATTTTCTATGCTTGTACAATGTAAACAATTTCTATACATTTGTCGCAAACCATTAGCCATGCATTTCGATATATTTAATAAGGACACTATTGTGGCCGTTTCTACGCCACCAGGTGTGGGTGCCATCGCTTTGATCCGCATGAGCGGATCGTTGAGTATGAGTGTGTTGCAAAAGATTTTTAAAACTAATAACAAATCATTTAACGAAGGGCTTATTCAAAGCCATCATCAATATTTTGGTTCTGTTTTTGACGATGATGAACTGCTTGATGAGGTACTTGTAAGCGTTTTTTTTGGTCCTCACAGCTATACTGGTGAGGATATGGTAGAAATAAGTTGTCATGGTTCTGATTTCATTCAGGAGCAATTGCTATTGGTATTGATGAAGGAGGGAGTACGTCTTGCCGAGCCGGGCGAATTTACTATGCGTGCTTTTTTTAATAAAAAGATGGACTTAGCTCAGGCTGAGGCAGTAGCCGATCTGATCGCAAGCCACTCAAAGGCATCACATGACCTGGCACTACAGCAGATGAGGGGAGGCTTTTCGGAGAAGATCACACGCTTAAGGCAACGATTAGTCGAACTGGCTGCACTAATGGAGTTGGAGCTTGACTTTTCAGAAGAAGATGTGGAGTTTGCCGATAGAAATGAGTTAGATAAATTGTTAGATGAGTTACTCAAAGAGATCAGAACACTGATAGATAGCTTTCAGACAGGTAATGTCATAAAAAAAGGTATTCCTGTAGCTATCATTGGCAAACCTAATGTTGGAAAATCAACCTTGCTGAATGCCATACTCAATGAAGAGCGCGCCATAGTAAGCGATATACCCGGTACTACCCGAGATGTGATAGAAGACACTATTGTCATTGAAGGATTTAGCTTTCGATTTATTGATACAGCAGGTTTGCGCGAATCGTTCGATGAAATAGAAAGTATGGGGATAGAACGTACTTACGAAAAGATAAAACAGGCATCGGTGATATTGTATGTGTGCGACCTGACACAATGTAAAGGAGAAACAGCAGAAGAAATGTTAAGCGAGTTTACAAGCTTTATACAAGATAAAGAGAAACATTTTATTTTGATAGGTAATAAAATAGACCAACTTGAAAAAATTCCACCTCATTTTCGGGAAATGGTTGAGTTAGAGACTATATTTATTTCAGCAAAACGTAAAGAAAATATCCATCTGATCACTGATAGTTTAGTACAGTCTGCACGAAAAAATTCTATACAGATTGATACTATTGTCAGCAATATACGCCATTATCATGCATTGGAAAAATCAGCCGAAGCATTGCAGTCAGTAGCTGATAACCTGCATTCCGATATGCCTACCGATCTGTTGGCTATTGATATGCGTACAGCTCTTTACCATTTGGGAAGCATTACAGGTACTATTTATACGGAAGAAATATTAGGTACAATTTTTAGTAAGTTTTGCATTGGAAAGTAACCCACTCATATATGTATATCAGAAATAATTTTATATCAGGCATAAACTGAATCTTGTATGAATAAAATATGGGATATATTGATTTACGTGTGTGTATCAGCTTTTTTGATAATAATTTTACATATTGTATGTATTAGTTGGGCTGGAGCATCATTTGCCCAAGCTTCTACTGATTCAATTTCAGAGTATATCAAAACCGAATTGGAGGCTAGTAAACAGCTTCAAGGTAGTACGCCTGTTATAGCGAAAGAGCGACTTAATGCGTTGGAGCCTTTACTTGACCAAATAAATGATCCTGATTTGATCAGCAAAGTATATACTTCTTTGGGTGATATGAATCTGGATTATGGCAATTTGGATACGGCTCAAATGAACCTGAAGAAAGTTCATGCAATCATTGGGCAGCTTACCGATAACTTTGCGAAGTATGATTTTTATATTGTCTTTGGTCGGCTGATGGTTAAAGAGCAGCACACCGATTCCGCTATTATATATTTTGAAAAAGCATTGGAATTGGCTAAGAGTATGGATAAAATACAACTGATAGCTGCTTGTTATAATAATCTGGGTTTAGTATATAATAGTATAACAGAGTATCAGAAATCCTATGAGTATTATTTTCAGGCAATGCTTATCTTCGAAGAGTCTAATCAGTTATCAAATCTGGCTATCACACAAAATAATCTGGCCCTGGTACTTGTTGACCTAAATCAGCCTGAGAAAGCCATAGAGTTATTGAAAAAAGCAGAAGCCTTGAATATTCAGTTAGAAGAAAAATATCATCTTGCGATGAACTACGGAAATATGGGTTTGGTTTTTGAAGTAATGGAGCAGTATGATAACGCAAAAGAGATGTATTTGAAATCGTTGCAAGTAGCGCAGCAAGAAGGATTTATAGTGGATATGGCACGTGCTTATCACAACTTAGGAAATATAGCGTTTCAGCAAGATAAATTAGTAGAAGCCGAAGAGTTTTTCTCGCAGTCATTAGCTATCACCAAAAAGCATCAGTTGATGTATGGCTTTATGAAAAATAATTTTAGTCTGAGCATTTTATACAATACGCAAGGAAAGTTTAGTACAGCACTTCAATATGTTGATACAGTGCTGATACTGGCAAAAGAACACCTTGATCTGATCCAAGAGGTAGATGCCTATAAATTGAAAGCTTCCATACTTGAAAATCAAGACAGAAAAAGCGAAGCATTAAAGGCATTGAAAACCTATATCACTTTGAATGACAGTTTACAAGCTAAGTTCAATCGGGATTATATCTTAGACCTGCAAGAAAAGTATGAATCAGAGAAAAAGGATTTAGAAAACAGTAGATTATCCCTTGAAAATGAAAGCAAAACGCGCGCCATTCAATTTCAGAAATATATCAGCTACGCTATTTTAACCGTACTTGTGCTTGTGCTGGCATTGGTAGTAAGCGTTGTACGTAGCCGCAGAAAGATTAGCAAGACGAATCAATCTCTTGCACAACTCAACGAAGAGATACAAAAGCAGAATATAAGTCTAGCCGAAGTAAATGCCACCAAAGATTTGCTGTTTTCTATCATAGGACATGATCTGAAAAGCCCTTTTAATGTGTTGTTAGGGTTTTTGCGGATTGTGATAGAAAATTACGACGACCTCAGTGAAAAAGAAAAAAAAGAAATCCTATTCAAACTTTATACCCATAGTAATAATACATATACCTTGATTGAAAATCTGTTGCAGTGGTCGTTAAGCCAACGAAATCAAATTGTGTTTACCCCTGTGGAATTAAATCTGCAAGAGTTAGTCGAGGCTGAAAGTAATTTTTTGCATTCCAGAGCTGAAAAAAAAGGAATACAAATCACGAATGCGATTCAACCAGACATCCTGATTAAGGCAGACAAAAATATGGTTCAGACTATTATCCGAAACATACTGAATAATTCTATCAAGTTTACCCCTTTGAATGGCCGTATTGTGGTTGGAAGTCGAAAAGGAAATAATGGGATCATTATTTCCATATCTGATAATGGAAAAGGGATGACAGCTGATGAGATACAAAAAATTAAAACTAAACAGGAGTTTTATAGTACCGATGGAACGGCCGGTGAGAAAGGTAGCGGACTTGGTTTAGTGATAGTGAACGAGTTCCTGCGCAAGCATCAAGGCGAATTAAGCATAGAAAGCAAGCCCGAAGAAGGAACTACTTTTAATATCTTTCTGCCGCAGATTAGCTGATTAATAGGGCGGTACTGCAAAACAAAAATCCATAGGTAGTCATGGGTTGAACGGATGCGACATGAGGTTAATTTGCGATACACACCTATGTACTTAATCGAAATACAAATACTATATTTGAGCAAAAATTGTGATGAATAATTTTATTCTACAAGAGGTATCCGACCGCTCTTTGGAAAAGCTGTGGCTTCGGTTTCCGTCTGTTTTATACAAAGACGATCCAAATTATGTTCGTCCTTTAGATGAAGATGTACAAAAGCTTTTTGATAAAGAGCAAAACAAAAAGCTTCGAAAAGGCGAGGCTATTCGGTGGCTACTTTACGATACATCGGATCGTATAGTAGGCCGTATAGCTGCTTTTATTGATCCTCATACAGCTGCTCAAAATGAACAGCCTACCGGAGGATGTGGTTTTTTTGATTGTATTGACGATCAAAACGCAGCCAATATTCTGTTTGATGCATCAAAAAAATGGTTATTAGAGCGCGGCATGGAAGCCATGGACGGATCAATTAATTTTGGCGATCGGGATAACTTCTGGGGAGTATTGGTGGATGGATTTACAACGCCTGTATTCAATATGCCGTATAACTTTCCTTATTATAAAAATCTGTTTGAAGGATATGGCTTTCAAAACTATTTCAATCAATACACCTTTCGTAGAATGATATACGATGGCGATCTGAGTGAACGTGTTCTGGAAAAAGCAGAACGTATCTCACAAAATCCAGACTATAGGTTCGAAATGGTTGATTGGAAAAGGCGTGAGAAATATGCAATGGATTTTATGACAATCTACAATAAGGCCTGGGGTGTCATCCCTGGTGTGAAGAAGATCACCGAAGTACATGCCATGGCTTTGTTGAAGCAGATGAAACCTATATTAGACCCGCGTTTAGTGAATTTTGGATACTATAAAGACGAGCCAATCGCATTTTTTATTATGGTTCAGGATCTGAATCAGATCATTAAAGGATTTAATGGGAAGCTACATTTATTGAATAAGCTGAGATTCATGTATCGGCTTAAGGTTGCCAAGCGTTGTAATCGCATAGTAGGCAGAATTTTTGGAATAGTACCCGAACATCAGGGAAAGGGTGTGGACGGTGCTATTATAATATTCTTCAAACAAATAGCCACTAAAAAAGGATTTCCGTATAATGAATTGCAGATGAACTGGATAGGTGATTTTAATCCGCCTATGTTAAAAGTAGTTGAGGGTATAGGTGGACAATTGTATAAAACTCACGTTACCTACCGCTATTTGTTTGATAGAAGTAAGCCGTTCAAGCGGGCTGAACGACAATCATAAGAAAATCTGGCTGAACCGGTCATCTTTACTATCATACTTTAAGGCTTTTTATTTGGACAATAGTTCCAACATTTTAGCACCTATATCAGCAGGGCTATCGACTATATGCACACCACTTTCGGTGAGTATTTCCTTTTTTGCTTCGGCCGTATCGTCTTTTCCTCCTATGATAGCACCTGCATGTCCCATAGTCCGGCCTTTAGGAGCTGTAGCGCCTGCTATAAAAGCCACCACCGGTTTAGTACCATGTTCCTTGATCCAATGAGCAGCTTCGGCTTCCATCCCACCACCTATCTCACCTATCATCACTATTCCTTCTGTTTCGGGGTCGTTCATCAGCAGTTCAACGGCTTCTTTGGTAGTAGTACCTATGATGGGATCGCCACCTATACCAATAGCTGTTGTTTGACCTAACCCAGCTTTAGTGAGTTGATCTACAGCTTCGTATGTCAAGGTGCCTGAACGGGATACTATGCCTACTCGACCTTTTTGATGGATGAATCCAGGCATGATACCTACCTTAGCCTCGCCTGGTGTGATGACTCCAGGACAGTTAGGACCTATCAGACGACAGTCAAATCCTTTGAGATATTCTTTGACTTTGACCATATCTGAAGTAGGAATACCTTCCGTAATAGTGATGATCACTTTAATACCTGCCTGGGCAGCCTCCATAATAGCATCGGCAGCAAATGCGGGGGGTACAAAAATTAAACTTACATCAGCTCCGGTATGCCTGACAGCTTCAGCAACTGTATTGAAAACAGGCCTGTCAAGATGTATCTGTCCTCCTTTTCCCGGTGTTACACCACCTACTACTTGTGTACCGTATTCAATCATCTGACCGGCATGAAAACTTCCTTCACTACCGGTAAAACCTTGAACAAGAACTTTTGAGTTTTTATTAACAAGAACGCTCATCGTGCTTTTTATGATTTTGGATTTGTTTAAAAGTGCCAAAAATAACACCTTTTCTTATACGTTGATACTTTTTAGAAACAGATTTCAAAAGTCACGCTTTATAGCTACCTGAAAAATGATTTTTCAAAACGAAAATTACGTTATGAATAAAAAATGATGTATTTTTGCACTCCAAAATGGACCTGTAGCTTAATTGGATAGAGCATCTGACTACGGATCAGAAGGTTAGGGGTTCGAGTCCCTTCAGGTTCACTCACAAAATCAAGCACTTACAATGATGTAGGTGCTTTTTTTATTACTGATTGGATGCGGCAGTTCAGTCGATCTTTATCTCAGTATCGCCAATGATTTGTCTGCTTGCTGGTTTAAACCTTCTTTCGGAAAATACCATATGTCCGTTTTTATCTATCAACAACAAGGTGGAGCATCGTGTACCGTATTTTTCGGTGATGATGAATGCAGGAGAGATAGCTTTTTCCATTTCTTTTGATAATCCTGTTTCGGGCAGTTGGTCGTCGTCGGCCATAGTTTCGTTGGCCAACAATTGAAATAGGGTATTGGTATCCAATTTGTTGTGTCGAATAGTTTCTTCTAAGCGAGCTTTGAGAAGTTCTGTCTTATGCCAGGGGGTATTGAGCAATGCATTGCTCAAACCGTGAATACCGGGCTTTAATTGAGTGGTTTTTCCGGAGAAGTTGGAGTAATGCAATATGTGCTGGTTATCGCCTATAAGCAAGTTGAAATCGTTATATGCTGCAGCCTTTGGTTGAAGATGTCTGATGTATTCATCCGGGCTCAAGTTGCTTTTCAAATAGTTCAGTACTAACTCACCACGCGATGGCGGATCAGACTTCAGACGCGTCAGGTCTCGGTAGTTAGTTAGTGCTGCCCATTTACCGTTTTTTTGTACTCCCATCCATGTGCCGCCGGCTAACAAGTCTTTTCCGGCAAGGATGTCAGGATGGCCTTCCTCGACCCAGAAACGGGCCTCACGGGTAGGACGCTCATAAAACTCATCCCGATTGGCAATGAGTATCAAAGGATAATCAGGATGTACCTGATAGGCTAATGCAATTAAACACATATAAAAAAGAATGAGTTAAAAACCCAAAAGTATCATATTTCAAAATCCAAGAGTAGGAGATTACCAATTTTTAACACTGCATCTAACCTATATCCTGAGACTATACACCGCCAGCGAGTGATATCATTCAGAGAAATTTAAGAAACGACAAGTATGAACCCAGGCTGACTAATACCTCTCTAATGAGGTGGTTATACCATTAAAATTTTAGAATTAGTTTGGTGAAAAACTAAAGGTTAATGTAGGTAGTAGGCTCAAGATGGAATAGTCATCTCCAGCAAAGCAGACTACCACATTGAGTTGATGGTAAGCAATAGATCACTTATTACTTACTTTTTGACAAGCTTCAGAATTTCGGTGTAGCGCTTGGTTTTGATCTTCAATAAATAAATACCGGATGAATAATCTGACAAATTGATATCAATTTGCTGCTGCATTATTATATCCTTGTGTATCATTCGATTGCCCTGCATATTATACAAATCCAAAGTGCCGCTTGTGGGTTCTTTAAAATGAAGAGATGTTGTGTTGTTAGTGGGATTAGGATATAGATTCAGCATTGCCTCACTCAATTTTTCAGGTATCTGATTAGCATTAAAAGATCTGAAATTGGCATCATAGTTAGTGATCAGATAGTTTAGACCAGTTGCTTGATGGTTTGAAATCACATATAAAACGCCATTATCAGGTTGCCATTCGTTATCGGCCCATATTGCGTGAGTTCCTTGGATCGAGTTGCCGTGTTCGTCATAAGTGTAATTGATCTTTTTTGTGTTGATCCAGGCATCATCCTCCCAGTGTTGTAGCCAATATTCTTCTTGATTGCCGTTGATATCATACGCATAATTGATTTGATATAGGTTCTGCCATCCTTCTTCAGTAGGTGTTTGCAGCATGTAGTTCACTTTGTTTCCATTGCTATCATAGCTATTGGTAGTCTTTAGGATATTGATCCACTCATCCGTCTTCCATGCTTGATTAAAACCTGTCAGCTGCAATCCATTTGCATCATATGTGTTTACATATTTAATGAAGTTTTCCCAGCCGTCTATGTTCCAGTTTTGTTGTGTTTCTGAGGTCATATTTCCGGTATTGTCGTATGTATATGTGTAGAACGCTGAGTTTCTCCATGTGTTTGTTGTCCAGTTTTCAACTAGTGCACTGATTTTCTGGTTATCTTGGTTATAGGTAAAACTTGTCTTTGACACATGTTGCCAGCTGTTGTTTTCCCAGCCTTGCCGCAAGTATTCAAGTATATTGCCGGATTCGTCATATGAGTACGAATAAAGTAGATTATGATTCCATTGGTCGAACTGCCAGATCTCATACAGCATGCTGATCAGATTATTATCCTGATCGAATGAAAAGCTGTTTCTGGAGAAGTTTTTCCAGGTATCGTTATCCCAGTTCTCGTATATCTGACTGATCCTGTTATTGTTTTCGTCATACTGAAAAGTTAACCTCATACTGTTTTCCCAGCCATTTATTTGCCACTGCTGTCGTAAATGGACTAATATATTCCCTTTTTCGTCAAATTGTTGGATAAGCCGATAGTATATCCCATGCAGATTGTAGCATGTAACAGTATCAAACTGCCAAAAATCGGTATCATCAATTCGGGTATTCGTTAGTCTGGAATTTCTTATTTCCTCTGCTTCATAGGGGAAATCTGACTCCATAAGTATGTTCGACACTTTGAGCTGAGGAGGCATCAGCTCATTCATTATCTGTTGTTCAATGGCAACATTTGGTGGCTGCCCAATTCCGGAGATGTATATCACCATGCTGATCATCAGCAATGTAGTGGTGTTGAGTAAAGTTTTCATGGCATTAAATAGGTGTTAGTTGTTTATATATCAGTTTTTTATATTAGTCAGTCTTATAGTCTTTGTTAATCACCAGCATCACCATATCCTTATCAAGGAGCAAATATCCCTGGTCATACACATATCGGTAGGTTCGGCCTTCCCGGGTAGTATATGTGCTGGTGAAAAAGTTGAAATTAAATCCTGCCTTATCAAGTGTGCTTTTTTTTATGGTGATGATCCCATCTGGATTCAACCTCAGAAGGATAGCCCGGTTTTTTTTGAGCTGGTTATTGATATTATTGATAAGCCGGATGGCAGAACCGTGTTGCCTTCTATAATGGGCTGATCTGCATTGGTCGTTACAGAATTTCTTATCGGAACGGCCAAACAGTTCATCTCCACATTCCAAGCAGTATGTCTTTGGTTGTTTGAGCATAGTTCACCTGCTTTGTTAATGCACAAAGCTACTAATAAAATCAATATCCAATTAAATTGGACTTAGTATCAATACTTTATTGTGAAGTAAAAAAGATATGGATGCATGAAAATAGCCGGTCAATCTACATCTGTTCAGGCATTTCTATTCCTAACAGCTCAGCTGATTTTTTTAAAATAGAGGCTACGATCCTGCTGATGTCAAGCCGTAGCAAACGTAGAGAGATGTTCTCTTCCCTGAGGATGGGTACCGACTGATAGAACTGATTGAACTCTTTAGCTAACTCATACATATAATTGGCGATCAATGCCGGGCTTCTCGATTCGGCTGCTTGTTGAACCCATTGCGGGAATGAATAAACAAGTCGAATCAGGTTGCGTTCTTTGTCGGGAAGAAACTCAGTATTGGTGATATCTGTACCGGGCAGCTGATCTTCTTCCACATGCGTTGCTTTTCTTAGTAATGAGCGGATGCGAGCATGTGTATATTGAATGAAAGGTCCTGTATTTCCATTGAAATCAATAGATTCATCCGGATTGAACAGCATGTTCTTGCGTGGGTCTACCTTCAGGATAAAATATTTCAACGCACCTAACCCAATGGTAGTAAAAAGTTTATCAGCCTCTTCCTCAGTCAGATTGTCTAATTTACCTAATTCGGTAGTCATTTCTTTGGCAGTGAGTATCATTTCGTCCATCAGTTCGTCTGCATCCACTACAGTACCTTCGCGCGATTTCATCTTACCTTCGGGTAATTCAACCATGCCATATGATAGATGTTCGATAGTATCAGCCCATTGATACCCAATTTTTTTGAGTATTCTGCTCAATACTTCAAAATGATAGTTTTGTTCATTGCCTACTACATATATCATTTTATCGGCTTGATATTCACTCATTCGCAGTTTTGCTGTGCCCAGATCTTGTGTCATATACACCGAAGTTCCATCGGCACGCAACAATAGCTTTTCGTCCAATCCTTCCGCTGATAGATCGCACCATATGCTTCCATCTGTTTTCTGAAACAGGGCTCCATTTTTTAATCCTTCTTCAACTATCTCTTTACCAAGTAGGTATGTTTCCGATTCATAATAAAGCTTATCGAAATCTACGCCCATTTTTGCATATGTCTGATTAAAACCTTCATACACCCATCCATTCATGGTGGCCCAGAGTTGATGCGTTTGAGGATCACCTGCCTCCCATAACCGGAGCATCTCCTGAGCCTGTATGATGAGCGGTGCACGTGTTGCGGCTTCCTCTGATGAATAACCTTGTTGAACCAGACCGGCAATCTCAGCTTTCAGCTCTTTATCGAAACGCACATACATCTCACCTACTAGCTTATCACCTTTCATAGCCGTTTCTTCCGGGCTTTTTCCTCCCCATTTCTGCCATGCCAACATTGATTTACATATATGTATCCCCCTGTCGTTGATAAGATTGACCTTCACAACTTCGTAGCCATTGGCCTTCAGAATGGCTGCGACGCTCCATCCTAAAAGGTTGTTTCGGATATGCCCCAAGTGCAATGGCTTATTGGTGTTTGGAGAGCTGTATTCGATCACCATGCGTTTGCCTTTGCCCGATTGGTTAAACCCAAAATCCGGCATAGATAACGCTTGCTGTAAAAAAGAAACCCAATACTTGCCACTGATAGTGAGATTTAAAAAGCCTTTTACTACATTGAATCGAACAATTTCAGTATATAACTGCATCATCGCTTCCCCTATCTGTTGAGCTGTTTCTTCAGCTGACTGTTGCAATATTTTGCTGAACGGGAAAACCACTATGGTACGGTCGCCTTCAAACTCTGATCTGGTTTTCTGAAAACTGATGTGTTTTATATCAGGTTGCCTATCATACAATTGTTTGAAAGCTTTAATAAATGTCTGTGTTAACTTGGCTTCAAGCATGAATGTGACTTTTTTTGCGATGCGAAAATACAAAAAATGCTATTTTTTTTGGGTGTATTTCTCTGTTGAGTTGAGATGTATAGCAATACTGCATTGATAAGCTTTGATCAATCGTTGGTTAAGATAAAAAAAAGCTGCCGGTTGAGGCAGCTTTACAGCTTAGATGTATTAGAAATTAATATCGTTTTCTGTAGTTTCCTTCTCCCGAATGTCCTCCTTCACCGCGATGGCGGTTGTCTTGCCTATATCCACCTTCACGCCTTGGGAATCTTGAGCTGTCAGAATATCCCTCTTCTTTGGGACGAGCTTTTTTTACGACAATAGTACTGCCATCAAGCTCGGATTCATTCAGTTGGTTAATAGCATCATACGCCTGATCATCATTAGGCATCTCTACAAAACCATAGCCCTTGGAACGATTAGTTAACTTATCGAAGATAACTTTAGCCGATGAAACTTCACCAAACTGTTCAAACAATGACTGGAGTTGCTCACTCGTAGTCTTAAAATTTAATTTTGCAACAAAAATGTTCATGATAAAAAAATAAATTGAAATGAATTTCAAAAAAGAAGAGATCGAATTGTTATTCGGAATGGTGAGTTCCTGATTGACAGCTGAATTCTTGTTTTTTTGAAAGAAAAAAATAAATTAAACCGATGCAAAGGTACTCTTTTAATAATACGGTGCTATAGTTTGGATTTTTTTACTTAAAAAAAATTGATACTATCATAGTTCTAAAGGAAAAGATGTCCCCTTTCCACCTCTTAAACGCTTGCTATCAATTGATGATGAGCTTTCGTTTTGATTCTGTTATAGTATTGTGCAGGCGGACGATATATAACCCGGCTTGAAAACTTGTTGACAGTTGTTGACGGGAAAAAGGAAATATCTTTTCGGATAATAGCCTTTGTCCTAATGAGTTGAAGATTTCTACCGTGATAGGTTCGTTTCTTTTGTTTTCAATGAAGAGTCTCTGGTCCATCAAGCTGATAGTAATATCCTCCAACGAATTTTCTTCAACACCTAATTCTTCTAAATTAAGATATATCACATGCTCTAATCCTCCGTTTGGGTTTCGTGTGTCTTCCGTACCCCAAATACCGGTATGGCTTTGATACACTTTTTCGGCGGTGCTGTTCGGAACGAGAGTCTTGATATGTTGTATCCCGCTATCGTTGAGATTAGGTATGATACCTCCCCAGGAGCCTTCATGCCCGAATATATATTCAACGTAAAATCCGGCATAAGTACCGGTAGCTTCATAGTCGATACCTGTTATTTCAACTGTTGTCGCATATACAGGTCGTCCCGATCCAACATAATTATCAAACAGTATTGCCAAGGCGCCGGATGGGTCTTTAGAGCTTGCCCGTATAGCTGTTCCCATTGTTTCATCTGCATTGGTTCCGAAATGGATAACCTTTGCCGCATTTATGGTTGTAAGCCGGTGTGCTACTAAACTGCCTTCATTGCCATCATTGATACGTATGCGGAAAAACACCTCATTCCCAGGTGTGAAACGAACATTGCCGGTGGTTTCTGTAATGAACCAACCTTCATATATTCCGTTTTGGTCTGCTGTAAACTCCCCATAAGAGCCATGGTCATTGAGGTTAGGACTGGTAGTACGAATGTAACTCCCATCTTCATATAAAAAGATCACATTACCTGCACCATTGGTGGAAGGGCTGTCATCTTCGGTTACTACCTGATTGATATACCTGTAGGTGGCATTAGGCTGCAGATTGCCTATACTAACCCTGTAAGCAAATGGTACTCTGGTAGAGTTAGTACCGTTGACACCTTGTATATATTGTGGCACTAATTCACTCAGTATTTCCGGTACGACTGATGGGGTAACCTCTCCATTCAGGGTAACAATTTTCTCAGCTGCACCTCCTCCGTTATGTATTATAGGTTGGCCGTTGTATATTCCCTGGTTTAGTCCGGCTTTCAGGCGTACGCTCACTGTGACTGGCTGGCCATTGATCACACCGTTGGAATAGGGGAGGTTTAGCATAGAGCCAAAGGTTGATCCGTCCAACGATATCTCATAGTCATCTGGCGCATCCACATTGATATTTCCCGTTCCAATTAGACTGTTACCATTCAGGGTATAGCTTAATATCTGGCTTGGCCCTTCACCTTCTGCATACTGAAATCCGTTCAGGATCGAAGGCGAGACAGTCAGTACAGGATCGTCGGTGATATCTAATGTGAGTACTAACACATTGTTTATACCTCCGTTGGGATTTCGTGTGTCTATATTGCCCCATACTCCGTTGGCAGAGGTGTGTACCTCAATCAGTGAGCCGTCAAGAAGGCTTCTTTCTTCAATACGCATTAAACCAGCTGCATTGACATTTGGAATAATACCACCCCAAGCACCATCAATAAAAGCTACCTCATTGCGATAAAAAGCAGCCCAAGAGGTAGCGGCATTATAATCCACACCAGTAGTTTCAATAGTAGTGCAATACATCGGGCGGCTTGTTCCGGCAAGATTATTGAACAGAAGCACAAAGTTTTTGGCCTGTGCCAGAGAGGTAGCTCTGATAGCAGTTCCCTGCGCATCATCAGGTTCGGTCCCGAAATTGATCACCTGTGCTGCTTGGGTGGTAGTCAGCCAATGCGTAGCTGAAGTACCTTCATTGCCATCGTTCAAACGGATACGGAAAAACACCTCATTCCCAGGTGTGAAACGAACATTGCCAGTAGGTTCATTGATGAACCAACCGCTATATTCCCCCTGATCATTAGCAGTGAAGCTGCCATAAGCTCCTTCAACACCGAGATTAGGGCTGGTAGTCCGGTGAAAGCTGCCATCTTGATTAGTAAAGATCACATTACCAGCTCCATTAGTAGTAGGGTTGTCATCTTCGGATACTACCTGATTGATATACCTGTAGGTGGCGTCAGGCTGTAGGTTGCCTATAGTAACCCTGTAGGCAAACGGTACTCTGGTCGAGTTGGTACCGTTTACACCTTGTATGTATTCCGGCACTAATTCATTTGTCAGGGTTAGTGGTGCACTGATATATATAGCTGGGCTGACAGCTCCGGTCAGATCGGCTGATTGCGCCGATAAAATATAGAAGCCTGCTGCATCAAAACTGATGTCATCGAAAGTGGCTATACCTTCTACCAGAGCTTTGGTAAAAGTACCATTCATATTGCCATTACCTGATTCTTTGCTGATAGTTACCTCACCTGAAAACCCGGGATCAATGCTGCCATCAGGTCGTTGAGCCTGAACCTGAAACGGAGCTATGGGTAAACCAATCTGGCCTCCTTCGGGTACATTATGAAAAGCTAATTTGTCAGCAGTTGCCAGCACATTAAACGCATCGCTGATACCTGGCTCCAGTATCATCCCGGCTGTAGCTGATGCCTGGATGATCACAGCAGTAGCTGCCGGAGTATGACTTATTCCATCAAACACTATCGTATTGCTTCCTGTCGGGATGACTTTTGATAGATTGCCATCTAAGTTGCCAGTGCCCGATACAAGCGATAGTTGGACGGTGGTATTACCAATCACATTCGCCGGATTATTAGTGGCATCTTGGGCTTGAACAGTCAGGCTGAAGGGTTGTCCTGATGTTGGGTTCACACCTCCGTTCACATCTGTGATAGCAAGTTTGACAGGGATATCACCTGAAATAATATCGCCCATAATGGCTACATCCTGAAATTTCCAGTTTCCATCACCACTATACACAGTTCCACCATTTGTACGGGCTCGATGGTAGGCTGTATTTGCAGTGAAGCTGTTGCCGAGCCCATCGTTGAAAGCTACCGGAGAAAAGATGGATACTATACGAAGCCCGAAATTAGGATTGTTGGCTATTTCTGTGATCTCGCCCATATCGAACTCAAAAAAATACATCAGATCATGTGGTGACAGCTCCCCGGCATTATGTTGAAAAGCTATCCAGTTTGCACCTCCGTCAGTTGTATATTGTATTTCCGCATAGCGCGACATAGTACCTGAAGAACTTTGCTTAAAGCTTAGCTGTATATGTTGATAACCGGTCGTGCTTAGCATCAGCTGAAGACCAGTTGTACCTGAAGCAGTGAATTGATCGGGGAAGTTGGTGATTTGTAAGGCATCATTTTGGGGCACTTCTGTAGCCCCTCCAACTATTGAGGCTGTTCCCTCGCCTACAGTAGGATTCAGGTCACCATCTATGTCGAACTTCCATAAGGTGATGATATTACGCTGTACTCCTGACAAATGAATATTGTCTAACTGCCAGAGTCTGTAAGCACCAATATGATAATGATACCTGAAAGCA
Source organism: Bacteroidales bacterium (assembly GCA_023229245.1). Taxonomy (GTDB): domain Bacteria; phylum Bacteroidota; class Bacteroidia; order Bacteroidales; family F082; genus JALNZU01. The sequence continues at coordinate 30,062 of JALNZU010000013.1, read as the reverse complement.
ATATGTACTATTTCCCCTTCAATGGCGTTCAGGTCTATCACCCCCGACGACTGCCACTGCTGTTCTTCAGCAGGATGGGTGAAATTTAATTCATTCCAGCTTGCAAGAGTAGGGTCTCCCAGTCCGATATAGTTAGTGGAATATAGCAAGACGAAAAAGTTATCCTGATCGTCAAAACCATATTGTTTTAATGTTTCAAACGACAGACTGACATTAGAATAGATGGATTTATTGAATCCGGGAAGTATGAGCCAGTCGTCTTCTAACTCTCCGCTATTGAAGCCATTGATATAGGCATATCCTGCGGTACTATGAAGCCATTCTTTGGTGTCGCCTGAAACGGAGTAGGTATATATATCACCCATACCCTCCTGAAAGTCTTCCGTATAGGGAAGTTCGGTAAATGCAGCATCTTTGACAACATAGGAATGCATTGGAGAGCTACGTGTTCCACCGTCATTATCTTCGGCATACACTATATAAAATACCGTAGTGCCATCGGCTTGAGCAGGAATATCACTTACTGTGGTATAAGAATCATCCTGCCCTTGAACCATATTGATTATGTGGGGGTAGGTTCCTTGTGCAGTGCCCCATTTGAGTTGAGCTAAGGTGATAATGCCATCGGGGTCGGTGATATCGGCCGAAACAGATACAGTGGTCGTTGAGGTGATATCGGTGGCAGGTGTTTGTAGTATGTTAGTAATGACAGGTGGGATATTTCCACCTCCGGAGTAGTCGGTCAGGGTGATATCGTCTATATTCAGCCGACGATTTGATGTACCGCTTTCGGTAGCTCGCTTGATGCGGATGCGTATATCGCCATCGATATTTACCGTTTCTTCAAATAGTTGAACTTCATCTGATGCAGGAGCTGTGAAATCGTTTCCTATCTGTGTCCAGTTAGTACCACCATTTGTACTGTATTCCACTCTCCAGTCCACCTGTGAATCGGATCCATAGCGTCTGTAGTAAAAGCTTAAGCTACCTACACCGCCTTCTTTGTCCTGCATCATCGTCATAGATGAGTTGTCGTAGCCCCTCAGCCGTGCCGATCGGATACCGTTCTTCCAGTCGTTTTCTAAATCACCTATCAGTACATTGGTCAAATCCCAGTCTAAGCCGGATAAGTTGACAATGCCCGATGCATAAGAAGTCTTAACCTCACCATCGCCTTCAAAGTTGACTATGTATTGCGATAGCAATGAAGCTGACAATAAGTTGAAAAGGATAAATAGTAGAGCTTTCTGAAGTAAATTGTTTTTCATAAGACAAAATTTTATAGGTGAAACAATTGCTTGTTTAGTATGATGCTGATTCCTACCTGTTGAAAAAATATATGAAACCTGCTTTTGGGTTATGATAGTCCCGTAGAAAACCTTGCTGTATTAGACGAATAGACATCGTAATCAGTTAAAATTATTTTTTTGGGTATTAACTTCTGCCTTGGCAATGAATAAAATGTAAAGATAAGTAGTTTTTTTGCTTGTTACAAGTTGTTGATCGGTTTCAATAATTTCTGAGTAAAATTTGGATAAGCCTGCCATATTTTAATATGAATTAGTCAAAACTAATGTAATTGAGTTCTGTAGATTTTTTTGTTGTTATTATTATCACAATGCATTCAGTTTAATTAGAATTATTCTATACTTTTGCTCTTTGATAATCTAAACTATTTAAAGATAGGGTACTATGAAAAAGTTAGCTGTAGTGTCTTTTGGTGGAAGCGCTCTTTTACTTGCCAATCAACGGGGTACTATTGATGAGTTGGAGGAGAATGCCTATCATGCGTGTACCCATTTGATTAATTTGATTGAGCGCAACTTCAATCTAGTGATCACGCATGGGAACGGCCCGCAGGTAGGCAATATTTTGTTAGCCAATACTGCTGGTAATAAATTATATGGCCTGCCCGAGATGCCATTGGATATCAGTGTAGCTTATTCGCAAGGGTTCATTGGCTATATTTTGGAGCAACAGCTTCGTAATGTGCTCATGTCTAAGGATATGGACAGAGATATTATTTCTATCATCACCCAGATTTTAGTCAACAAGGATGATGCAGCTTTTCAGCATCCGGCCAAGCCAATAGGTCCGTTTTATACTAAAGATGAAGCTGATCGCTTGAGCAAAGAAACTTCTTCAAAGTTTAAAGAAGATATCAGGGGTAGGGGATGGCGAAAAGTGGTGGCATCGCCCACACCTTTGATGATCTATAACCGCAAGTCGATTGAAAATATTGCCCGTGAAGGACATATAGTCATTGCCGTTGGGGGAGGAGGTATCCCATGCTTTTTTGTCGAATCGAATAAGCTGCAGGGAATTGATGCCATCATTGATAAAGACATTGCCAGCGCATTATTAGCCTCGCAGATACAAGCTGATAAATTGTTTATCATAACCGATGTTCCCAAAGTATGCCTGAATTTTAATTCACCTAAGGAAACGGCATTAGATAAGCTGACTATAGCTGAAGCAAAACGCTATCTTGATGAGGAGCAGTTCGATGGTGATACGATGGCACCCAAGATTCGAGCAGCTATTCACTTTGTGGAAAGAAGTGGGAAAGAGGCTGTGATAACCGACCTGGCTGGATTATTAACCGAAGACAGTGGTACTCAGATCACAATCGTATAAAATATATCAGGCAGTACCAAGCAAATATATGTTGGCATACGGCGAAAAAAAGGAATAGGTTAATTTAAGTCTTGTATCTTGACATAAAATGCAACCTTTTCCAAGGAGGTGATCATATCGTATTCTTCTAAATAAATTGTTTCGGGCACGTTAACCGGCTTGGGGGTGTAGTTTAAAATTCCCTTGATACCGGCAGCAACCAATGCATCTGCCGTTTGAGTGGCAAAATCAGCCGGTACAGTCATAATAGCTACTTCAATGTGTAGCTCATGGATCTTGTCGGCTAATTCATCAATAGAATAACAGGGTACACCCGACATGATATTGCCTATCTTATCCGGATTGATATCGAAGCTTGCTACAATCTCCAGATGGGAACGCTTTCCAACAAAATAGTTGATCAAAGCCCGGCCAAGATTACCTATCCCAATGATAGCTACATTGATGCCTCTTTTTGAATCGATGATCTCACCTATCAGATCTATTAAGTCTTTTACATTATATCCTTTACGAAGTGTGCCCGAATAGCCGATCAGCATCAGATCGCGGCGAACCTGTACAGCAGTGATATGTTGTATTTTAGCTATTTCGTGAGAATAAATATGGGTTTGCCCCTGCTCATGACATATCAGTAATGCACGACGATACTGACTTAGACGCTCTATGGTTTTATGAGGTAGATTTTTTAGGTCTCTTTCAATCTTCATATAATCTTGTTTTCGTACTTGCAAAAGTAATACACCAAAGAAAATAATACAAATAAATTGTTATTTATTTCACATTGTTATTAGAAAACAAAGAAAATGGCAAGATTGTTTGTCATTAAGAGTAAAAAATGGCACTCCAGTATGTTTGGAAATGCCATTTTCTCACTAACCCAAAAAAAATACTATAGAAACGATTGAACTGCTAAAATAAATAAATTGTATTTGTGGATCAACAAAAACTGAGAGAATTAAAAAAGATTTATCCTATTTAGCACCTCAGCTTAGTCAGGCAAGCTGACAAATACGGTACTATGGCTGCGCAAACTGTTGCTGCCATTACCAGGTCATAGTCCTCATACATATTTCATTACCTTGATCATTGAAGAAAGTATAATCTTGTATCCCATGTGGTTTTAGCTGTTGAGATCATCCTTTTTGAAAACACATCCTATTATATTATTACCTTCTTATCAAACACGAAAACACTAATTTTGTCGTTTAAAGCTAAAGAAAGTATCGGATATGCAAAAGCGCCTTTTGTTGTGTATAGTAGTTGTCGTTTTCGTAGGGCTGAGATTGGATGCACAGATTATCAAAGGATTTGCTACCGTTGGTTTTAATTTAAGTCAGGTTGATGGAGACGAAGCTTATGGCTATCGTAAAATTGGTGGCAATGGTGGGTTAGGCGTAATGATACCTTTCTGGGGAAATTTTGATGTAGCTATAGAAACTTCTTTGACTCAAAAGGGGGCGTATCAACGTCCTCAATATTTTAGTTTGCGCGGTGATGATACTCTGACAGGTGCCTATGACCTGCGTTTAAACTATGCCGAAATTCCGTTGATGGTTCAATATACCGATAAGAATTTTATTTCAGCCGGAATAGGCGTGGTGCCTGCTGTGCTGATAAGTGCCAAAGAGTTTGAACATGGCAGGCAAACACCCACTACTGCACTTTCGGGAACATATGCACGCATGGACTATAGCATACTCCTGGATGCTAAAATGAGGATCAAAGGTCGTTTGTGGGGAAATTTCAGGTTTCAGTATTCAATGCAGCGTATCCGCACTCGCGAGTTTAGCTCACTTGGAGGAACAGAGACCTGGATAAGGCACCAATATAATAATATGATCAGTTTCAGACTGTTTTACATCTTCAACGAAGACCAAAGCCTACGTGCTGTAAAGGAAAAGAAACCAGAACTTTAATTTTTACCATGTTAAAATTTCGACAATAAAGCCGTAGTGATCAAAAAGATTGTAATTTTGGTAATTAAATACTCAATAGTCATAGATGTCCAATATTGTCTCACTCACTGAAGCGGCCTCCATCGCCCTGCACGGGATGATCATAGTAGCCCGGGCCGATGAAAAGGCCAATGTGATGCAGATATCCGATATGATGAAAAGCTCCAGACATCATGTAGCTAAAATATTTCAACGACTTGTTAAAGACGGTTTCTTAGACTCTTATAGAGGTCCCTCAGGAGGATTTTCACTTAAACGCAAAGCTGAAGAGATTACCCTGCTTGAGATATATGAATCCATTGAAGGGAAAATTGACGTAAATCGTTGCCCGCACGAAAGACAAATTTGCCCGTTTGAAAAATGCATATTAGACAATATCACACAAAAAATGACCTCAGACTTTCGAGAGTTTCTACACACACATACCATAGCCGATTACCTTTGATTGTCAATGAATAAGAGTAGTAGTGTATGGTTTAAAACAGTTTGGAGCGTTTCATCAAGACACCTAAGAATACGATTTAATGAAAGGAAATCCGAAGATGAGAATAGCTGTCCTCCTAAAATCAGCAGGACTCAACCTAATAACCGGCTTTCATTGTATGATCAGGCTCCGATAGTTGAGCTTTTGTGTTCCGGTACGAGACAACTAAGCTCGTTCAATATAGTTTAATCAGACACGATAAAAATCAGAATAAAATAAATCTAAACAGTATGACACAATTTCCATCCAAACAACTTTTTGAATTTAAAAATGAAGTAGAATACGCCAAAGGTAGCGTTGTTAGCCGCCAGGTTGTGAAGAACGAAAAAGGGAATGTGACTCTTTTTGCGTTTGATAAGGATCAAGGACTCTCGGAGCATACCGCCCCTTTTGATGCCTTGGTACAAGTGATTGACGGCAAAGCCGAAATACTTATAGGCGGTGAATCATATATATTACAAGAAGGCCAAAGTATCATTATGCCGGCACATGTTCCTCATGCCCTGAAGGCTACCGAAAAATTCAAAATGATACTGACCATGATACGAGCATAAGGAAAAGCTCAAAAAACGGCTGTTTCAAAAAATAATAAAAGCGGTTTTCAATTTCAGGAGATCCTATACGCTAAGAGCTGACAGACTCGAAGCATGTTCGTTCGGATAATGGGGAATTCCATAGTACAGCAAGCGTATTCAGTCGTGTTACCTTGTTGTAACTGATACAGTATTAGGTAGAAACATGCTTGAAATACAATAGGTTATTTTACCTATGCTTATCTCAGTTTTTGTATGGATACACATCTTATTTTTAGCGGTGGTAAAAGCCTGATTTGATTGTCTTTTGTTTGATAGAAACCTTAAAAATAATCACTGATTTTATAGAAAAGCTGTATCTTAGCTGTCTCATTTAGAGTTCTATTAATCGTCTAATTATCAGACAAATCAATTAATAAATTATGTTTAGCGATTTTAATAAAGTGCCTTTACCGTACAACGAGCCGGTAAAGAGCTATGCCCCGGGAACATCGGAGCGTAAAGAGATCAAAGCCATGCTTGAGAAAATGCGTAGTGAAGAGGTTGACATACCGATGGTTATAGGTGGTCAACGAGTCCGTACCGATAAAAAGGTTCGTATTCGTCCACCACATGATCTGGCTCATACCTTGGGTTATTTTCATCAGGGAGGTGAAGAGCATGTAAAAATGGCTATTGATGCAGCCTTGTCGGCACGTAAGCAATGGCAGGCTATGTCGTGGCAGGACAGGGCAGCTATCTTTTTAAAGGCAGCTGATCTGATCAGCGGACCGTATAGGGCAAAGATCAATGCTGCCACAATGTTAGGACAATCAAAGACTGTTTTTCAGGCTGAGATAGACAGTGCATGCGAGTTAGCCGACTTTTTAAGGTTTAATGTGTATTATATGTCTCAGATATATACCGAGCAGCCAAAGTCGGAGCATGGTATCTGGAACCGAATGGAATATCGTCCATTAGAAGGCTTTGTATATGCATTGACACCTTTTAACTTCACGGCTATAGCCGGAAACCTGCCTTCCTCACCAGCAATGATGGGAAATGTAGTCGTTTGGAAATCATCTAATTCCCAGGTATATGCAGCAAGAGTCATTATGGAAATCTTTGAAGAAGCAGGCTTACCCGATGGTGTCATCAATCTGATGTTTGTCTCAGGACCGGTAGCAGGAAAGGTCATACTGACACATCCTGATTTTGCCGGACTGCACTATACGGGATCATCAGCCGTATTCAATACCTTATGGAAAAATATTGGTGAAAATATCTCTAAGTACAAATCATATCCCAAGATAGTAGGAGAAACCGGAGGAAAAGATTTTGTGATAGCACATCCCAGTGCCGATCGTCAGGCTCTTGTTACTGCATTGGTTCGAGGTGCATTTGAGTATCAGGGACAAAAATGTTCGGCAGCATCCAGGGCTTATATACCTGAGTCTATGTGGCCTGAGGTAAAAGAGAAGGTAATTGCCGAGCTGAAGACCGTCAAAATGGGAGCTGTAGAAGATTTTACCAACTTCCTGAGTGCAGTGATAGACGAAGCTTCGTTCGACAAATTGGCCAGCTATATTGATAACGCAAAGAAAGACCCAGGCATAGAACTGATATATGGAGGTGGATACGATAAAACAAAGGGATATTTTATTGAGCCAACCGTGATCAGAGCTGAGGATCCAAAATATGTTACCATGTGTGAGGAATTGTTCGGGCCGGTATTAACCGTGTATGTATATCCCGATAATGCATGGACCGAAACCCTTGAATTAGTAGATAGTACCTCACCTTATGCATTGACAGGAGCAGTGTTTTCACGCGATCGTTATGCAGTAGAAGAAGCTAATCAAGCTTTGCGCAATGCAGCAGGTAATTATTATATAAACGATAAACCCACCGGAGCAATAGTCGGACAGCAACCCTTTGGAGGTGCACGAGCATCAGGGACAAACGATAAATCAGGCTCATATCTTAACTTATTAAGATGGGTATCGCCACGAACGATCAAAGAGAACTTCGTGCCACCGACAGATTATCGCTATCCCTTCATGGAAGAAGCATAAAACACATAAAGGGCAGTCGCTTTTTTTTGACAGCCCTTTCCCTACATCAAAAACCTATCTTTGCAGATTATCTATTTGCGTTTTTTTAAACTTAATATACCATCATGTCTATAACAAAAAGTAAAGTCATCGAAGTCCTGAAAAGCGTCATCTATTTTACAAAAGGCGATAATATTGTTAATTTAGGTATGCTTGACGAATTAGACGTTTCCGACGATAAGATACAGTTTAGGATTGTCTTTCCCCGCTTGAATGTTCCGGCAGTTGATATAGTTGTTAAATCTGCTACCAAGGCCTTGCGTGAAAAGTTTGGTGAACAGATTACCATTAATATCACACCTATTCCTGAAAAAGAAAAAGGTCGCGGCCCTCTTGCGGGTGTACGTCATATTATTGCCGTTGCTTCGGGTAAGGGTGGAGTAGGGAAATCAACAGTAGCGGCAAATCTGGCAGTAGCATTGGCACGTACTGGCTCACAGGTTGGTCTGGTAGATGCCGATATCTATGGCCCATCAATACCAATGATGTTTGGGGTGATTGATGAAGCACCAGGGGTGATTGAACGTGAAGGGAAACCATTGATAGTACCCCTTGAAAAACATGGTATTCGACTGCTTTCTATAGGGTTTTTTGTGGATACCGACAAGCCGCTTGTATGGCGTGGACCTATGGCTACCAGCGCACTGAATCAATTATTGAGCGATGCCGACTGGGGTGTGTTGGATTACCTTATTATTGACCTGCCACCAGGTACTGGTGATATACAACTTACTTTGGCACAGTCTTATTCAGTAACAGGAGCTGTAGTTGTTACTACACCGCAAAAACTTGCTTTTGCCGATGTGAGAAGAGCTGCTACTATGTTCCGACAAGATAAGATCACTATCCCACTACTAGGCCTGATCGAAAATATGGCCTACTTCAGCCCTTCAGATATGCCTGACAAAAAATACTATATCTTTGGAAAAGGACATGGAGAAGGATTCGCTAATGCGTTGGATATCCCGCTATTAGGACAGATCCCAATAGTAGAACAAATATCCGTAGCAGGAGATAATGGCAGTCCGATAGCATTAGACGAAGATTCAATGATCGCTAATGCATTTATTGAGGTAGCCCAAAAGGTGAAAACTATGGTGAAAGAATCTTCTAAATAATTATAAAACCAATGCATCATGGTACAAAATGAAGAATTAATCAGAAAAGTAAAAAATCTTATCGAGCAGGTTAGACCTTATCTGCAACAAGATGGAGGAGATATTAACTTTATCAATATCACCGAAGATATGGTGGTTAATGTTGAGCTGACTGGTGCTTGTGGAACTTGCCCCTATAGCACCATGACATTGAAAAATGGAGTTGAGAATACCATCCGCAGAGCTCTGCCCGAGATAAAAGCCGTAGAAGCAATTAATCTGTAACAAAAGCTTGGAAACGGATAGTGCCACCTTAAGGCAATACATAATCTATTTGTGCGTAAGTGTATCATGCAAGACTGTTTTCAATACTTACGCTAAGCTTCTCAATTAGACTATCGAAGATAGCTATTGCAGTCTCTCATACCCACAGCAGGCTGATCGTTTTTCCCCTGAAATCTATCCTCCTTATAAAAAGGATGCTTGACTTTACCATCGCTTTATACTACTTTTATCGAACAACTAAAAAATAGTAGCTATGAAGCGGATCATTTTCTTTTTGGTAACAATATTATTGCCATTTTCTATAGCCTTCGGGCAAATAGTATGGTTTTCTTTGGATTCGGGTACCACAGCTCATTTGCGTGCAATAGCAGTTTCGACTGATTTTTATGGCGTTGCTGTTGGCGATGAAGGTACACTCTTACAATCACAGGACGGGGCGAATTGGGATTTAGTGGATATTGGTACTGAGCTTGATCTGTATGCCGTACAATATGTTGGAGACGAAACATTTATAGCGGCAGGTGCACAAGGAATCATCCTGCGCTCCACCGATAATGGAAGCAGTTGGGAAATTGTGCAACAAGCGGATCAGGAATACTCTATTTATGGACTGTCCATAGACACTTTATCCGGTAACGGATTGGCAGGCGGCTCCGGAAACACGATTATTACAACAAATGATTTCGGAATGAGCTGGCAGTTTTACGAAGGCGGATACATGAATTCGTATTATTGTGCTCATATGCCGGACTCACAATTTGGAGTGGTGTTTGGCACTAATGCAATCTTTCAGGGATTAGCAGCTTATACCAATGATGGGGGACAGAGCTTCTCCTACCAACCCTATTATCCTACCAGTGGAAATATAGGATATGAAGGCCAGACTGTAGGTAGTTATTTTTTTTCAAATACTTTTGGTTTTACTGTAGGTGCGCTGTGGAGTGGACAAGGGTTCATCACTACAGAAGTCAACTGGGATGACCAGTTTTGGGCGGCTGACCTGATGCCAGAGCCATTAACGGCTATCCATTTTTTAAATGACTCCCGCGGTGCTGTAGCTGGTTCTAACGGGTATATTGCTGAAACCACTGACGGAGGCCTAAGCTGGGAACAAGTAAATACCGAAGCAGGTTCATACAATTTGAATGATATTTTAATGATAGGTAATACCGGATATGCTGTTGGAGAACATGGAACAATACTCAACCGACAAGTGATGCCGGGCTTTGCCGATCATACTCATTTATACAAGATAGAATGTTACCCTCAACCAGCTAAGAACTATTGTCGGATCAAACTACCGGTCGGCTCAGCGCAAGAAATCACCTTAAGGATTACAGATATAAGCGGACGCCAGTTGCATGACGTTATACCACCGTATATCTATAATGTGTCAGGTTTTTTTGAGATTCCCACTGCAGCACTACCAGCCGGTATGTATGTGTTGAACGGCTTTGCAGATGGAATGTATTTCAATACAAAAATATTGGTGCAATAAGCTATGGATTGAATCAGGTAAACTGATCATCTATAAGCCGCTAATCATTGTGTAGAGTAAATTTTACAGGTATATTGAATTGTACCGGAACGTTTACCCCTTCTTTTTTTCCAGGTTTCCATGATGGCATGTTCCGGATAACATCGGTAGCAATTTCATCTAATTCGGGATGTATGCCTCTCAATACTATTATATTGCTGGTGCTGCCATCTGTTTCAATGATAAAACTGATGAAGACAGTCCCTTCAATTCCTTTCTCTTCTGCCTCTTTCGTGTAATAAGTTTGATTTTGCAAATAAGACGTTAAGGCCTCTTTGCCGCCGGGAAACTCAGGAATTTCATCCACTAAGGTATAAACTGTTTTTCCATCAGCTGTTTGGATGGTATTTGCTGTTTGGATGGTATTTGCTGTTTTAACAGGCTTTTTATCTGATTTTATATCCGTTTCCTCTGTAAAGTGAAAAGGGATATTATAGCGAACCCGTACTGCTTGCCCTCTTTGCTCACCTGGATTCCATTTCGGCATATTTGCAATAACTTCTACAGCCTTATTATCAGCACGTGAATTAATGCCTCTTAAAACCTCTATATCACTCAGACTGCCATCTGTCTCGACTATAAAGCTGATGAAAACCCTACCTGCTTCTTTTACGGTCCAATCGGAGAGCTGTGCTGCCAAATAATTATATAAAGCTTCCTTACCTCCGGGGAATTCGGGCATTTTTTCAACTATAACGAAAACCTCATCTGTTGTAGATCTATCGTCTGTCGCAGTTGCTGTCTTGCTTTGTGGCTGGCTGCGAAGAGTGTCCTTTTCAACCGAAATGGTTTGTAGCATAGATTGAGACATCTGATCAGTCTGATCAGCCAAGCCAGTTAAAACAGCTGCAGCGTTAAATAAATCGGAGGCGGCAGCTTTGTCAGGCCTGATTTGTACCATAGATGTAAGCATGGTGAAAGCTACTAACAGCAAAAGGCTGCCTATTAGCGGGAGGAGCTTGATTTTTTGTTGTTTGTGATTAATCATGGCGATGCGTTTTTTAAGGTGTGAACTAAAACTATTTGAAATTGGAAATTGAATGGGTATCCCGGCATAAGCCAGCATGATATTTTGATAGGTTTCTTTGTTTTCGGTCAGACGAATTACCAAAGCATCAGCTTGAAACTCATGTACCTCAGATAATAATCTGTGATGCAGATGAACGAATGGACTAAACCAGAAGAAGCTTTTGAAAAGAGATGACAAGAGCCGGTCGATGCTATGCTGGTATTTGACATGGCTAAATTCGTGCCTGAGAAGAATATCGCTCATTGGCAGATCAAAACGAACATCTGGGAAAAAGACCCAGCTGAAAAAAGAATAAGGACTTTTGGTCTTGGAATCAATAAACACTTTACCGTATTTGGTCATTTGGGTTTTTGAGCTTTTAGTTTTGAACAGTATGGATACAAACGAAATGCATAAAACACTCAAAAACAGCAGACTGACAGCAAAATATATCCAATGGTACCAGTTGATCAGGCCCCATGGCGATGCGGTTAACTCCTTTTCGGCGGAAATAGTAATTTCCGACAGTATAAAAACAGGAACAGGCGATCCATCATTGATGGGTGAATAAAAGGGTAAACTGATAAGTGGTAACATAAAGGGTAGTATGATACCTGCTATCAATGTCCATCTCATCAACGGAAAATTGTTTCCGGGTCGTATCACAAATTGATATACTCCCAATAACAGCATATGGAAAAATGCCACCTTTAACAGATATATGAGCAGAGCTGTCATTATTGGTCTTTTTTCTTGTCAATCTGCTGTTCAATGAGGTGGCGTATCTCCTCCATTTCTTTAAGGGTGAGGTCGGTCTCATCGCTAAAGAAAGATACCAACTGCTTGTATGAATTACTGAAATAGCCATGCAAAAGCTGTTTCATAGTGTATCGTGCATATTCTGTCTTGCTGATCAAAGGATAGTAACGATGGGATTTTCCAATGGCTTTGTGACTAACAAATCCTTTGCGCTCCAAAATCCTGACGATGGTGGATACGGTATTATAAGCCGGCTTAGGCTCGGGGAAATGTACTAACAGGTCGTGTACAAATCCTTTACCTAACTTCCATAATATCTGCATTACCTGTTCTTCGGCTTTGGTGAGGTCTCTCTTTATATCATCCATAACTATAAAATTAGTTTAATTCAATAGGACAAAAGTAAAACTAATATATTAGTTTGTCAAGTAAAATTTAGAATATTTCTAATAATGAATTGTATCTACCTGATCATTAATTTATTATACTTGATTGTTTGGAGTAAAAAAAAACCGTCTCAATCATTTTGAGACGGTTTTTCTGAGGTTTGAAGCAGTCTAATGCCTACTTCTTTTTACTTGCTTTTTCCTTTTTCTCAAGGTCTTCTTTCAGATCGGCTAACACGTCTAAGTCACCTAATGTAGCGCGTTCTAAATTTTCGTTGATATTTTTCATGGCGCGTTTTGTGGTTTTAGCTTCGCTTTCTTTTGCCACAGATTCGGTTTGGCGTATTGCCATTGCCTGATCTTCATGTATTCTTGAGTGGGAGAGGATGATCTTTTTATTGTCTTTTGAGAACTCTATCACTTTAAAGTCGAGAGTTTCTTCCAATTTAGCCTGACTACCATCTTCTTTTTTCAGATGTCGGTTAGGTGCAAATCCCTCTACTCCATAAGGCAGGGATACGATCATACCTTTGTCGGATGAGCTGATGATGGTACCTTGATGTATAGTTCCTACATTGAAGATGCTCTCAAATGCATCCCATGGATTTTCTTCAAGTTGTTTATGTCCGAGGCTCAACCGGCGATTTTCTTCATCAACATCTAATACGATCACGTCTATAGTTTCACCTACTTTAGTAAATTCGGCCGGATGTTTAATCTTTTTCGACCAGCTAAGATCGGATATATGGATCAATCCGTCTACTCCTTCTTCCATCTCTACAAATATACCGAAGTTGGTGAAGTTACGTACGGTAGCCGTATGTTTGCTGTTGACAGGATATCGGTCTTTGATGTTTTCCCATGGGTCGGGTATGAGTTGTTTCATTCCTAACGACATCTTTCGCTCTTCCCTGTCTAAGGTCAGTATCACTGCTTCTATCTCATCACCTACGTTCAGGAAGTCTTGAGCGGTACGAAGGTGCTGCGACCATGACATTTCCGACACATGTATCAGACCTTCTACTCCAGGCGCTATTTCGATGAATGCGCCGTAGTCGGCTATGACAACAACCTTTCCTTTCACCTTGTCGCCAACCTTTAGCTCTTCGTCTAATGCATCCCATGGATGCGGGGTGAGCTGCTTGAGCCCTAAAGCGATACGCTTTTTATTATCGTCGAAGTTAAGGATCACCACTTTGATCTTCTCGTCTAACTGCACGATTTCTTCCGGATGGTTGATACGTCCCCACGAAAGGTCGGTGATATGGATTAAGCCGTCAACACCACCTAAGTCGATAAACACACCATAGGAAGTGATATTCTTGACGATACCTTCCAATACTTGTCCTTTTTCTAACTTGCTGATGATCTCGGCTTTTTGTTGCTCTAACTCATCTTCTATCAGGGCTTTGTGTGATACAACCACGTTTTTATACTCATGGTTGATCTTCACTACCTTGAATTCCATAGTCTTATCTACATAGATATCATAGTCGCGTATAGGTTTTACGTCGATTTGTGAGCCGGGGAGGAAGGCCTCAATTCCAAACACATCAACTATCAACCCACCTTTAGTACGGCATTTAACATATCCATTGATGATCTCTTCGTTGTCGTAGGCTTCGTTGATACGATCCCATGAACGCAGTATCCGTGCTTTTTTATGAGATAACTCCAACTGTCCTTGCGCCCCTTCCTGATTCTCTACATATACTTCGACTTTATCACCAATTTTCAGATTTGGGTTGTATCGAAATTCATTGATAGGGATCACACCATCGGATTTGAATCCGATGTTAACTATTACTTCGCGGCTGTTACGGCCTACCACTATTCCATCAACTACTTCATGGTTGGCTATGGAGCTCAAAGTTTTGTCGTACATAGATTCTAACTTGTCCCGCTCGGAAGCTGTATAAGTGTCGAACCGTTTGTCTACTGCATCCCAGTCAAAATCACCTGGATCATGTGTTATCTTGCTGGCTTGCTCCGGCTGTTCTGCTTGTTCTTTCTCCTCTATGGCAGCCGGTTGAGGTGTTTCGGCTTCTGTGTGCTGATCGGCCTCAGCAACAGGCTCTGTAGGTGATTGGGCTTCGTCAACTGTTTCAACTGCTTCTGAAGCTAACTCAGATGTTTCTTCAGCCTGATCGGCAATAAACGTGGTTTCAGTCTTTTCTTCTGTTGATCCTTTTGTTGTTTCGCTTGTATCAGCGGTAGTTTCAGAGGTCTGAGGGGTTTTCTCAGTGGGTTTGGAAGTGTCTTTGTCTTCTTCCTTGATGTGGTCTGTATTTTCCGACATGCATTAAGTTTTTGTACCTGATTGAAAACTCCGGTCTGTATTCAACAGGGGATGTTACACATTCATTCTCTTTTTAAGATGCTGATTAGATTATCCTAACCTGCTCCGGAGGAGCTTAAAATTGAGCCTGCAAAAGTACAAAATTTATTTGAAAAATTTGCATAAAACAATTTGTTTTCATCGAAAGATACCAAAAAAAATTGTCATCATATAGTTTGTGAAGTAAGACTCACATTTTTATACTAAGGAAAATACTAATTTTGCCGACTGCAATTTAAAAAATCTATATAGCTTATGTCGTTGAACTGTGGGATCATCGGTCTAACCAATACGGGTAAAACTACTATATTTAACTGCATATCTGATACCAAGGCTGAGGCATCGGATTATGCGTTTAGTGCTACCAAATCTAATATAGGACAGGTGGTAGTACCCGATCCTCGTTTGCAGGAGATTGATAAGCTGATCCGTTCGTTGCGTGTTATTCCTGCTATCATTGAGATAGTTGATTTGCCGGGTTTAGCCAAAGGTGCCAGTCATGGTGAAGGGGTAGGAAATAAGTTTTTAGCCGATATACAGCAGGTGGATGCGATTATCCATGTGTTGCGTTGCTTTGATAATCCTGCCTTACCACATATTGAAGGCTCGGTTGATCCTGTCAGAGATTTGGAGATAGTTGATTTTGAATTGCAGATACGTGATTTAGACCTGATAGAACGGAAGATACTAAGAGTAGAGAAATTGGTTAAAGTAGGGGATAAAGATGCACGTAAAGTGCTGGATGTACTACATATATTTAAAAATCATTTAGAAAATTTTGGAAATGCTCGCCATGCACCGGTTGAGAAAGAAGATTACAAGCATGTACAAGAACTTCAGTTGTTGACAGCAAAACCGGTTATTTATGTGTGTAATGTTGATGAAGCTTCAGCTTTGACCGGTAATTCTTATTCTGATGCCGTCGTTCATGCCATGCAAGGACAAGAAGCAGAGGTATTAGTCATTGCAGGTAAGTTAGAAGCTGATATAGCTGAGTTAGAAGATGCCGACGACCGCCTTGCTTTTCTGTCTGATGCCGGGCTCAGTGAGCCGGGAGTCAATAAAATGATCAGGGCAGCATACAAGATGTTGCAATTACAGTCGTTTTTTACTGCAGGCCCTAAGGAAGTGCGAGCATGGACAATTAAAATTGGAGCTACTGCACCCCAGGCTGCCGGCGTCATACATTCCGACCTTGAAAGAGGGTTCATTCGAGCCGAAGTGATGAAATATACGGACTTCGTTGCATTGAAAAGCGAACAAGCAGTAAAAGAGGCAGGAAAGCTTAAAGTAGAAGGCAAAAATTATATAGTTGAAGATGGAGACATACTTCATATTCGATTTAATGTGTAAGAAATAACCCTCATCTGATCACTTAATCCTTTAGTTTATCGTAGTTTTTGCCTGCATCTTCAATCAGAGGCTGATAGGAGTTTTGAGTTGAAAACCCATCCAATGCTTTTTTTGCTGCACTGCTGAGCTTGGTATTCCAATGGTTGGCCGCATTTACCAATAATCCGGCTGAGGTATAGTCAAGGTAGTTGAGTTGTACCAAAGCTTCTATCGCATGGATACGTGTAGTGAAATCGTATTTATTTGTCATCAGATCAATCAGTTCGTTCAGGTATTGGGTCTGCCCAAAGCTGATAGCCGTTTTCAACCAGGCAATACGAACTTTTTTTCCGGGAAAACCTGTTTCATTTTTAGTCTGTTCCAAATACCTGTGCATGTTTTCCGGTGCCAGTATAGCTAATTTATTCAGTGCGAGTATGATATTGGTATATGAAATATCTTTCAGACAGTTTTCTGTTTCGGCCGTCAACTTCTTGTGATGTGCTTGCAGTTGTGTGAGTGCTGCCCGTCGGACTAATACATTGGTATCAGTCAGTGTGTTTTTAAAGAGTTGTATAGTCAGTTCGGAGCTGTCGGAGCTGATTTGCGAGAGTACTTCTTCGCGTAGCACATCATCACTATGTTTGCTCTCGAAGTCAGCGAATATGGGAAGCTTATCCTGTATGGGTATTTCCCGTAAAAAGAGGAGCGCATCCCATCGTTCTATCATACGGCCTGCATTGATAAGCTGATCGAATAAAGCATATTTATCTCGCTCCCAATCATATTTTTTGATCAGAGTATGACCCGGGTCGAAGAGTATATACAGCATATCCGGCGATTTGGGGATTACTGCCAACTGTTCTTGCTGATCGTTGAAGAGTATATGCTGTTGACGGCTGCCTTCCTTGTCGAAGGTTTCAAACTTCAGATGTACTCTGAAGGGTGGATGTAGCAAATCAATGGTTTGTGTTTGTTCGATCTTCATCAGTATGTGATTGGCATGCTCTTCTGTTTGTATGTAGTAGTACGGCTCTCCACCTCTAAAAATCCATTGCTCAAAAAACCATTGCAAATCTCTGCCGGTTACATCATAAATTGCTTTGATCAGATCGGCTGTCCATGCTTCACCAAATCCCTGCCGTTGTAAATAATATTGAATCACCCGGCGAAAATTTTGTCTCCCTAACTCATCCCTGAGCATATCTAATACAAGTGATGCTTTGGCATACCATCGGTCGCTACCGGCTCTGCTGTCTCCTATGGCAAAATCATCCGATGCTGCGGCATCAAAGGTTCGTTTGATCTCATCTATCCTTAGCCGGTCGTACTGGTTGATCCCAAAATACTCCTTTTCAAACAGCTTGGCATAAAACGTGGCAAAGCCTTCTGTCAGCCAGACATCAAAAGGACGCAGGTGGGAGATGTAATTGCCAAACCACTGATGCACAAGCTCATGTATATTTACATTCACATAGTTGCGTTCCCAGTATGCTCTATTATCAATATGCATATAGTCGCCGAAAATAGTTGAAGTCGTCGTTTCCATTCCACCGAAGAGATAGTCGGCTACGGGGGCTTGCCTGTATAGTTCGTACGGATAAGCAACCCCAAACTCTTGTTCGCAGAACTGAAGCATCTCATCCATCAGCATATAGGTTGCATCTAACTCGTGTTCCCGTTCGGGATAATACCATAATTCAACCTCTAAGCCGGTGGAGGCGATAAATGACTTCCAACGATAATCGCCTATCACTAAGGCCATTGAAAAGAACGGATGAGTGTGTTCCATGCTATAATGCCAGGTAGATGTACCATTTTCATGATTGATAATCGATTTTCTGATCCCGTTTGAAAACACCTTATATCGGCTGCTGAAGGTGATATGCAGGTCTTGTGTGATCCGTCCCGGGGTATAGGGTAGCCAGGCATACGGGCGGTGCGCCCAAATCTGTCTGCGCATGGTGTAGGTGCTATCGTCGAAGCCCACAAAATAAAGCTGTGAAGCAGGTGTGACAGTATATTCCATCCTTAGCTCCATCAGATCGCCTATCTTTCTCCGACGGGGAAGACGTACTACCAATTCGGAGCCATTATACCAGTAGTCGGCCTGATTCTGATCAAGTAGTATGGTTGCGAAATGGAAATCAGATGCACTGAATACCACACTGTCGCTGTCAGTACGTATGATTTCAAACTTAAAGACAAGCGTACCATTTACTTCCCTGCTTATAGTATCGATACTGATATATGCCTCAAGATGCTGTAAATCAACCAACTTCTCCGAAATTAGCTTATCCTCATTACCCAAAGACGGATAAGCAACTGCTTGAGAATTAAATAGTACACCTACAATCACAATTAGAAAATAAAATGGATTTAAGAAAACAAGCAAATTGTTTGGATAGGAAATCATAGAATGAAGTTTAAAAAATAGATATAGAATCAAACAAGTACATGCAATTTTGGTACAGACAAAACTATAAAAAGTTTATCAGGAGTTTGATGATAACAGGCTTATGAGGATATACTATTTAAGGTGCGGAATTTTGGGTATAAAATTACCTTTACGTGTTGCCTTTCCCTATATCTGTATCAATATCTGACAATTTTTCCCCTATATATTTTTTGTTTTCCTACTAACAGTCTATACGTGTATAATCCCGGAGGAACCTTTAGTCCTGTCAGGCTTTGTCCGTCCCAGCTTATTTTATGTACTCCTTTTCGTTTGAGTTGTATATGGGTTTCAAATACTATGCTTCCTTTTGTATCAAACAGTTGTAGGCAGGCGGTTTGGGGTTTGCTTAGTTCGAAGGCAAAATATACTCCATCGCTGAAAGGATTGGGATAGACCACCATTTCCGGCCAGGTGGTTACCACCTCTTCTATTTGAGTGATACGCGAGACTTTTACTGCGATATCTGTCTCCAAGCCTTGAATGTTTAGTTCAAACCCGTTCTCATCAGCTAAGTGTTGGGTGGTTGAGTCAATTTCGGCTGTAGTAGTATTGAACCATTGGGTAGTGAATATCCCCGGACCTAAGGGTATGGTGATGCTACCGTTGGCCGGTGAGGGTAGCTGTCCGTTGTCGTAACGATACCTCCAGTTGTGATGCCGGTTGTGTATCCATGCCCATGCACTTTGTCCGTCTGTACGGCCGAAAGCACGTATAGCAGGTAGAAAATCGTGAAAACATATCTGATTGATTTCCAGCATACTGAAAAAGCCGTTTCCCACATTATCTATCCTGATAGTATGTTGACCGGCCTGAATTTCTAACTGATATACTGTTTCGGATGCCGCTTGCTGCTCTAAGACGACTATACCGTCTATGCTGATCTGTAGCAGTCCGTTGCTAACCTGACTGCCTGTTTCTATAGATACTAAGGAAGGGTATTCCCAATAGGCTGTAATTTCGGGTGGGTTACGCAAGGCCGAAAAGATTGAAGCGGGTCCAAACAAAAAGCGGCTCATGCTGTCAGCCGTTGGTACAAGTTGTCCGGTGCTGTGGAATGTGAACAGCCGGCTGGGTGCTTTACGTGTCAGATCATCGAATGTCGGTATCAGCATACCATCTTCTTTTTCTTCAGAAGAAGCATGCATATGCATCCCTAACTGCGTATGTTCCGACAGGTCTTCGCCGGATACAAACCGACTGATAGGAGTGAACAAAGGGTATAGCTGCATGGTGTCTATATATTCTTCCCAGAACCAAGGTACTACAGTTCCCATAGAGCCAGCCATTAGCGAGGTCCACAAACTGTTATGCAGAGAGAGGCCGGAGGCATCCCATCGGATGAGCGAATCAGGATGATGGCCTAAGCCAAACTCACCTATCAGCATGGGTTTTTCGAACTGGTTGACAAAAAGTTGTGTCTGCCTAAGCACGTCGCCTTCTATATCCGGTGAACGGGAATACTGATGCAACTGTGTGAAATGAGTGTTAGGATGGTGCCATACATCGGGATTGCTGCTGTTTAATGCAAAACCAGTTGAAATTAAGTGATGATTAGGGTCTTTGAAGATCACATAATCGGACATTTCATTACACCAATCGGCAACGATCTGACTTTGTTGCTTGTACCAGCTGAAATTATCTGCTTCGCTCAGCAAGCCCCAGCTTACCAATCGGGTGGAATAGCTGTAGCGAGCCAATAAGTACCTGATACGGTTCTTAAAAGCTGCTTTGGCATCATCGCGTATGAAAAAGTCCTGAGGCTCTTCACACATACCACCTTGGATGATATTATATGGGTTGGATGCCCAGTCTTCGCCAGTATATCCATCTTTAAACTCACCATGAATGGAAAAGGTAAGCATCATATAAATATTCATTGCATCTGCCATGCGAAACATACTGTCTAAGAGGAAAGCCTGCTTCTGGCGTGGAAAATAATTTCGTAACCCGCCTTCTGTCCACTCTATCTGGTATGCCCATGGAGTGAGTATCAGCTTGGCGAAATTCATCTCATGTTCATACAAACGGCTGAAAAAATATCCCATCTTGTCCGATCCGTCCGTCTGGTTGGCCCATCCTAAATTTTCACCTATAAGGAACACACTCTGACCTGCATCGTCGATAAGGTGTGGATGATCAGCCTGAAGCCTTACGAAACCGTTTGAGGTGCCCGGCTTCACCCGAAACGTACTAAGTCTTGTGGAATCAGTACCGTACTGATCGCTGAAAAATAATTGATAGCTCCATTTCCCTTCTTCATCGGGAGTAAAACGGAGTCTCCAGTACGGATCGCCATAAGCTTCTAATAAACCTTGGCCCGATACTACAAAGTGCTGGTAATAAAAGCCTTCTACTTCAATTGTGAAACCCGAAGGAGAATAAAATATGGCAGACAGCAGTGCCTGATCGTAATCATGCGGATTTGAAGTGGCTGTGTTCAGTTGTACGTGTAATTCAAACAACTCATAGATTGCCGGTTCAGCAGGAGATGATGAAACCGACACTATCTCAGGTGTTGATTGACCAATCAGAGATACCGGCAGTATACAAACAAATATGAGTGTTAACAGATCACGCATCATGGAATACACTATTCACCGGATAAAAGTAAGTAAAGTATTTTGTTTGGCAGGCTGATGAATATCAAATTAAAGTGGTTGAGCTATATACGGTGAACTTTATAAATGGTTATCCCACAATTTTTTGAGCTTCACCTGAAGTAGTATCTGACAAATCGAATCGGTTGAAGATATCGTCCATACATACGTATAAGTCAGGATTATACTAAACGTAAGTGATCACTATTCCTCAGCTTTCAGCTTACCTATCTGATACTCAACAGTGCCATATTTTCTACATGATGTGTCTGAGGGAACATATCCACTGGTTGCACTTCCTGTACAGAATATTTTTCGTTTAGCAGGGCAATATCTCTGGCTTGTGTAGCCGGATTACAACTGATATATATTATTTTTTCAGGGCTAAGCTCTATAAGTCGTGAAATCACTTTGGGGTGCATTCCTGCCCGGGGCGGATCGGTTATAACTATATCAGGCCGGCCACTACGTTCGATCAGTTGCCAGTTGAACACTTC
The DNA here is from genome assembly GCA_023229245.1 of Bacteroidales bacterium. Classification (GTDB taxonomy): domain Bacteria; phylum Bacteroidota; class Bacteroidia; order Bacteroidales; family F082; genus JALNZU01. The sequence continues at coordinate 8,065 of JALNZU010000013.1, read as the reverse complement.
GGCCATATCACCGGCTATGAACTCTGTGTTTTTAATATGATTGAGCCTGGAATTCTCACGGGCAGCCTCTACAGCTTCTTCAATATGCTCTATTCCAATCACTTTGGCTGCCATATTAGCAAGGTAGTTGGCAATAGTACCTATGCCGCAATATAAGTCGTACACGGTTTCAACAGCTGTTAGTGCAGCCCATTGAAAAGCAGTGTGATAGAGCTTCCCGGCTTGCTTAGTATTAGGCTGGAAAAATGATTTGGGTCCAATACGAAAATGCAGATCGTTTTGCCCGATCAGTGGAGATGGCATAGTTTCGGTCAGATAGGGTAGTCCATAAACCAGTTCGTGAGTTAGATCGCTGATCTGAGTGTTGAGCTTAGGGTTGATCACTAAAAACACACTTACCAACTGTGGGAACCGTTTGATAAGCTGTGGTAACAACTGATCTCTGACTTGTTGATCATCTGTGGATATGACTAATATCAGCATCCATTCGCCTGCATGAGTATTGCGAAGGATAAGGTTGCGAAGCAGGCCCTGTTGCTTCTTTGCATGATAGAAGCTGTAGCCATGTCGGATAGCTTGTTCACGTACAAACAACCGTATCTCATTACCTAAGTCGTGCTGCAGATGGCATTTCTCAATATCCAATATTCTGTCGAATCGTTTAGGTAAATGAAATCCAAGCCCTTTGAGTGCATCATCCGAGATATTCTCTGAAGGTTTTCCTTCGGTCAGCCATCTATGAGGTGAGAAGGTGTATTCGAGTTTGTTTCTGTAGAAATAGGGTTGATCAGAGCCAAGGATAGGTAGGATAGAAGGGTAGGAGAACTTGCCTATACGGTCGAAATTATCTTTGACAATTTGTTGTTTATAGCGTAGTTGATGTTCGTATGCCAGATGTTGCCACTTGCATCCGCCGCATATCCCAAAATGACTGCAAGCCGGCTCAACCCGCTGCTTTGAATAGCTGTGAAACCGGAATATCTCTCCCTCAAAAAAGTTTTTCCCACGTTTGACTACCTTCAGGTCTACTATATCGCCCGGTGCACCGAAAGGGACAAACACTACCTTCTGCTCCGGTTTAGCTATAGCCATACCTTCAGAGCCTGCATCGATTATGGTTACTTGCTCAATAATCTGTGGCACAGATCGTTGTCTTCTTCGCATTCGTTACTAAGTTTCTGCAAAAATAAGGATAATCGACAATTCGATAGTGTGAATACATACTAACAGGGCTTAGTTTTATTTATCCCTTAGATCAGCTGCTGTATTAGATCGGACTATCCTTTTAGAGGAATTGTTTTTTTTGACTACCAAGATCAACCCCAAATCTATACATAAAACGATATTTCAAACGTATATATCAGTTAATCAATAGAATATCAATATCTTCATAGAAAACCGTAAACCAATTATACGAATGTTGTATATTTGTTTTGTGTATTGGATGTTGCCGGCATGGATAGAAATCCAAACTCGGCAGAAAAATCGTTAACAAATTCAGAGAGATTTTGATCGGCTACAACGATCAAAAAAAGTATATTTGCTAAATATCTAAGGATCCATAAAATGGAGATAACGACAGAATTATATTTAGGTGACAGTAGAGAGCAATTGAAGTTTCTTTCAGATAACTCTGTGGATTTAATTGTGACTTCTCCACCTTATGCAGACCAACGAAAAAACACTTATGGTGGTGTTCACCCAGACAACTACGTTGAATGGTTTTTACCCATTTCAGAGCAACTTTTAAGAGTTCTAAAACCAACTGGGACATTTATTCTCAATATCAAGGAAAAAGTCGTTAAGGGTGAACGAAGCACTTATGTATTGGAGCTAATACTAGCAATGAGAAAGCAGGGTTGGCTTTGGACAGAAGAGTTTATCTGGCACAAAAAGAACTCTTTTCCAGGAAAATGGCCAAATCGTTTTCGGGACAGTTGGGAACGACTACTTCAATTCAATAAAGCCAAACATTTCAATATGTATCAGGAAGAAGTTATGGTTCCAATGGGCGATTGGGCAAAAACGCGACTTAAAAAACTTTCTGACACAGACAAAAGACGTGACAATTCAAAAGTTGGAAGTGGCTTTGGTAAAAACGTTTCTAATTGGGTTGACAGAGACAAAGCTTATCCAACAAATGTGTTGCATTTAGCAACAGAGTGCAATAATAAAAATCATAGTGCCGCCTTCCCATTAGAATTACCAGAGTGGTTTATCAAACTATTCACGAAAGAAAAAGACACAGTCCTTGACCCATTTATGGGGTCAGGAACAACTTTAAGTGTTGCAAACAAGATGAAACGAAATTCAATAGGGATTGAAATTGTTCCCGAATACTATGAAATGGTTAAAAAGGAATTGAAGCCTGTTGAACTTTATTTATTAGAGCCGAAAGTGAAATATGAAAAAACTAAATCTGAAAGACGTATCGCAATACGTTGAACAAAACATAGGGACATTTCACCAAAAGCGTATTCAAAGTCTTGACGGATTAAAACTCACACGTGTTCTAAAACGTAAAAATCCGTACCTTTTTAAAGCAAAATACGTATTAACTGCAGAGCAAATAATTCGGGGTTTTGTGGATGCACACATATCCTCAAATGAAGAAACCATTTTTGGAGATTGGCTTGAAGGACTTGCAATTTTTATAAATGGCAAAGTTTACGGTGGCTACAAATCAGGTATTATGGGCATTGACTTGGAGTTTGACAATCACGGGGCTAGAAATATTGTAACAATAAAATCAGGCCCAAATTGGGGTAACAGTTCACAAATTGCAAAAATGGTTGCCGACTTCAAGACTGCAAAAAAGACTTTAAGAACGAGTGACTCGCAGGTAAATGTGGTGGCTATAAATGGTTGCTGTTACGGTAGGGACAACAATCCCGATAAAGGAGATTATTTCAAATATTGCGGTCAAAGATTTTGGGAGTTCATTTCGGGAGATCCAGAACTATATACCGAAATAATTGAACCACTTGGATATAAAGCAAAAGAAAAGAATGAGGAATTTATAACATCTTATTCACAAATGATAAATAAGTTTACAAAAGAATTTTCAAACGACTTTTGTAAAGATAACGGAGAAATTGACTGGGGTAAATTAGTGATTTTCAATTCATCTATATAGGTATCAATATGCCACAGTGTATAAATTCAAATTGCCCCACCTGTATCCAATGAATAAAATCTTGAATTTTTTGATGGGAAATGATTAGGCTTAATTTCCTGATTATTCGGGAAAGCCTAATCATCCTTCTTAATCTGAGAATTTAGTATTTAATCCTATTTAAACCAAAATATTATAATGAGAAGTATTATTGCATCATTTTTATTGCTTTTTTTGTTATTGTCTTTTGGCACTTGTGGCCATAACAAACAATTCCATACACCTGCGAATAGTTCTACATTAAAGAATTTTTCAGCCTCCCAAACACTTGAAGAGGTAGAGTTTATCCGATTTGATACGCTTAGTCCCGATGGATTATTGTTATACCATGATACTGTGCTAATCATCCGAAACACTTCAGACAACTCTACGCATCATTTTACTTCTATAAACCTGAATAGCCGTGAATTAATTGGAAAGCACTTGGAAGCTGGTTTTAAAACAGGGCAGTCAATGGACTTTTTGTCTTATGGCATCGTATCTTCAAACTTATGGGTCTATGATCTGAGAAAACAAAAAGTCATTCTGAATCCAATACTTCATTCCGAAAGAGAAGCTTCCGAATCGAACGAATTAGCATTGACTTCATTTTACTATTCTATACAAATGGACAGCGACTCTACGATCATAGGTAGTGGTAATTACGAATCTGATTATAAGCAGAGCAGATTAAAGCTTACAACAGTTGAAGATATTGATGAGTTAATTCCATATGCTAAAAGCGGTTCCAAAAAGCTTAGCCGGGAAGACAAAATGGCTAATGAAAGTTTTCTTTCTTTGAAGCCATCAGCCGATAAATGCGTGCTTGCCGCTCGTTATGCGGATCAAATAGAGATAGTTGACTTAGAATCAAGGGAATCGATTATCGTAAAAGGAGCAGAAGGATTTGAAGCGGATGTCAGTTTTATGACTGGTTTTGACGGGGCGAAATTAATGGCTCGAAATGCCAACACTCGCTTTGCTGCAGTGAGAGTGAAAACTACAGACAACTATATTTACGTTTTGTTCTCAGGTAGTAAAGAACAAGCAAGCTACCCAAATTTTGGAAAGAATATTTACGTGTACGACTGGGATGGCACAGCCGTAAAACAGATAAAGCTACAGGATTATCTTAATGATTTTGTCGTAACAAAGGATGATACACGAATATACACCTATAATCCTCAAACCAAATTATTAAAAACTGCTGAAATCTAAGTCAATAAAAGCTAAATTTATTATTGGATTCATTGGGCTCGCCTTTTAGTATCATGTGTCAGATATTTTAATTAATTTCCTAAATTATCTGAGCTTTTTAAATAAATTCTTTGCGAAATGTATTGTGTGCGACTACATGCCATTTAACATTTGGATAGCTTTGACAGTAGCTTGAACAGAAAAATCAGGTATGCACACTAATATTCCATATATCGTATTGATAATAATGTTGAAATTATGAAATATCCTTCTAGTATGGAAGAAAATACAAGGGGATTCTTCAAAGTATTTATTAGTTTTGTGTTCTAAACTAATCATTTAAACTTAAAAAATGAAGGTCAAGCATATTTTAATCGGCTCCTTATTATTTTTATCGGGTCTTTTCTGTCAGGCACAGGATCCCGTATTGTTTCATATTACGTATGAGTATACTCATGTACGTGATTTGAGCGATAAAGAAAAGCCTTTTACCGACAATATGATTTTATCGGTCGGTAAAAACAGCAGTAGATATATTTCAGAAAAAATGTATGATTTGCTTCAAACAAGAGCTGATTCAAGCATATCTGATAATGTGCCGGTTACAGAGAAAGAATCAAGTCAAAGGACTGTAGTTAGTGGCAGCCCTTTGCTCATTCTTGATAATAACAATGTGGTTGTGGATGAGCAGATTTTAAAGGATTTCACTACTAAGAAACTTAGTGTTTGGGGGGCAATGGGCCCAAAGGACTATAAAACCGAAACAAATCTTCCGGGAATTGACTGGCAAATAATGAATGAACATAAGACTATTGGTGATTATAATTGCCAAAAAGCCAGTGGGCGTTATGGAGGTCGTGTCTATGAGGTTTGGTTTACGCAGGATTTGCCATTATAGGACGGTCCCTGGAAGCTGTCAGGCCTGCCGGGACTCATACTGGAGGCAAGAGACAGCCGTAATGAGGTCATTTTTGTTTTTAAGAAAATTCAAAAGCCATTTGACGAAAATGAAACAACTGCCTCCTTTTTCAAAAATGAAGATCAAATTTTTATTGATACAAAACTTAAAAATTATAACAGAAATAAAAAAGCATTTATTACTGACCCTGAGTCTGTATGGTCGGCAGCTTTTCCGGATGCAAAATTGGGTATCATCAATCAGGATCATAAAAGAACAACCCAATCTACTAGGATAAAAAAGTATAATCCATTGGAAATAAAGTAAAGGGAATTCGTAAGCTCAAAGCCTCTGTATGTGAAAAGAACACTTTTACATATCGCTTTTCTTTGCTTCATGTGTTTCATTCTTGTTTCTCCTCAGTTTGGTTATGCCCAACAGCAGACTTTTACCGGAACAGTAAAAAATAAAGCCAATGAAGCCCTACCTAATGCGCACGTCAAATTAGTTGATGAAAAAGGAAGTATTATCCACTATGGCATTACCAATAGTAAAGGTGAGTTTTTCATAAACTTTTTTCCACCAAAACTTGATGTACCACTTTGGTTAGAAGTCACATATATTGGCTACAAAAATCAGAAAACAAAGCTTACCAATAAGATTTGGGAATATGATTTCTTTCTTGAATATGAAGCGTTTACACTCCCGGAGATAGAAGTTAAAAGCAAGCCGCAGATCCATTCATTAGGCGATACCTTACGATACGATGTAGCGAGTTTTACACAACAAGAAGACAGAAGTATCGGCGATGTGCTAAGACGCATGCCGGGACTTGATATTGCAGCCGACGGAACAATCTACTTCAATGGAAAAAAAATTGAAAATCTATATATACACGGTGACAACCTGATGGATGGTCGTTACGCTGAGCTACCAAAAATGATTAGTAAAGATATGATTGTAAGCGTGGATGTGATTAAAAACTTTCAGCCAATCAAGGTATTAAGAAATAAAGTATTATCAGATAAAGTAGCTGTGAATCTGGTATTAAAAGATGAAAATAAACTAAAAGCAACCTATAAAACTATGGCAGCAGGCGGATTGCCAGCTTTATATGATGCTGCATTTACCCCTATATTGTTAAACAAAAACTTGAAGTTAATCAACTCTGTGATGGTGAATAATGCGGGCACAGACTACCAAAACACTTTATCGCAATTAGGAGCAGCAAGTATGCTTGATAATATTAATCAGCAGCCGGAAACAATAGATTTATCACTTGCAACGGTGGGACCACCAAGCCTTCCTCGACAAACCTGGTATACTAATAAGTCAGTATTGGCAAACTTTAACAATCTAATCAATGGAAGAAATGGAATGCAATTCAGGTTAAATTTGCAAGCTTTTAAGGACAACAACTCCCTTAGCTATTTTAATACCGAAGAATATTATGTGAAGAATGATACCATCACATACAATGAACAACAGGAAATACATAGTACACCAAAAAAGTTGAATACTTCCGCCAATCTTATGATTAACAAGGAACAGTATTATTTCAATAATAACTTTAGAATAAATTTATCTAAAACTGTTGAAAATGGTCTTATAAACCTGAATTCAGCGCCATTAACCGAGTCATTAACAAAAGATATTCAATATTTTTCAAATGATGTCAGCTGGATTCCAGACATCAAAGGCAAAAACATACTCACCTTCAGATGGTTAGTTAATTATAACAATAACGAACAACAACTTCTCATAAATGATGGACTGAAATACGACATTAGTGGGCAAGAGGAATATTACGATACGATTGTACAAAAGACGGAAAGCCCCACCACCTACTCCAATGCATATGTTGCTTACACCATTCCCGCTAAAAAACTGATACAGGAATATAAATTAGGCTATGCTACCCAAATCCAGCAATTAAATTCAGACTTATTTTTTAAACAAAAAGACTTTTTTGAGCCTATCACAATCGATGTAGGCAACTCGTTAAAATGGAACAAAGAAAATTTGTACCTCACCAATAAATACTCATACAGCACCAGGAATCTGAAATCAGTAGTTCAACTACCGATTTCTTTTCAACATATACATTATAAACAGCCTCATTATGAGGAAAATACTGTTAAACAAAAGCTTATTTTTTCGCCATCAATAGATTTAAGGTATGATATCTCCCAAAAACATAAGCTTCAATTTAATTATAATTACTCGAACCCTTTTAGCCATATAAAAAGCATTTACAAAGGTGCTATATTAATGAATTACAGACTTATACACTCCAATAATGCAGAGCTGCAAGAAAGTAGAATTCATTCATTAGCCTTTAATTATGGGATGGAAAATCCCGTAAGTATGTTGTTCCTGAATTCCGGGCTGACTTATCATAAAATCAACTCAAACAGTATCTTAGCAAATGAAATCAGTGAAAATACCGTTAAAACAATTTTATTGCCTTACGATAACAGCCATGAAAGTGTGCATCTTCATTTAGGCACAAGCAAATATCTTTACGCATTAAGAAGCAGCATTGCGTTTAAAGCAATGATAGGTTTAAACAAATACGGACAATTGGTTAATCAAGAATTGTTATCGTTTCAAAATAAAAACGCATTTCTGCAAGCCACCATAAATAAAAAACTATTTCAGACGGTATCACTGAATTATAATCCCTCCTTTGAGCTGGTCTAGAAAAACTGGACAGATAAATTAACTTTATTAATTTTACGTCCTATGAAAAAACATCGTCGAAAATTCAGTTCAGCCTTCAAGGCTGAGGTAGCCCTAGAAGCAATCAAAGGGAT
>JALNZU010000049.1 GCA_023229245.1 Bacteroidales bacterium | reverse complement strand
ATCCCTTTGATTGCTTCTAGGGCTACCTCAGCCTTGAAGGCTGAACTGAATTTTCGACGATGTTTTTTCATAGGACGTAAAATTAATAAAGTTAATTTATCTGTCCAGTTTTTCTAGACCAGCTCAATACAATCATATACAGAAGAAACTATTCAAGAACCATTTAAGAACCTAATTAAGCCTTTTTTTAGTTTAGAAAAAATCTTTTTCAATATTATAATAGAACCTTTTGTACCCCGAAAATTTGTAGAAAAATTTTTGAAAGATTCTAAAATTAGACTATTCAATTTTTCCACACTAACTGGAATAGGAGAGAATCTAAGAGACAATGAGATAAGTGTCGAGAACCAGACTTTTGAAGTTAGCATTAATATTAAACCTAAAGAAGAAATTAAATCAAGCGAAAAGGGACTAATTGATAAAGTTTTTTCAGCAATTGGTCTTAAGAAATTTGACAACAAACAACTTTCTGAACTTGACTCGAAAGTTTTTGTAGAAAGTGGACCAAAAAAAAGAAGGGCAAATTATAATTTAGAAAAAGAAATAAAAAACATAAAACCTACAATTTATTTAGAAGACGAAGGAATAGAAATTGATGAGACTACTAGTTTACCAAACTTTGAACAAATCAAAAAATTTTGTTTTGAATTACTTGAAGAAGTAATTCATGAACACAAAAAAAATTTACAAGTAGATGAACTTTAAAAAAAACTTAAAAGATTTAATTTACGATGCTCATAGGTTTCAATATACAACAATTACAGATACTAAAGAAACCGCTGAACAAAAGAAACCTTTGTGCTTTTTTACTAAGGTTCAGTGGCTTTTCATAATTATTTCAATAATTTTTGCATCCTTAATAAAAAATGGGTTTAAAATTGATTTTGCAGGTTATATTATTTCTGGCTTATCACTATTTATAGGTGTCTTTTTTACTTTTTTAATAACTTTGTATGATAAATTTCAAAAGTTTGATTTTTCGATACTACCTGAGAAGCAAGATGAGGGAAAGCTATTTCAAAATACTAAACGAAAGAATTTTTTTAAAAGAATTTCTGTTCTTTCTCTTTATTCTGTTCTTCTTTCTATTTTACTAATTACTCTATTGTCATTAACATTACTATTCACAGAAGAAATTAATAATTATCTAAATATCTTTGAATTTATCTATAAAATAAAATTTTATCATGCAACAGAAATAATTAAAAATATTTTTATTTTTCTTTATCGTTTGATAACATTTTATTTCTTATTTAACTTTATTTCAATCACTATATTTATTATTTCATCATACTATGATTTTCTTATTGCTGAAATCCAAAATAAAAAAATTAAATAATGTTTTATCTAGATAACATAAAAATATATCCTGAAATAGGAATTCATAAAATAGGTAATAAATTCGAAGGGGAGAAATTGCTTTTGTCTGAACAATCTATTTTCCTTTCAGAAGAGATAAAAACAGATTTAAAAACTTATTTTTTGAATTCCTTTAAACCAAACGAATCATATAATTTCTTCCATGATGTGAGTTTGAGGCTAAATGAGGTCTTTGAATATGTTAGTCAGGCTTTTGAAAACAAAGAACTATTCTTTAAACAGTCCCGAAATATTGCTAAACATTTATATAATCAAACTACCCATCCTAAAATTAAAAGTGGGGAACTTCTTGTGACTTTTATTACAAACTGTATAGTTAATGGAAAAGAAGTAGTTGGAATTGCATTATTCAAATCCGAAAATAAAGATACATTCTTAGAAGTGGAACAAGTAAATGATGTCTTTGAAATTGAAAGCAGAAAGGGAATCAATTTCAATAAATTAGATAAAGGTTGTTTGATATTTAATACTGAAAAGGAGAATGGTTATATATTATCTGTTGTTGACAACACAAACAAAGGAAATGAAGCACAATATTGGATGAATGATTTTTTAGGTGTGAAACCTATTAACAACGAATATCATCAAACCAATCAATTTCTAAGCCTTACCAAACAGTTTGTCACCAAACAGTTAGATGAAGAATTTGAAATCAGTAAACCTGATAAAATAGATTTGCTTAATCGTTCAGTAGATTATTTTAAAAAACATGATCAGTTTGACAAGGAAGAATTTGAAGCAGAAGTTTTTAACGATTCAAATTTAATAGAATCATTCCGTCAGTTCGATAAGGTTTATAGAAATGAAAATGAAATTGAATTAGATGACAACTTTATGATTTCCGCACCGGCTGTAAAAAAACAAGCCCGGGCTTTCAAAAGTGTTCTGAAATTAGATAAAAACTTTCATATTTATATCCATGGCAACCGGGACATGATAGAACAGGGAGTTGACAAAGACGGTCGGAAATTTTATAAAATTTATTACGAAAAAGAAACTTAAAATGTGTTATATTGACATGGAGACAGAATTAGACTTTTGACAGTCAAACTTTTGTTTGAATGTTGAGATCAAAACAAGTCGATGACTCCAAAAATAGTGGACCGGCAGGATGAAGATAGAAATCTGACTATCGTATTATAGACGCAGGTTACCGGATGGATACGCAAAACAGGCCTGCCGTTCCTATGAACAGCGAGACCTGTTGTCATTTTGTTTACTGCTGGAAATTTTATTGCTTAGTTGCCAATATTGATATCTAAAGATTTGGTGATTTTCCCTATATTTTCCGGGTCAATTATCCCCTGAATACTGATTAGCGTATTATTTTCACCACTTACTACAAGCACGAGATCCGATATTTTTCCGCTTGCATTTTCTTTTGAAAAAAAGCGTACAACCTCATTGGCTTCCGTTATTTCCATCAACATATCATACGCATTGTTTTTGAAGAAGCCCTCTTTTTCAAGCTCTTTGTAAAAATTAATTTGTTCAGTGTTTTTTAGATTATCAGACGTAAGAATACGTATCGCCTTTAGTTTGGAAAGTATCTCTTCAGCCGGATCATCTTCGATTCCCAGCTTGCTTGCCAGGCTAAGTAATTTGCCCGAGATATTTACAGTGGTGAAACCCTCCTGATTGGCATATTTTTCAAACAGTTTATCAACTGGGGTTTTTTGTGCCGACAGCATTGCTGGAAGCAAAACGGCAAGAATTATAATCAATCGTTTCATAATTAAATTTTTTTTGTGGTAATATATTCTAGTTATCATCCATATTTTCAACCAATTCCATATACTTATTTATTTTATCTATATTCTTTTGCAAAGGTTTTGTTGCCGACTCTATCTTCTCGAAATCTGACAATGCCAACAATCCTTTGTTGTATTTTTCTGAAATATATTCGAGTGTTTGTGCGGCATAGGCATATGCAGCTTCGGGATTGTCAAAGGTTTCTTCAAACGGCTTTTTTTTATTCTGAAAATAAAATAAGATACCCATTCCAATTAAAACCGAAGCAGCTGCACCGGCAATCGTTTGCCATAGCCGATGTTTATTTGTTTTGACAGCCGCTTCATTTTGCAGGATATAATCCATGAGTTTATTTTCAAGCTTAGTATCAGGACCTTCATCTGTTAATTCAGAAATTCCGATGAAATAGCCTGAATATTCTTTCAATTCTTCAGCTATGTTTTCTGAAAGAAAGTAGTCTTTCAGAGATTGTTCCTCCAGCAACGTGCTTTCACCATTAAAATAGCGTTGCAGTAATTGTATTATTTTTTTTGTTTTCATCTGAATTTAATTTTAAAAACTCATCTCTGACCTTTTTTCTTGCTCTTGAAAGGTTCACTCTGACAGCGTTTACGGTAAGTCCTGTATTTTTGGAAATCTCCTCATATTCAAGCTGTTCTATATCGCGTAGATACATTACTTTCTGTTGTAGTTCCGGCAATTTCCCAATCAATTTTTTTATCTGATCCGCAGATTCCCTCAGTTCCGTTTCATTATTCAAATCATTTGCTGATCGGCCGGTAAGTTCTTTATCCTTCGCAAAGTCAAGCGAAATAATCCGGTTTGAACGAATAATGTCTATACAGCGGTTCTTTACCATCTGAGACAGATAAGCTTCTATGTTTTCAATTTGCCAAAGAACTTCTTTTTGTTGCCATAATTTCAGAAACACATCCTGAAGAACATCCTGCGCATCATCTTCATTTTTAAGGAGCTGAACTGCTCGTCTCAGCATTTTTCCGCTGAACGGAAGTATATTTGATCTGAAATCATTTTCATTCATCCTTACTGATTTTTTTATCAGGCTTCAAATGTAAGACGCCGAAAGACCTTTTTCATTACATCGGTTTTGAAAAATATTTTTCAACCCACAACGCATAAAGGTACTGATGGTAAAGCAAAGTTATTATAAATAGTAACTATTTGTTTTTGCAATTACATATTGTGTATTATGTGTATATCAGATTTTTAATTTGAAAATATATTGTTATGACGGCTTACTTTATTGGATATAATTTTTTCACATATGGGTTGATTCAAAATCACATAATTTAGTAGGATATTTTTTGGTTATTGTTGCGCGGCATGCTGTTAATATCTTCGGACTTAAGGTATGGGCCAACAATTCAGCAGGAAATGTGAAACCGAATAATCATAAGGTATGACGTCAACAATATGTTGCAGGCAGTGGTTTCTGAAGTTCTATTTATCTCTCAGTTTCTCCACATATTGGTTGATCATATAATCATCTGGATATAGAGTCAACGCTTCATTTAAGTATTCTTTTGCTTTTAAATAATTCTCTTTCCCAACATAAAATTCTATCAACAAAGCATATGCTTCACTTTTACCCCAACTTGGCATATATGGAGCGTTTGTGGTTTGGTCTTTTAGAGAGATTGCGTTTAAAAGATGTTGTTCGCAGTTTTTGCCACCTCCAAACGCAACCGGAGTGTAATAGTCAGTTGACGCCAATACATACCATGCTCGCAAATTGGTGCTATCTGCTTTCAATGCCGCTTCCACATTTTCTTTCACTTTAGACGATATAGTGGCAGCGCTTATTTCTGTAGGAAATTGTAGTGAAAAACTTTGAAGATAAGCAAGTAGGGCAAATGTTTCTGTGTTTTTACTTTCAGTTTCTTCAAGTAAGCTGATGGCGGAAGATAGTGTTTTTTGGGCTTCTTCTCCGTGCTGGCTTTTGAGATAATACAATGATTCATAGTATTTTGTATATGCCAACCAATAATCTACCATTTGATTTTGATTGACGGTTTGTTTTAATTTATCTTCTATGTCTTTTAAACGATTAAGACTATTGTCTTGAAAAGAATAGAGAAAGGCGTCATACACTTTATCTTGTATTTGATACAAAAAATTTTCATTTTCTGTTGTTTGTCCGTAACCCCAAATAGAGGCAGATACCCAAAAGAAAACGCCTGATACATACAGTACTAACTTGTTTAACTTGTTCATAATGCTGAATTTTAAAGATTGAATAAATATATCTATTTAAATACTTTTAATTTAATGCCGGAAACAAACTTAATTTACTTCTTATCATAACTTTGCAAGTCTCTTTACTTTATTTCATTGTCGCAACTATATCTACAATTTAGCGGTTTTGTCTGCCGCATTTTGACCGTTAGGCTTGTAAAGCTCCGGTGGATTAATGTACAGCAGACATTTATGCTAAATATCAGTACGAAAATACGATTAATTTTATTATAAACGCTTAATCGAATCAGCTTGCTTTTTTTTTCTTGTTGTTGTGTAGTAATGCCTTATCAAAGGATTACCTGTCTTTTGTTGAACCTTACATTCGGCAGACCAATTAAAGCTCTGAAGTATCCATGAATGATAGCAATGGGTAAAAATAAAGCACCTGTTACAAGCATATTTAATTCATAAAACAATGTGCTGCTTTTGTATTTTTTTCCATGAAGTCTGGAAAGAAATGCGCTAAAGGGGATTCCATACATATTTCCGGCAATCATTGTTTGACATGCTGCAAGTATAATCTCCGCTTCTTTTTTATCATATTCTTCTACAATAGTGACATACGTATTTTTCAGCGGTATTCCTCTTGAGTCGGCAAAATGTTGCGCAAACATAATGGCTTTTGCTTCTTCTTTTGCGATAAAATCACTTCCGCCGCTTAGAAAGCTGTATATTTCTTCGTTACTCATCCCTTGATCCAAAGCCATTTGAGTGTGCTGATATGAACAAGCAGCACAGCCATTTACTTCGGTAACAGCCAATTGCAACCGTTTAATGAAATTCTTATCCACTCTATTAGTTCGTCTGTTGCTAATAAGTTTTGATGCTGCAATTGGAGTAAAAACAAATGAGCGATATAATTCCCATATTTTAAACTTTCGTTTAAATTCATTTGTTTTAAGTACTGAATCCACTAAGTTATCCTTTTGTGCCATGCTTGTACGTCTTAGATTTTCTTTAAGAGGCTAAAATAGGTATTTTCTTGATTTTTGCACCTATGGTCTATCCAGTCAGTGTCACTAAATTGTTTGCTGGATTTTTAATAAATTCATAATGAAGCTGATTAGATTTTACTGTTGAATATCTAATATCTTCATTCTCAACTAATCATTTAGCTTGGCTTGGCGTTTCGCTCAATTTATTTTTTTGTAAACAGTCAATTTTATCCCTTGTAGTTGAACTAGTATCCAAATTTAAAATTTCTTGTACGGATATTTCCTATTCCTATTTCTTTTGTTTGTACTAATTCCTCATGTTTACATTCTTTCCACTCAATCATTTTTCACTCCTTTCTTTAGTTTAGCTAATATATCCTGCGTTAACCAATCCATTCTTGAAAACCCAACCCATTTTTTGCCCAAATCCTTAAGTGATGCTCCGATATGATACAGTTCCTTGTGATCGATAAGTAGAAAGCGGTCGTGGCTAAAGTTCCATTCCTGAATATGTATAGCTGGGTATTGGCTGTTGTGTTTTTCCAAGTCTAATTGTAATGCCCGACTGATTTTTTTGGTGTACATTGTGCAATCAACTTCCTTTTTTCGTTTTGTGAAAAGCATTAAGACTGAATCATCTACATAGTTATCAATTAGAACAAGAGATCTTTTTGCGCTCCGAATTAAATCGGCTACAAAGCTGTAAGCATCAAAAATTTGTCCGTCGTAAAAAGTGCCTTGTTGGGGTAAATTCTTTGATTTGAAAATCAATTTCTTGCACTTTGTTAGCTAATGATTTAACGCTATTTTCAATACGATTTATCCGCTGGTTCAGGACATACCCTTTCAACATATAATCTCTTAAAACATTAGTTGCCCAAATACGAAATTGGGTGCCTTGCTTGGAATTGACTCTGTAGCCTACCGAAAGGATGGCATCCAAATTAAAGAATTCAATTTCTCTTGTTACTTTCCTGCCTGCCTCCATTTGAACTGTTGCATTTTTTGCAACAGTTGCCTCACGGATTAATTCCCTCTCTTTGTAGATGTTGTTTAAATGCCTTGATATCACAGATTTATCTCTATTAAATAGTTGAGCTATCTGATTCAATGAAAGCCAAACTGTGTCCTTATCAAGTCTTACTTCAATGTGTTCAGGAAGTTCATCCGTCTGATATAATATTATTTCGTTTTTACTATTCATTTGTTCATGTTTTTAGAAGGTCAGTGGATTTAATGGTGGTTTCGACAGGCTCAACCACCGAGCTATCGGTACCTGATCTTTTCGAAGGCACCTTTTGCAGTTCACCCACCTCATCACCGGTGTCTGAGCTTGCCGAAGGCACCTTTTGAGGGAATTGTGTGCGATTCCTTGCCAGGACGGGTAGTTTATTAAATTCTCTGTTTATTAATGCCTCTTTTTTCTGCCGGCTCCAACCCTGCACTTGTTTTTCTCTGTAAAACGCCACATCTATTCTCGAATATTCTTCAAAATAAACCAACTTAACGGGCAAATGTTTTTTGGTATGGTTAGCTCCTTCACCTCTTTGATGCTGCAGCAACCGCCGTTCCAGATTGATAGTGCTTCCTGTATAATAGCTTCCGTCACTACATTCCAATATATACATGTAGGCTTTCATTCTGCAAGTTTAATTTTAACCAGGTTATCAGCTATAATTTTATTCAAGCCTTCTTCTTCCTTCAGCTGTTCCTCAAATTCTACCTTTAAGGTTGCGCACCATTTCCTTTCAAAATTACAAAAACTTTGTTTGCGTATTCAAGACCTATGTGAAGGGAGCTCAATGCTTTGATCTGATGCAAGGTATCTTCATCTTTGTCCATAATCGTACCACTTCTGAATCAAATCCTGTATCATGTTCGCCTTTACTTGAACTGTCGTAGTCTTTTTTAAACGACGACAATCAATCGGAAAATAACTGAGTGCAATGGGTCACTAATATAGTAGGACTTATATTTTGGTCTTATTCATTGGATGGTTCTCTACACATTGAGATCCAGTATTATTACTCAAATAATTTCTCAGAAAGAAAATCTCAAACTAAGCAGTATTTGTGCAGGACGCAAATTTTGTGTGGTTGTTAGTACAGTAAATTGATAGTTGTACTGTGTAAGAAAGTCGTTGCTATTCAAGATGTTATTCCAACGTGCTTCTAATTTGAATTTAGATTTTGGAAATGAGTAGCTATACATCATGTCAACAAAATTATATCCGATATTTTCATATCTGAAATATTCTATGTTAACATTCAACATATGCCGATTGCTGGGGAACAAATTTATCGTAAGAAAATGTCGGTTCATCTGGATTTGGTTTCGCAGAGTTCCGCTTATATATGAGTTCATCACATTGTAATGCAGTTTATAATTAAAATTAAGCCAGCTTGTTGTTTGATAGTATATTTCGGGGCTCAGGCTGAACTGTATGGTCACTGCATCAAATAATTCGTTATTCACAAGTGTTTTTCCATTATTGAGCATAAATGTCGTATTCAAACTGAGCGACGACTTTAAGGCATGGATATACTTGTTTGATCTGAACTTAAGATTATGAGTTTGGGAGGTGTTAGGTATTTCCATTGCGGTTACAATCAGCGAGCTATTCTCCTGAAGCTGGGTGCTGTATGTCAGATTCATTTGTCGCTCAACAAAAATATACGAAAGCGTATTGAAAAAAGCTGTGATAGCGTTGCGGTATGATAGTGATGCCGATGCAACTTGCTGATTCGTTTGTTGAAAAAACGCCTCCGTCTTAATCAATTCACGGTAATTTCTCAAGATATATGCAAAATAGAAATTGTCCGGATCGCTCAGTCTTTGAAAGTAATACCAGGATGCATTCACATCCCAGAAGCCTCCAAATTTATAGTTCATGCTAAGTTTGGGAGCTTGTAGCAGCTTTGAAATATTTTTTGAATTATCGAAGTTACGATCCCGAAGCTCAAGCTGTTGGATATTCAATGGCCAATCAACAGAAACACTAAGCCTTTTGTGTTTATATTGTAAGGCCGGATTAGTATAGATTTGGTACTGACGGGCGTCTAATTGATTATGTAAAGAATCTCCTGTCTTGATCTTTATACCTTCACTATTGAGTTGTAGTTCGGATTGGAGCGTTTGTAAACGAAGGGCAAAGCCAATCCTTATTGAAAAGATCCAATGCTTCCATTTATAATTACTACCTACATAATGGTCTGAGTAAAAACGCTGTAGTTGAGCCGATTGATAAGCCGCCTCATATGATTTATTGCTATTGATAATTGCTTCAAATGGCCCTGGGCAATGTACAAATCCTGAGGCCCTTGATCGTATTGTATCAGCGATTGAATTTCTATCAGGCTGTTGCCGGAATTAAAAATAGAGTTTAAACTGTTTGAAAAACTATTGTAAGGTGTTGTAGCAGCTTGAGTTACAGTATCTGCTACATTTAAGATTCTATAGTGGTAGTCTTCTTTTTGTAGGGTGAAAGAAGTTTTGTTTTTTAAGTAATTTCTGCTTGTATTACGGTTTAAGTCGAAGCTGCCGTACCAGTATTGGTTGTCTTGTTTTCGTTTGTAATCCTGAATCAGTCGAATGGTGTCATCTGGTAAATAATAGGTTCTATCTTCAACACTTTGGTTTCTGCGCAGGTCATTTAAATAAAACACAGTAGCCCGAAGCTGCAGATCTTTTTTAAGCGGGATTAATACATTGAGGTTGGAAAGATGAGTTCGGTTATCAAGGTATCTTTTTATGTCAAGACCTGCATATTGTTCTAAATCAGTTAAGTTGAAAAGGCTTATCCTTTCAGAAGGATGAAAAGGGAAGATAGCTTTATTGGTCAGGACTATGCTGCTGATCTGTCTTGATACATCATCGCCTGTATTGTTAGTTTGGTATGAAGCCAGCAGTTGCATTTTATTACTCAAAAGCATGGGCGTAAGTTTCATATCCCATAGCCAAGGTTCAAATCCTGAGCCGATTTTACCACTTCCTGTATAAGCGGTTTTGTTCTTCAGTTTAATATTGAGTGCCGCCTGCTGCGAATATATCCGATCTTTCAGTATGCGAATAGGCTGGTGCTTTTCGAACACTTCAACTGTTGATACTGACTCATGTGGTAAATTGCTGCTGATCATCGAATAGCGTCCATCAGTAAGATCGAGCCCTTCCACATAAAATTTGTTGATGGGCAATCCCTGATACAGTATTTTCCCGCTTTCTTCTACTTCAATGCCGGGTAATTTCTTGAGCACATCTTCTATGGTTTGGTCTTCAGCCCCCTTGAAATGTTCGATTAAATAGCTTAAGGTATCACCTTTTCTTTCAATTGGGCTTGCCCGCACCGTTATAGTTTCTAATAATTTGGTGTCAGGTTTTAACACAAAATCAAGGTTTTGGGTTTGGTTTGGAATTGTTCGTTTAAGGTGTTCGAAATGAATTGAGCTAATCAGTAAATCAAGGCTGTCGGTTTCTATATTTACTTCTACTACATAGCTGCCATTTTGGTCGGTAAATGAGTATGCTTTT
This sequence comes from Bacteroidales bacterium, assembly GCA_023229245.1. Classification (GTDB taxonomy): domain Bacteria; phylum Bacteroidota; class Bacteroidia; order Bacteroidales; family F082; genus JALNZU01. Next base: position 9,004 of record JALNZU010000049.1, on the reverse strand, counting down.
AAAACGCTGCTATGCGCCGGATATACCATCACATTGATATCCTGAAGCGGCTTATTTGAAGTATCTGTTAGTTTACCCGAAATTACCGTCTGCGAAAAAGAATGTAGCGGCATTATAGCTAATCCAAACAAGAAACCAATTACATTAGATTTTCGCATAGTTGCTACAGGTTAAAATTCTGTTGGATTGTTTTTCTTCAACATATTCAGATAGATTCTTTGCTTTGATACTGCATTTATTCTGGCTTCTTTTGTGCGGTTAATGATCTCAAGTCTGAAATTATGTATAGCCTTACGAAAGCTATCTCTTGTGGTTGGAAGCCTGCCAATATCGTCAAATTCGATGTCAACGTAATTTTCATAGCGTTCTGTATTGCCATCGTAAGCTAAAATTTTACCAATCTGGTTTTTTAACTTCCATTGAAAAAGGTACAGGGTTAGGATAGTCATTTACTTCGATCTAGTTCAATGGGGTTATTTTGGCGAGATATTCTCGCTTTCGCTTGCTGTCGTGTCTCTTGACTCAAACCGTATGAACCAATTCTGTTCATAATGTCTTTGCGAAAAGAATCTTCGGCTTTCATAAATTTTTCACGTGTTGTTTTCACATAATTACGTTCGTCAAGCTCAATATATAGTTGTTCTTCGGGTCTTTCTATCGAACTCATTTTAAAAGTATAGTGATGGCGTGTATCATGTAGTTTAACAATTAATCCCGGTAGATTCCCAAATTTATACGGTCCATCGCTAATCGGGAGCTCTATGCTAAACCATGCAACCCATATCCTGCCTCCATAAGATGTGGTTGCTTTTTGACACGTATAGCCTGATATGGTTGCAGTATCAGTTAAAAGGGTCCATTTGGCAACTGTTTTGTCTTCTTCGTATTTAAAAAAATTCGGTAAGACATAATCTGTAAAAGTAATCTTTCCATCCGGATAATTTTTATATATCTTATAAAGAAACCTTGATGTTGGAGGACGATTCTGTGGGTTCATCATCCATTCCTGTATTGCTGATTCATTTTTCAGATTTTTCATGGCTATATCGTTAAGATAATAGTTGTAACTCGTAAACATACTGACTTGCTTTCCAACTAACAGCATCATTTTCTCCTGCTTACTATCTTTTCCTGATGAATCTTCTAAAAAGTCCAACGAGTAATATATAATTTGATCAACCGGAGAAAGCGTAACAGTCGCAACATTGAATCCAGATTGGGCGTAAATTATGTTACTTACCATTACTAAGCCAATAATCCTAATTATCCTCATGATAAAATATTGTATATAAGACCTAAAAAACTGTGACATAGTATTATAATTACATAAAAGTTTAAGCTGTTTTGTGGGTTGACATGAAATGGTATAATTCGATCAAGCATATCCTTCTTTTTCAACAGCTTTCGGTGCTGGGCATATGTTGTTGTGTAAGTTAGCACGAACTGATCCTCAAATAAAAGCAAACAGTAAAGTTCATGATAATAATAAACAAGCCAGACGATTATGTTGGATAAACCGCCTTTGCCCTCATCATGGCAAGGGTACTTGCAACTGTTAAATGAGCTGTTCATTGTTGTTTTTGATTGGACTGCAATAATATGTAGTTAGTTCATTTAAAACAAATTCTAAGGTGTTAAAACTATTTAAACAAACTGAGAAAATTATATAATATACAAATAATCAGTATGATATAGTTTTTTAAAAAAGATATATTTTTTAATTATCAGCATATTTAATGTTTTAGAGTATCTGTCTAATAAAATCCAGATTTAGATAAGCTCAATGGCTGTTTGGTTGGGAAATGAGTAGGTATTCTATACTACGTAAGAACTCCAGCATAAACCTATAAATCAGTCGCTCAGACTGACTTTATTATAAGGTTTTTCTGCAAAATGCAACCACTTCAGTTATGTATTTTGTTTTACCGGGGAAAGCTTTTATCGAATAAAAAACTCAGTTTACATATATGATAGCTTTAGAAAAGGCAGGCAGATCGAACCAGAACACTGTTTCATCACCAAGCTTTTTGGATAGTGGTTCTTTTCCGTTCACTAAAACTTTTTCGCTACTGATAACAAAGCTCAGTCCATGTATATCATCTGTTCCCTTGTTTGTGATGAGAACCGTACCATTCTCCATAGGTGTATAGGTTAGGTTCATCAGTGCACTGAAATACCGTATATATTTGTCAATAGTGATAGGTAGTATTTTTCCTGCATCCCGGTATGCTGCCAAACTTTGTAAGGCGTTGTTCATCCCTGTCATGGCAATTATTTTTCCGGAGGTGTCGGTAGTCCAGAATCCTTTTGTTTCATTTGCCCAGGCAGGATACACATGATTGATCCACACCTTGCGGTTTTTGATAAGCTGATTCAGTCTGTTCGGGTGAAAGAAATAGTCCCACATCTTGTCGTCTGATATTTCCAAAGTTCCGGTAGTGCTCCACAGCCATAGGTCGGGATGCTCGGGATGTGTTGTTATCATGGGATTTGGGAAGGCATCACCGAATCCGGGGAATGGAACCATCAGCTGGCCGTCAAATCCCCAGGTCATAAAAGGTTGTGCCTCTTCTACGCTGCAGTTCCAGAAATGTCGTAGTCCGTATTTTCTCCACAAATCGGCACTATACCATGGCGATCGGGGCAGCAGCCCATCGCATATCAGGTTCTCCCTGTTATTTTGCAGGCCGTTATTGTATCCGTGATCAATCCAACCGGATGAAGCAAAATGATGCTGCATAAAAGCAAGTGCGTCTTTCATATATTGAACGGTAGATGTGTGTTGCTCGGGTGTGTGCAGACATATCTCGTGTCCAAGGGTATGCAGTTGTTTTAAAAAATGAAAGAAAGCCGTGTCGGTGGTTACCGTAGCATGCGGTTCGGTGAACCTGCCCTGGCTGATCAAGCTATTGGTGATGCGGTCAGGGTTGTGATAAAACACCGATTTAGTTACCGGTATCTGCCACTTCACAAATCCACCTGTTGCATCTTCAGCATGGATGATGTCTTCTTGTCCAAAAAATACTGCCCTCTGCGTGCGAAGGTTGGTCCAGTCGGCATGTTCAGTAAATATGACAGCTGCTTCAAAGCCATCAGGCAAAGGCATCAAACGAGCTAATGGCGTTTCCGGAGCACCTATATGCAAACTGAATGCATATTGTGTGCGTGTGCCTGCCGGATAAACAGCTGCTGATCTGTCAATAAAATAATTGGTAGAATCTTCTATGAGCGGATAATGGATCAGCAGGTGGTCTTCCTTATAATCGAAATTAAGCGTAACAAATTGCTTAGTGGTATGTAACTGGATAGAAGATAGTTCGGGATTATGATACATCAGAAAACTACGTCGGTCTTTGCCGATGCGGAAACCCGAACTGCCAAGATAATATTCGGGTTGAAAATTGGAGGTATCGCTCAAGCTGTTGCTGCGAAACACTTCATTGACCTGATCGTGAAAATGCAATAAGAGGCTGTTTCGGATAATAGTGTGTTTTCGCTTGTACTTTAATCTGGCGTTGATCTCTATGTTTCCCGAATGATCATAGGTTTTAATTTGCAGCTTCAGTTGCTGTCCGCATTGTTGTGAGGTGAGAAGGAGTTCAGCTCCATGACTATGATTACGGCTTTTCGACTTTTTCCATTGATGAGTTTCAACTATGACTTGCCGACCATCAACATCACTTTCGACATGCCAGACAATTGGCCCTATCATCGTTTCCCCCTTGGAGTCATTGATATACAATGAGCCAGAATTAGGCTTATAGACTAATTCATAGAATCGGTTTTGCCATAGTATTTCGGCTTGTCCTGGAGGATCTGGTGTTTCTGTTATGGGCATCCAGGACGGCAGTTGAAACGTTGAGAGCCTGACAGATGGGGAATATAACACAAAATCTTCAGCTGTTTTATTCCATATATAGGCTTTGACTGAAGCGTGTGCGCTGTGGCTGGCCGGGATACGGACAGTATCGGAAATAAATATCGTATCGCACGACAAAGGGCAGCTATGCCAATAAACCATGCTGTCGTTTTTATACAACTCGATGATTAAAGCGGCATCATGTATAGGAGATGGAGTATCTGTGAAGGCGGAAAAATGTAAGAAAAGATTTGACCGCTGTAGGTGAGCCGGTATAGAATCAAATAAAAATAAGCTATACGTATCTGTTGGCTTAACCTCAAGCTTCTCTTCCGACATCAAAGGAAACAAATAGTATTCGTCAGTTGTCGTTTGAGCGATGCTCAGTCTGGCAAGCAATGACAACCATATGCCTACAATGAAAAGGGCTTTGGACTTTTGAGTAGGGAATGAGATCAAATTATTTTTCCGGGCTATTAGTATGACTGAATAATTTCATCAATCGTATTCCATCACGTCAACTTCACCTTTGACAACGCGCATCGCGTTCATGGCATGCGCTTCAAGATCGTTGACAGTAGGATACAAGGCCATAGGGGCTAATCTCCCTATGCGTTTTTTTACATTGTTGAGAAACAGTTCGCTGTTGAATATATTTCCTGTCAGAATGATGGCATCTACTTCTCCTTCAAGGGTGGCATAATGAGAAGCTATTTCTTTGCTCACCTGATAGGCACATGCTTCGGATATGAATAAGGCTCTCTCATTTTTCTCAGCTATCAACGCATTGATCTGGCTGATGTTATCAGTTCCAAGATAAGCGGTATACCCACCTTTGGAATTGACCATGGAGCGTATCTCCTGTTGTGAGTATTTTCCACTGAAGCAAAGGTCGATAAGCTGTCCGACGGGTAGGGTACCTGCTCGCGTGATAGAAAAAGGGCCACCCCCATCAAAGGCTTGATTGACATCTACAACCTGTCCTTTTTGATGCGCTCCTACCGATATGCCGCCTAATCCTACATGGCATACGATCAGATTGAGTTCCTCATAGTTGCGGTTAATGCTTTTAGCGTATTTGCGTGCGAAATATTTATGGCTTAACGCATGAAAGATTGATTTCCTTACAAATAACGGATGGCCTGTGATACGTGCCAGATCTGACAGCTCGTCCACCACAACCGGATCGGCCATATAAGCGTTTTTGGAGATCATAGTGGCAATATCATACGCAATAAGTCCGCCTAAATTGGTTTCGTGCATACCCATGATCCCTTTGCGTAAGTCCTCAACCATACGTGGGTTGATACGATATACACCTGATTTCAATGGCTTCACCAAACCGCTTCGGGCCATCACTACATTAATCTCGTGTATATCACAGTCGTTGCGGCTGAGCTCGTTGATGACAGCATCACGACGGTAATCCGTCTGATCAGGTATATGGGTGAACCGTTCCAGATCCTCCTCAGGATGTTTGATAGTTTTCAGAAACATAGGCTCTGTATTGCGATACACTGCAATACGGGTAGCACGAGTCTCTGGATAAATAATCAAAATTTTTGTTTGCAGCATGACGATCCTATTTTATCTGGCAAAGGTAAAAAGAACTTTCAACCTACGTTAAATCCTTGTGGCAGGACGTGTATTTTGACCCGGAAAGTAGACATCTTTAATAAAGACTCCTATATTTACTAGCTAAAAATATATTGTATTAGGTTTAGAACAATATGACAACAACAAAAAAACAAAAACTCGCAAATAATCCGCTTTACTTTTCTAATTCTAAGACAAAAGCGTTAGAAGAAGCGTTGCGTATGTTTATACAAGCGCTTGACGAATACGCAAGTAAAAATGAGTTGACGGAAGAGCAAATCTCTGCCTTCAAACACTTAGACTGCATCACGTTTAAGCCCTGATTATTGGCGGTAGTACTTGTCAGTCGTGTTTTATAGTAAATACAACAGAGTAGTCCTGGGGAAGTTTCGGCACTGTCACCCAATTCATATCTATTGCTTCTTTTTTACATAATCCTCTGTCGAAAACGTAAACAGTAAAATTATATGTCTTGGCAACATCGTCTTTTGTAACCTGTCTGTGAAATTCAACTTTACATTGACCACTTGCATATTTTCCAAGCAATGTATATTGAGTGAAGTCAATGTAAGGCAAAGTGTAACTGCTACAAACACTATTGGACAGTAATTTTTGATACATGCTGTCTGTCTCGATAATATATTCTGTCTGCGTAAGAGTAGGCGGAATACAAGAGCCAAAAGAAATTTCCTGATCAATAATACCTTTGTCAATATTTATCCACGGGTCTTTCGTACAGCCGGCAAAACAAATAAAAAAGAAAAAAGGCAAAATAATTCTCATTTTATCAATAACATTTTTTTGGTTTCAGAATATGTTTGTGTCTTAAAGGTGGAAAAATAAACTCCCCATCCGGATCAGTAAACACTAACGGATTATTCCATGCATAGCTATACCTGTTAAAACTCTGTGAGAAATCGGGTGCTTGTATGTAATTATCGGGCGAGAGCATACGCGAAACCATGGGGTTCCCGAAGTAGCAGGGCCATTCGGGATTAACTCCATTCCTGCCGTTCATGTTTATCAGGTTAAAAGCGTATAAATGCTCGTGCCCGGTAAAGCCGCTAACATCCCTGCTATACAGACTCACAGAGGTAGCTTCTACCCTAAGATAGTCACTAGTTATTTTATATGTATACAACCGGCTCATTTGTTCGCTACGGCATTGCCTGATTTAATTGGGTAAAGATAGGTTTTTTTGGGTTGTGTGTAGTTTAGGAGTAATTTTTTAAGTTTTACAAATTCAGATATAGAGAAATTGCACTTTAGATGAATTTTATGATCACTAAAAAGAGAATGAAGGATTTGCCGGACAGGAAGGTTAATTTCTAATACCAACAAGAAAGCCCCGGATTGCTCTGAGGTTTTATGATTATTATTTTAGGTAATTAATTGTTATCCAATTGGAAAATATTGTATCATTTGTATTCATAATGTACAATGCTTGTAACTGATAAACTCCAAAATCTTTATTATCAATTTTTGATGTACTAATATTAGTAATTGCTTCAGTTTTTGTTTTCGTAGCTAATTGCCTAAAATTTATTATATCATTAATGTTCAAAGTTTTATCTTTGGGTAATTTGCATTTTCTTGGCATCGCTTCTTTTCCATCTAAAAATGCATATTCATAAAATTTATTATCGTGACAAATATTTACTTTTATAGCATCCCTTTCATGTATGTCTTTTGTAGTTACAGGCATGTTTTTGTTTATTCTTAATGATGACAATCCATTGTTTTTAAATTCTATAGAAATAACAATCTTATCATCTGAATAATAACAAGTATCTGTCCTACTTGACAACTGGACTGTTAAATCATTATGTAACAGTTTTTTCTTATCTATTTGATGACTAAAAATATTAGTCATTGTCAATAATACTATCGTGATAATAAACTTCGTAACCATTGTAAAAATGTGTAGTTAGGTATAGTTGCAGGAGTAATTCCTGCAACATTTGAATAATGTATATATTTCTGCTGCAACCATATATGTTGCTTATAATTTAAACTATTTTGAAACGATTTACTCAACTCTAAATTATATGCACGACTATCAAGAAAAGCATAATATTCAGTTTGACTGCTTATATGGGAAGGGATAGATGGTTGAGTTGTAAAATCAGCCCTATGTAAAGCTTCATGTTCATAAGAAGATTTTGCCCATCCCAGTCCACTTCTTAAGCCATCTTTACCAAAAACAATATTATCAGTATTTGGGTCATATTGAGCCGTTGCTTGTAGATTAGGATCATAAGAAATGGTTTGGTCTGATGTAATCTTTTGAAGTTTTGATATTTTTTGTTCTGGACTAAGTATATCCCAAGTAGTCAATTTATATAGGTCAGAAACATTTGCAACAGCGCCTAAACCATATCCAATATCTTGTATTATTGAATTACCTGACTTCCAGAGATATCCCCATTCTCCTTGAGTAAAATTATACGAGGCAAAACCAAAACTCATTGAAATATCAGTTTGTCCGCCTGTATATGCATAAGTTCCAAAGGAGTTTGTTAGCGATGCTCCCATAATACCTAATGTATTTGCCATTGGTATCTCTGATGCAGCTATCACTCCGCCGACATAGCCGCTCAGTCCTCCTACAACTGCACCACCAAGCATGTAACCCCAAGTCTTACCAGAACTGTAATCCCATTTGAATGGATTCATTGTTCCGTTTGCAAGTGAACCACCTTGCCACATTCCAATATCTGCACCTATTGCAATTGGTAGAAAAGCTAAAGAAGTACCACCAGTAAATGGAGCGGCAATAAGTGTAGCAAGAGTAAAAATAATTTCCCCATCTGGGTCAGTAAACACCAAAGGATTATTCCATGCATAGCTATACCTGTTAAAACTCTGTGAGAAATCGGGTGCTTGTATGTAATTATCGGGTGAGAGCATACGCGAAACCACGGGATTCCCGAAATAGCAGAGCCATTCGGGATAAACTCCATTCCTGCCGTTCATATTTATCAGGTTGAAGGCGTACAAAGGCTCGTGGCCGGTAAAGCCGATAACATCCCAGCTATACAGACTCACAGAGGTAGCTTCTGCCCTAAGATAGTCACTAGTTTTTTTATGTGTATACAACCAGCTCATTTGTTCGCTATGGCATTACCTGATTTAATAGGGTAAAGATAGAGTTTTTTGGGTTGTGTGTTGTTTAGGAGTAATTTTCTTAAGTTTTGCAAACTCAGTTTAGGAGAAATTGCACTTTAGGTGAATTTTATGCTCACTAAAAAGAGAATGAAGGATTTGCCGGACAGGAAGGTTAATTTCTAATACCAACAAGAAAGCCCAGGTTGAACCGAGGCTTTGTACTTAATAACATATTTTACTGCCTATTTTTTGATACAAAAGAGTTAATCTGTCGGTTTTTATATTTACGCTATTATATGGAGTACCCTGAGATATAGCCTGTTTAATTCACAAACCTACAATTTACTTTCAAATCACACCATTTTCCCCTTTTGAATTTTGGATTTAGGCCCGAATCTAGCGGAAATCAAGGTTAAACAGTTATTTCTCGAAATTTTAGAC
>JALNZU010000048.1 GCA_023229245.1 Bacteroidales bacterium | reverse complement strand
TATGTCTAAAATTTCGAGAAATAACTGTTTAATCTTGATTTCCGCTCAATTCGGGTCTAAATCCAAAATTCAAAAGGGGAAAATGGTGTGATTTGAAAGTAAATTGTAGGTTTGTGAATTAAACAGGCTGTATATGGAATTATTTCTACTTTTCTATTGTGAATTTGTTGGTTTATAAAATCTAAATCGTTAGTGTCAGCAATAGCAATTGATCTTTTGCCAGTTTTATTTAAAAAATCAATGAGAATTTTCTGTTTTGGTTGATTTTCTTTTATGAAAAAAAGTAAATCAAATAATACTGTTTTCGGATTGTTCTCATTGAGGTAGTCTGTGGTATAACCTCCAACGTTATCCAACTTTTTTTCCAGTTCTTTGTTAATTTTAAGCCTTTCAATCAAGTTTTCAATTGTTTCATTTTGGATGGCATTTAGTCCAATTCGTAAAATGCTTCCATAGGATTTTAATTCAATTCCAAATTCGGAACTTACAAAAGCTAACTTTTTATCAAGTTTTTTAACAAAACCTTCAATTTCATCGCTTGGTATATTTCGAAAGTTAATCATAACGTATTCACAATTTCAAATTCTTCTTTGAACCAATTCCAACATGGGATGGATTCATGTTTTATCAAATTGGATAAATTACTGTTTGAAATAACAATTATATTAAAATCAAATCGATTTTTGTCGGCAATCATTTGCTCTAATTTATCTGCTTCTGTGTCAAAAACAACAATGGTTTTGACTTTTTCACCTTTCAATAAGATGTTAGAGTAGCAAACTTCATATTTTGGAGTAAAGTACGTCAGACAATCTGGTAATGCTCGAATTGACTTAATTTCTAATGTATTATCTTCATCTCGCGGATTAGGAATATAAATGCATGGAATTTTATTCCTATCTGGCAGGACATCCCACAGATATTTTTTTGCGATAAAGACTATTTTCTTTTCAAAATTTGTAGGTGTAAAGCCTGATTTTATTCCTTTATTTAAGTCTGAAAAAAACTTTGAATATCCTTTTAATGTTGTTTTTCTTACTCTTTGTTCTATCGGAATGAAATTTTTTATTAATGAATCATAAGTTGGAGTTATTGAGTACTTCTTTTTAACATGTTCGAGAGTATAGTTGTCATTTTTTACTTTCTTTACAATAAAATCGTGATTTCTACCATCACGATAATTTCTTTTATCTCTTAGACGACTTCCTTCTTCCAAGATAGGGAAATCGCAGTGATTAAGAAAAATATCATTAGAAAATTCTATAAATATTTTTTTTCCGATTTCTAATATTGTTTCTTTTGCATTTTGAAAGTTAATGTGAAGTAGTTTGTTTTCTTGAAAGTGTTTAAGAATAATTTTTACAGTTAAAGCGATAATATTCGTGGAAAAGCTTGTCTCAAGATGTTCAACTTCATTAAACCTCTCCAAAAGATTTTTGTAATATGTTTCGTTCAGTATCATTTATAGAAAGCCTATTTTTTCGATGATAAATGCTGGGGTATTAGCAAAATATGATGCATCAAGTGTACCCCCTATGTATTGAAGCTAAATTGATTTTATTTTAACATCATCTTCTTTTTTCTTTTTTTTAGTCTTTATAGTGAGATATTATACCTCATTTCCTCCTCAATTTTCCAACTTTAGCTATTACATTTTGTAATAAGCGTCGCACAAATGTATTAAAAATCTGGAAAACAAAAAAGTATAAGGTGAAAATACTGTTTCTATGAATGGTATAGCCCATGACTGCCTGGTTGCTGTTGGTAAAAACAACATGCACCTATCGGTTTATCAAGCCCTGTATGTTCGGTCTTTACTTTTTTGCTCATAAGGTCTTTTTGTTTTAATCTCGTCCCTACGGGATTGTTACTGGTGTTCGTTTTGTCTTTTGTCAAAAATTATTTCAATCGGTTTTTAATCTTATTTTTGTGCAAAAACAAAGTAAACTGTCGTTTTAAGAGACAACAAATTAAATGATGCGTTGGATTTTACGCTCTATATTTTTCGGTTTGATAGTATTGCTGTGTCCTCAGGATCATATGCAGTCGGAGGCTATACTGCACCGTTCTGTTTCTGTAGTCAAAACGGCTTTATTACCTGATTTGGTGCCTGAACCCTCTACAAGGATACTTATACCAACTTTACCCGCTGTGTTGAAGGAAAACGAACCCGTAACTGTTATACATTCCTATCAAGAGAATATTGGTGTACTCACCCTGCTTGATGCGGATGCGTTGGAACGAAGGGAGGAAAGCCTACTTCTATTGAACAGTCTAACATTCCAGCATGAAAACACTCTAAGCTCAGGCCCTTTGCTTTTCTTTATAGAGTTTGAAAACGACATCTTCGTCGAAAAGGATTATTATTTCACCAATGGGGCTGCCATAGGATGTATGTATTCCGGTTTAAAAAAGTTTTTCCCTTCCCTGCTCTTTCCCGCTGTGCGATCTGCTGAGACCCATCAATACGGGCTTAGCCTTCGTCAAAATATGTACACTTCTATGTATCCGGAGGCTACTGAGATTGTGTATGGCGACCGACCTTTTTCAGGCATATTGTTACTTAATTTTTTCCGTATCAGCCAGTTTGATGCCAAAGGTATGGTGCTTCGATCGGAGCTACAGCTTGGTGTGATTGGCAGAGCTTCTCTTGCCTCAGCCATACAGGAAATGACACATCATTTATTCCCCACCGGATGGCGGTTTCAGATTGCTAACGACCTCTTGCTGAATTATAATCTTTCGATTCTCAAAGAGCTCATACGTACGCCCTCGTTCAGGATGGATCTTCAGGCCGGTTTTCAAGCAGGTAGCTATCTGAGCCGGATCAGCTTAGGACAGAATTTCAGCTTTACGCCGGCTACCAACACACTCAAAACAAAGACACAGTGGACGGATATGTTACCTGACAACCGGCATTGGATGGTGAACAACTCACCTTTAGTGATCTTTGGTGGGATTGAAGGGCATCTGACGGGCTATAATGCGAGCCTGATGGGAGGTATGTTCAACCGAAAAAGTCCGTATGTCATTGACCCCACTAAAATAAAACGCATAGTAGTTGAAGCCCATCTCGGGTTAGCATATATAAGCCATAAATATTGCTTCGGTATAAAACTGGTATCTTTGACGCCTGAATTTAAAGGAGGACGGCCTCATCAATGGGGGGCGATCACCATTTCAAATCTGTTTTAACTATGACAACTTCAAAAGACAGGCAACAGCAAGCTCAGCCTGCACCCTCCGAAGCATTGGTCTTTCCTACTACTTACGAACTTAAGGTAGTGGTTGAATTAGATCGGCAAACCGGAGCGTCGAAACAAGAAATCGAACGCATGCTGCTCAGACTGAAAATACCGTTCAGTTTTTTGGAAGTAAAGCTGAGTAGCCGTCAAAGCTATGTAAGTCACAGCATACGAGTAACTCTGTTAGACAAAGAGCAGATGGACAGCTTGTATCGGGAACTTAAACAAATACCGGGTATCAAATTTGCGTTATAAAATGGTTGCGATGGTTCGACACATCTCCATATTGATTCAATATCTCCACTCATTCACCGGTAAAAAAGATAAAAAGCATGCATTATATTGAACCTCACTATACATGGCGACAGTTTTATACCGCTGAGCGGGATACGCATTCACCATTCTACGGTAGAAAATATAGTCTGACCCATTGCAGCCATGCAATTTATAACTATCTGATCCATCCGCAATGGGATGAGTTTGGCTCACAGACATTGTATGGGAAACTGCTTTATTGCCATTATGAGAAAAAGTTTTGTGTTATCGAGCTGATGGGAGAGTGGAACGATGTGTTGCACAACGATATTATGTTTTTATACCGCGGCGTGATAGAGTGGCTTCTTGAGAAAGATATCAGGCATTTTATAATAATCGGTGAAAACATATTGAATTTCCATTCTGACGGCGATGATTATTATGCCGAATGGTTTGATAATATTGATGACGGCTGGATCATATGCTTGAATTTCAGACCTCATGTCATAGCCGATTTCATTCAGGCCCATTTAGATTTTTATCTTGCTTTTGGTGGTAAGTTTGATGATTTCAACTGGCGTGCTTTTCATCCCGAACAGCTTTACGACACTCTTGATACGATTATTCAAAAACGGCTCAACCCATGAATCAGGCTGCTATCATCACAGTTTATGGCAGGGTACAGGGTGTAGGGTTCCGTTACCACACTCGAAAGCAAGCTGAGGTTCTACGGATCACAGGTTTTGTTCAGAATAAGCCGGATGGGTCGGTGTATATTGAAGCGGAAGGTGAGCGTCTGGATGAGTTTATCCAATGGCTACGGATTGGACCGGCCTGGGCACGTATCAGAGAAGTTGTGATACACCCGGGACAGCCTGCCGGTTATACAGAGTTTATGATCAGATAATGCCTTATCCGGCAGCTAACCCACACAACTGATACAACACCCTTGCGCCTACATTGCCATCCCATTGGTCGTTACCCGGTGCTACTTCACACAGGTCAAACCCAACTATCTCTTTACCTGATGCCTTTAGCCTGTTGAAAAGATACATCAGCTCTTCAAAATCGAGGCCGCCGGGAACGGGGGTGCCAGTGTTAGGGCATAGCTTGGGGTCTAATCCGTCTATGTCAACCGAAACGTACACCCTATCAGGTAATTGCGCTACGATAAGGTCGGAGAGCTGCTGCCAGCTCTTGCCTTCAAAAAGTTGTGTTCTAAGGTCTCTGTCGTAAAAGACTTCAATACGACCGGCATTAGATTGTACATACTGCACCTCTTCTTCGCAATAATCCCTGATACCGACCGATACTAATTTAGTTATAGTGTTAAACTTCAGTGCATTAAAAAAGATTGAAGCATGAGAATACTGAAATCCTTCATAGGCATTGCGCAAGTCAAGGTGGGCATCAATATGCAGTATTCCATACGGTTGTTTATCGGACATATACGCATGATACGCCAAAGGGATGCTGTGGTCACCGCCAAGTAGTCCTACTGTTTTTCCTTCCGACTTCCAGTGGGCTATGCGGTTGCGCAGCCAATACATCAGGTCTTCATTAGCTTTGCGTATGCCTTCATACATCTTTTTATATTTTGTCTTGTTCGGGTCAAGCTTGCCTGATTCTATATCTTCAATGATGGTGATGGCATCTTTTCGCAATCCGGCATGTATGACTTTGAAATGATCGGGAAATTCATCTAAAAAGATACCTTTCTTCCAAAGCTGGGGATAATCGTGATGATAGAGGTCCATCTGCATAGAAGCTTCTTTGACTGCCTCTGGTCCTCCAAAAGTACCTGCGCGATAACTTACCGTCAGTTCCCAGTTGACAGGAATGATGATGATATCCGATTCTTCGGCTGAGAAAGGAAGACCATACAGTCCGGCATCCCGTAATGAAGCTGTGTTAGGGTCAAAATCAAAAATTGACATAGACAATAAGTTTTATGCAAAAGTCGGTAAAAACTATGTATATAATTGTTTTGACTAGTTAATAACTTCATTTAAAAGCTTATTCCAATACTGCAAAGCATGAGGATCAATTTTTATTTGCAGTAATAAAAAATTCGTATTTTTGCCATCCTTAGTCCTTTATTTGTGCCGTTTCATTATTGAAAGTGTGTTATAGTTCATAGGACGTATGCCAAGGTTCTTATTGTTTGTTGGGCATTTAACTCAGTTGGTTTAGAGTGTCACCTTGACAGGGTGGAAGTCACTGGTTCGAATCCAGTAATGCCCACATTTTTCTTTCTCTTCCCCCTTGCCAAAGCCTGTTATTTACTCTGCTCTCCTACGAAGGTATCTTCTTTGTTTGCAAATAATATATTGAATGTAGTCAGGCTGCCATAAATACGCGTGAGATACTGTTGTAAATTTACTTTTTCTTCGTTGCTCAGGTTTGAGCTGTTGATACGTTGTTCCATCACTCTCAGGCGGTCGCGTACCATAATGATCTTATTAAAAAACACATCTATAGGTACTTCTTTGGATTTGAGGCTTTTATCAGCCGGTTGAAGGATCATCATGCCCCCATTCCATTTAGAGCCTACAGGAACGGTTTCCTGCATATCGCTAAACTGGCGGATCAGCTTTGTAAATACTCGTTCAACCTTCTCAAAGCTTAAGAGATCGGTTGCACCTGCCTCGAAATCAAGTATCTGTAATCCTTCAAAAGATCGTAATATAGTTTTAGTACCATAATCCATGAAAGTTATTTCATACGAATCGGCATATACCTGAATCACAACACCCTTCCCGTATTGTGGATGGCTTACCCTTGATCCTATGGCTAAAGTCAAGTCATTTGTCATACAGCATCAGAAATTTTAAAAAGTGAAACTTTATTCTTTTCTAAGCTACAAAAATATTTATTTTAGATGTATCTGATTGCAATATGTATGCTGTATCTGGGATTAAATTTCGTATCTTGCTGCTTTAATAATATGTATTATGAAGTGGCTCAGCATTTTATTGGGTACTCTTATTGTCAGCTCACCATTATACGCTCAAAATTTTGATCAGAAGCGTGCTGCTATGGTACAAAACCAGCTTCGACAGCGTGGTATTGTACAAACGAATGTGTTAGAAGCATTTCAAAAGGTTGAACGTCATTTGTTTGTACCTGCGGCTTATACTTCAATGGCCTATTCTGATGGGCCGCTGCCCATAGGCTACGGACAAACTATTTCACAGCCTTATATAGTTGCTTATATGACCCAGCTTGTCAACCCAAAACCCAATGGAAAGGTGTTAGAGATAGGGACAGGATCGGGCTATCAAGCTGCAATATTAGCCGAAATAGTAGAAAAAGTTTATACAATAGAGATCATACCCGAATTGGGGAAAAGTGCAACAGATAGACTGAAAGAGCTTGGATATCAAAATATTGAGGTCATCACCGCTGATGGATATCATGGGTTAGAGGAGCAGGCGCCATTTGATGCCATAGTAGTTACAGCCGCTGCTGAACATATTCCGCCTTCGCTAATTCAGCAGCTAAAAGAAGGTGGTAAGATGATCATACCTGTTGGCTCACCTTTTTTAGTGCAAACACTTATGTTAGTCGAGAAGAAAGCTAAAAAAGTGACAACCAAAAGCCTGATGCCGGTTCGTTTTGTGCCTTTTACCCGATCTCAGGAAAAATAGACTGACAGATCAATAAAGTATATGAGCAGAAGGATATACTTTTCTTTAGGACTTCTTTCGGCTTCTATGATAGCCTTTCAATTAGTATTGATGCAGTTGATCTCGGCTGTCCAGTGGAGCTATTTTGCCTATATGGTCATTTCTATTGCACTGTTGGGGTATGGAGCCAGCGGCACCTTATTGGCAATGATCCGAAGCTGGATTGAAAAACATGGAAACAAGCTATTATCACCACTGATGACAATTTCAGGATTGGCAATGTTGGGTATATTATGGTTTTCATCAGTGATTTTCAAACGCTTTGATACCTATCTGATATTTGTTGATACAACACATATAGTCTACCTGATCATAGTATGTGTGAGCTTTTTTATGCCTTTCTTCTTAGGCGCTCTTGCCATAGGTATTATTTATATCAATTATGTCAGCCGGATTGGTTTTTTGTATTTTGCCGATTTATTTGGTTCGGGTGTCGGAGGTATCGTCTTGTTGGCATTGCTATGGGTGTGTTTCCCTTCTCAGCTACCGGCTGTAATAGCCATGCTGCCATTGATAGCCGGCATGCTGATAGTCCCAAAAAAATGGTTTCGTATACTAGTATTCCCTTCTCTGATACTATTGTTGATACCCGTTTATTTAGTCTGTGTTCCCATACAACTTCCCGTTTCGGAGTTCAAGAGTATCTCAAAAACGCTTAATCTTCCTGAGAGTGAGATATATTTAGAGAGAAAAAGCCCATACGGTCACATACAATTAGTGAGAAGCCCTGTATTGCGGTATGCACCCGGATTAAGCCTGAGCTTTGAAGGTGAGGTACCTGTAGTTGATATGCTTTTTTGCAACGGCAATTGGGTAGGTCCAATCATTGGCCTTTCACAGTTCGATACCACTCATTTTTTGGATTTCACTACCCATGCCATGTCTTATCGTATTTCTACGCCTGAAAATGTGCTTATCCTTGAAGGCGGAACGGCTTTGTTTGCCGGATATGCACTTTGGAAAGGGTCGGGTAATATTGTCTTAGTGGAAGAAAACAAAGAAATTACTGATCTGTTGAAGAATGAATTAGCCAGTCAATCCGATTCACTTTTGGTACATCCATATGTGCGGGCAGTCAATCTTCATGCACGTCATTTTTTGTTAACCGACACGAATCAGTACGATCTGATCATACTGCCTGAGATAGAAAGTTTTGGAGGAACCTCCGGCGTGAATGCGTTGAAAGAGCAATATGTGTTTACTACAGATGCATTGGCCGATTGTTGGGAACGCCTTTCCGGGAACGGTATGATAGAAGTAACGGCATGGCTTGATTATCCGGCGCGTAACCCATTACGAATATTGGCTAGCTTGGTTGAGATGCTTGAAGAAAAGGGAGTTACATCAATTGAATCGCATTTGGTGGCACTCAGAAGCTGGGGTACGATCAGCTTTTTGCTGAAAAAAACTCCCTTCACACAAGAGGAGGTGTTTGCGCTACACGAATTTTGCAGTCAGATGTATTTTGATGCTGTTTTGCTACCCCATACTCAAGTAAATGATATAGAGGTGTTTAACCATTTGGAGGATACCACTTTTGCAAGCTCTGTCCGACAAATTATATCAGCTCAGCGGGAAG
Source organism: Bacteroidales bacterium (assembly GCA_023229245.1). Taxonomy (GTDB): domain Bacteria; phylum Bacteroidota; class Bacteroidia; order Bacteroidales; family F082; genus JALNZU01. Next base: position 11,820 of record JALNZU010000048.1, on the reverse strand, counting down.
AGTTTTATGCGGCTTACGACTTCAACATACGACCGGTCAGAGACATGAGACCTTATTTTTCGCAGTTTCTCAAACTGAATCGCTTGCATAAGCTTCGGGATACGTTGGGGAATACTAACCTGCCTTTTTTTGAAGTAGGCTATTTCATAGTGCTGCTCACATTTATTGTGGTTGTCGTGATCGCCATTGTATTGATCGTTTTACCCTTGTTTTTTATTCGTTGGCAAGGACATGGAAAGCTGTTTACATTATTGTATTTTAGTGGGATAGGCATAGGTTTTATGTTTGTGGAGGTCGTTTTGATTCAACAGTTCATACTGTATTTCGGCCATCCTGTTTTTGCCGCTTCCGCTGTGTTGATAGCTCTGTTGCTGTCGTCCGGTATAGGCAGTTTACGGTCATCAGTGCTGATAAAATCCTACGGCCAGCTCTGGAAGCTCCTATCGCTGATCTTTTTGATTGTCTTGCTTTATGCCATTATCCTCATGCCGCTCTTGAGGATCACTATCAGTCTTTCATTCGTTTGGAAGATACTTTTTTCGATTGTCCTGATATTTCCATTGGCATTTTTTATGGGGATGCCTTTCCCGATTGGATTGCGTCTGTTGTCGGAGCATAATAAAGTGATGATCCCTTGGGCTTGGGGTATCAATGGTTGTTTCTCGGTGATCAGCACGGTTCTCGCTGCCATTATTGCAGTAGAAGCTGGTTATTTTTGGGTGATGCTGGCGGCATGTATTGCCTATAGCCTTGCGGTAGCAGCCGTGCTTATCGGACGCTTAGTCAGGGTCTAAGTTGGGCCGGCGTGCTTTTGTTCTTGAAATAGACTGATGGTGTTTCCATTCGGCAATTTTTTTCTCATCACCACTAAGCAATATCTCCGGTACTTCCCATCCTTTATAGATTCGTGGTCTGGTATAAACGGGAGGCGCTATGAGTCCGTCTTGAAACGAATCGGACAAGGCTGAGGTTTCATCGCCTAGTACCCCCGGTAGCAGCCGGATGATGCTGTCGGTCAATACGGCAGCAGCTAACTCACCACCCGAAAGGACATAGTCGCCTATGGAAATCTCTTTGGTGATCAGATGCTCCCGCACACGCTCATCAACACCTTTGTAGCGGCCGCACAGCAGAATAAGATTCTGTAGAAGAGACAACTCATTGCTGACGGCTTGGGTCAAGATATTGCCATCAGGACTTAAGTAGATAATCTCGTCATAGCTTCTTTGCTGTTTCAATGTGCTGATACAACGATCAATAGGCTCTATCATCATCACCATTCCGGCACCTCCGGAAAAGGCATAGTCGTCCACTTTTTTATGTGTATCGGTAGCGTAGTCACGTAAATTATGCAGTTGAATTTCTACTAAGCCCTTACCTCTTGCTCTTTTTATTATAGATTCGCTGAAAGGCCCCTCGAACATCTCAGGAAATATGGTGATAATATCAATTCGCATCAGTTGATCCAGTTTGTTTTTATGTTGACAAATTCTTTGATGCCTTCTACAGACAGCTCTCTGCCAAATCCAGAGTGTTTGATACCTCCAAAAGGCAGTCGCGGATCCGATTTCACCATGCTGTTGACAAATACGCTTCCGGCTTCTATCTTCGGTAGTATGGCTTTGGCTAATTCAAGATCGCCTGTCCATATCGAAGCTCCTAAGCCAAAACGGCTGTCGTTGGCTAAGCGAATACCTTCTTCCAAAGTCTTGAAACGCATCAAAGGCATTACAGGTCCAAATGTTTCTTCACTCCATACAGGCATATCAGGCTGTATATCAATCAGCAGGCTTGGCTCAAGTATTTGAGGATGGCTGTTAAATCTTTTCCCTCCATAAATACATGTTGCTCCCATTTGTAAAGAGGCTTGCAGTTGAGCTTCAAGTTGAAGCAATAGCTCGGGCCGGGCTAAAGGGCCGATATGGGTAGTAGGTAGCATAGGGTCTCCAATAGATAGCTGAGATAACAAGTCTATTTGTGCGTCCACGAAATCATCAAAAATATCTTCATGGATCAGAAAGCGTTTGGCAGAGATACAGACCTGTCCGCTGTTGAGCATACGTGACTGCATAGCCGTTACTGCCGCTTCCTGTAGCTCGGCATCGGGTAACACTAAAAACGCATCCGAGCCGCCTAACTCTAATACGGCTTTTTTTAGGTGCCTCCCTGCTGTAGCTGCAATTGATTTACCTGCCGATTCACTGCCGGTCAGACTGACAGCACGTACAGCAGGATGAGCTACTACAGGCTCAATAGATTTAGAGGTGAGCAGAAGAGTGGTAAATAAATGATCAGGAAAACCTGCCTGAATAAACAGCTTTTCTATAGATAGAGCTGTACCCCATACATTGGAAGCGTGTTTGAGTAAAATCCCGTTACCGGCTACTATAGCCGGTAGCGAAAGCTGCAGCACCTGCCAAAGTGGGAAATTCCAGGGCATCACCGCAAGGATAAGACCTAAAGCTTCGTAGGTCACATACGAATGACGAGCTTCGGTGATCACATCTCTGCTATCCAATCCCAAATGAGACTCTTCCGAAAGATACTCAGCCAACCAGGCACACTTTTCTACCTCAGCCAATGATTCGGATATAGGCTTTCCCATCTCAGATGTCATCAACCTGGCAAGCTCAGCCTTTTGGCTTCGCAATGTCAATGCAAGCGCCCGCATATACGACACCCTCTCTGATAAGGGATTATTAGCCCATAAGTGCTGTGCCCGATCAGCTTTAGTAATAAATAATTGAACCTCCTCCAACCTATGTTCCTCATATTCGGCTATAAGCTCCTGAGTGTAGGGATTGATGCTACGCATATATTGATGATATTAGAAATAATGTCCAAAAACCTTTCAATTGCAAATTAAATAAAAATGCAGCTCATAGACTTTAAACTAACATGCTTTTTAAATGTGTGTCGCATTTAGTTTATTTATGAAAGCTGCAAAATGAAAGAAAAATACTGATAACTCTGGCAGAATACTTTAATTTTACCACTTCATTCTTCAAAAATACCATAGAACTATGAAGAGATGTATTCGTGTATGCCTGATGTTGTGGGTTCCAATATTTGCCTTTGGGCAACAAACCAATTATCATGTACCTTTGAATGTGCTTAGTGCCAACCAAAATGGAACACGTAGCTTTGTAGGTGTGCCGGGACCAAACTACTGGCAAAACCATGCTACCTATTCCATAGATGTAACCGTATTTCCAGACCAAAGCAAGCTATCGGGCAGCGCCGAAATCCGTTATTATAACGAAAGTCCGGACAGCTTGAGGATCTTGGTCTTCAACGTATATCAGGATATTTTTCGCAGAGGTAACAGCCGCGACTGGGATCTGGGTATCGAAGACCTGCATGATGGGACAGTGTTGAAAAATCTTAAGATAGGAACGGAGGTGATTGACACCAAAAACAAGCGAAAATTTTCACCTCAGGGTACTAAATGGATCATCACACCTGATCGTCCGCTATTGCCAAACGACAGCCTTGATATTGTTTTGGAATGGGAGGTTCAGCTGCCTTCCTATCGGACGATACGTATGGGGAAATACAGCGATAGGCTGCTTTTTGTGGCTTATTGGTATCCGCAGATAGCAGTTTATGACGATATAGATGGATGGGATATGATCTCGTATAAAGGTAGCGTAGAGTTTTATAATGATTTCAATTCTTACGACATACGTGTAGAAGTGCCTGAAGATTATGGCGTATGGGCTACGGGACTGCTTCAGCAAGCTGAAACTGTGTTTCATCCATCAGTGTATGAACGGTATCAGCAAGCGATACATAGCGATGAAGTCATACAGATCATTCAACCACGCGATTATCGCAGAGGAAATGTCTTTATCAGGCGCGATCGCAATGTGTTTCACTATATCGCACAACATGTCCCGGATTTTAGTTTTGTAGTTGCAAAAGAGCTGATATGGGATGGGGTAGGGGTCTTGGTTGATTCGGTTAACCACAGAAGGATAGTAGCAAGTGCGCTGTATCACGAAGAGCAGAAAGGCTTTGAAAATGTAGCAGACTATAGTCGTCAGTCTATCTCCTACCTGTCGCATCATATGCCGGCTATCCCGTTTCCATATCCGCAAATGACTACTGTATGCAATGGTCGTACGGGTGGTGGAATGGAGACCCCTATGATGGCCAATAACGGAAATTATAGCGATCAGGCCGGGCTGTTTGGAGTTACATTCCATGAGATTGCTCATAGCTATATGCCGTTTTATATGGGTATCAACGAGAAGAAATATGCCTGGATGGATGAAGGATGGGCTAATTTATGGCCCTATGAATTGGTTGACAGCCTGTTCCCTGATTATAGCTATTTTAAGAAAATGGTGGACACCTATGTGCAAGGTGCAGGTACCGAAAAGGATATACCGCCTATGGTGCTCAATCATCTGATGGGAGCAGAATATCAAAGCCTGAGATTGGCATCCTATACACGGCCTGCATTAGCCTATTACTTCCTGCAGCAAGCTATTGGAACTGAGTTGTTTAAGAAAGGATTACACTATTATGTGGATACCTGGAATGGCAAGCACCCTCTTCCAACTGATTTTTTTCATTGCATGGAAGCTGCCGCTGATCAGTCGTTGGATTGGTTTGTCATTCCCTGGTTCTACGAAAATGCGTATCCCGATCTGGCAATCCGAAAGCTGACTAACAACAAACAATTAGTCATTGAAAATATAGGTGGATTACCCTTACCTGTATATGTCGAGCTCAGATTTACAGATGGGACAACCTCTTCACAGTATTTTCCGGTATCTGTCTGGAAAGAGAGTGAACAACGCATAGTGATTCAACTTCCTGAAGATAAATATGTTCAGGAAATACATATAGGAAATGATTGGATACCCGATACAAACCCTGAAAATAATCATATGCTATTTATTGATTAAGAATTAGTTAGATCAATAATTTTGAATTCAATGCGCTTGGAGATCTTTATAGTTTTAAATGAGATGAGGACAGGTATATGCATTTTTGAGCATAAGATTCGTACCAATATTTTTACATGTATATCTTTGCAAGGCTTTTATGTATAATTTATCCGATGAAATAGACCTAAACTTTTTATACTGATGAAAAAAATTCTTTTACTTATTTTGATATCCCTTGGCTATGTGTTGCACGCACAAATAGCTCCCGATAAATACTATATTCAGTTTACTGATAAAGAGGGTACTCCTTATAGCATTGATAATCCTTCTGCCTTCTTGAGCGAGCGCTCTATCCTACGCCGGCAGCATCAGAATATAGCTATAAGCGAGGAAGATTTACCGGTCAATCCGGCTTATTTGGATGCGGTGGAGGCCACAGGTGCCGGTATGCTGTATCCTTCTAAATGGCTGAATGGTGTTACTATTGAAACCCAGAGCCAGCAGGTGTTGGATGAGATTGCTTCACTACCTTTTGTGAGTGGTTTTCGATCTTTACCTCAAGGCTTATGGAAAGAGCAGCCCAAGCCTAAACAGTTTTTCAAGATGGAAGAAACGGGTGATCACCTGCGCCCCGAATCAACTTATCTGAAACAATCCTTTAGCTACAACTATGGCTCTGGATATACACAGATCAGTCAGATCAATGGTATCCCTTTGCATGATGACGGTTTCCGTGGTGAAGGTATGGTCATTGCCCTGTTGGATGCCGGGTATGTGGCTACTAACACTCATATTGCTTTTGATAGCATCCGAAACAACGGTCAGATATTAGGTACTAAAGACTTTGTTCATCCAGGTGGTGATGTATATACTGAAAGTTCGCATGGCACCTCTGTTCTAAGTACTATTGCTTCCAATGTATCGGGCCAGCTGATTGGTACCGCACCTAAGGCATCCTTTTGGCTGTTACGATCAGAGTTTGTGCAGTATGAGCATGTGATAGAGGAATATAACTGGGTTTCGGCAGCCGAGTTTGCTGATAGCGTTGGGGCGGATGTCATCAACTCGTCTTTAGGATATATTGACTTCGATTATCCTATATGGGATCACAGCTATAGCCATATGGACGGCCAGACTTGTATAGCTACTATTGGCGCTGATATTGCGGCTTCTAAAGGTATTTTAGTTGTAAATAGTGCCGGAAATTCGGGTAACTCGAACAGCTTCCCTTACATAGGCTCACCGGCTGACGGATTTAAGGTGTTCAGCATAGGTGCGGTGACTGGAAATGGCGACAGGGCCTCCTTCAGCTCTATAGGGCCTACCTACGACGGACGTATCAAACCGGATGTGATGGCGATGGGACAAGGGACTGCGGTAGCTACCGGAAGCAATAGCTTCAGCTTCAGCAATGGAACTTCATTCTCATCACCGGTGATGGCAGGGATGGCAGCATGTCTCTGGCAAGCAAAACCCGGATTTACGAATCTACAAATCAAAGACGCAATTATGCAAAGTGGTAGCTATGCCTCTGACCCTGATGTGTATATGGGATATGGAATACCTGATATGGTAGTAGCATACTCCCTGCTGACGGCAATTGATACCGGCCATGCCTTATCAGACCCACTGATCAGCATACATCCTAACCCTATATCAGAAGAGTTGAAAATCGTATATCGCTCGTTCCGCCAATTGTTAGACCTGACACTGATGGATGCACAAGGACGAGTCATACATCAGGGACGATACGCAGGATGGGAGACAGCAACTTTACGGCAGCAAATACTGAGGTTGCCAGCTGGTATATATCTGATACAAGCATCGGATGGGCAGGACAAGCAAACGACCAAGATTGTCAGACTATAATAAACCGGAAAATAGTGTAGCGGATAGTCCATTTACTATGGCATAAAAAATGATGAGTTGTATTACCATCAATACGAATATTCAACCACTGAGTCTAAAATAGAATGGGTAGGACCTTTCTCTTGGATTGGTTATGAAAGGTAACATAATCTTGATAAAATGCCAGATATAGAGGGTGTGTACTTATGGACATTCCAATATAAACCTGTTTAATTCACAAACCTGCAATTTGCTTTCAAATCACACCATTTTTTCCTTTTGAATTTTGTCTTAGTCGGGAAAATGGTTAAAAAATAAAACAATGGTTAGTACATATACCCAACTATATATCCATACGGTTTTTGCGGTACAAAATAGAATATCGTTGATAAATCATTCATGGGAGGAAGAGCTATATAAGTACATAACAGGAATTATAACGAATCAGGGGCACAAAATGATTGCTATTAACGGCATGCCTGATCATATCCACATTTTGATTGGATTAAATCCAATACAATCTCTTTCCAATTTAATGCAAGATATTAAGGGCGATTCATCTAAATGGATTAACAAAAAAGGGTTTGTAAAAAGACGTTTCTCCTAGCAGGAAGGCTATGGTGCTTTTTCTTATTCTAAATCGCAACTCGATACTATTATTCACTACATAATGAATCAGAAAGAGCATCATAAGAAAAAGTCGTTTATAAATGAATACAAGGAGTTTTTGACAGTATTTGAGGTTGACTTTGATGAGAGGTATATTTTTAAGCAAATTGAATAACAGCTTAGATAGAGAGAAGCAAACGTTTTATCTAACAGGACATTGAATGTAAGGGTTATAGAAAGAATGAAAAAAGAAAAATAAATATTTCTATTGGAGAAAATTTTGAAAATAAATGTTCCGTAGGAACTTAATGTTTGTAGAAATGAATTATGCCGGATTTGTCCCGTCCCGTACGGGACGGTATATAAAATACGGATTACATTTCTACAAACATTTTATCTAACGGGATATTGAATGTAAGGGTTAATAGAAAGAATGAAAAATAAATATTTTCGGTAATATCCCAACCGTTACCCGAACAGAGTAGGCTGTCTGACCAATAAGTCGAATGCAGCCTGAATATGATACAGATAAGCCTCCATTTTTGATGAAACTTTAGCTTGACCCTGAGAACTAATGTCGTTTTCAATATCTTTTAAGATATATAGCGGATGGGTTAATTTTCGGCTTTTAACTCCCAATATACCAGCTATGATCGATATATCCGCATCTTGCGTCAGTTGTGGATGAAACATAGAAGTCTCTTCGATGAACTGCCTGATACCTATGAACTTTTGAGCTATAAACTGATCTGTGAACTCAGCCTTGGGGAATCCGTTTAATAGCTTATACAGATCTGTAAGATCATCGGTTATTAGTAAGCTAAATTCGTCGATCAGTTTTGAAACTATATTGAAAAACCGGTGAATATCCTGCTCAGTCTCTTCAAATAGTAGCAGTACAGAGTGTCTGTTGTCGCCATATGACAATGCCACCGGTGGAAAGCTGTATGGCCTGGTGAATGGAATGACTGGTAGTGCCGCTTCTTTAGTCAACAATTTGAAATATACAGGCTTAGATAGTTTTTCTTGCATCTCATCAATCAGTTTGAAGCGTTTTTGCTCGTCTGATACTATGCGTTCCTGCACGAACGACTGAATTTCCAACTGTGTCTCTGTTTCTAAGTCGTCAAGGTCATTTATCTGGGATACCCGCTCTATCCCTTTGTAATAGAGGTTAAAGCGTGTTTCTAATGTCAGGCTTTGCAGGTGTAGCACACTGTCATCTGTTACGTGCTTCCAGCAGTGGCCAATAAAATCGCATGGGTATGGATGATAGCAGTGTGTCCCTATTGGTATAGGTGGTGATGACTGCAACCGCAGGGTTGCTTTGGCTTCTTCAATTTGTTTTTTGGTTATAGAGAGCATGGCATCCACCTCATTACTTACATCCTTCATAGTAAATAAGCGATGGATATCTAATTCTCCTTCCAACACATATTCCTCGTTGACATAGATCAGTGTGAAGCTTTGCAAAGGAAGTCCGCTTCCGGTAATCACATAATACTGCAAGGCGGCATCCTGTAGATAAGTTTCCGAGATAGATAGCGAGCTCTTCACCTCAAATGCGTGCCAGCCATCGTCATTCTTTACCAATATATCCAACATAATCAGTACATCATTATGTTGAAATATAGCCTCGTATACTATATTGTCCTGTTGATTTTCAATGAGCTTTGCAGTTTCTTCTCTCATCTTTTGATATTGTGAAGGCGATCGCGGACTCATATTTACACCTCCAGGGAACAAATCTCTGGCAATTACACCTATATTGGTACCTCTTCTAAATTTAGCTATTTGTTCTGGTGGAAGTTTGTCGCGTAAAAACGGACGTTTTACATGTAGATACAACGACTTCTGACATTGCAACGAACGGATATAGGTGGATTTGGATAACAAATGTTTTTTTGACATATGATCAGATCAAGGTATCAGGGAATAAATACTATATCTTCAGGAAGTATAAGCGGCTCATTGAGATACCGTCTTAATAGCTGTGCGATGGCTACCACATCTTTCTGGCAATAATTTTTTATACGCTCTAAATCATGGTCTTGCCAGTAAATCTTTCCAACCATGCTTCCGTCTATATCATCTTTTGGGGTGGGTATGTTAAAAATATAGGTCAACAGTTCAAGTGAGGTATAACTTTTATAATCGCCAAATTTCCATAGCTCCATCGTATCAATATGCTTCACTTCCCAGGGCTTTTTACCGGCAATCTGGAGTATATAGGGCAGTGGGACACCGTTGATTAACATTCTGCGTGAGAGGTAAGGAAAATCGAATTCCTTGCCATTGTGAGCGCAAAGAATATCATCGGCTAAGTTGTAAAAACGCTGAACCATTTGTGTAAATTCGGTTAGCAGTATCTTCTCATCATCTCCGTAAAATGATTTGATCCTAAACTCATGCCCGTTAAAAAAACCAACAGAAATGACAATGATCTTACCAAATTCAGCATAGATAGCTGCCCTTGAATAAAGACTTTCAGGTGTTTCATCATCAGAGGCTCTCAGATAGTGTGCTTTCTTATTCCATAACAGCCTCCCCTGTTCATCCATATCCTGATAGGTAGGATATTGCGACACAGTTTCAATGTCTAAGAACAAGATTTTGGAAAGGTTGAGCTTGTATAACATGGCCGTGCATTTTGATCTATGTCAAAAGTACTGCCTTTTCTACGGAAAAACTATTTTTTTGGCTTTTTTATGGAAATTCAATCACAAAGAAAACAAATCCTCAAGCGAAAAAAGCATGGCACACAAAATTGTAAGGTGTTCTTTCTAACCATAGGATAACATTCTGAAAGCTACCTGCTGAAGACTTTTTTGTGCCTGTTTTATTTATATAGAACAGTTGATAAAGGTGCACAGACCGGGACAGCACGCATTTTAAAAAACTATACCTTAGGTAGTCCGAATGATCATTGGTGATATGCGATTATCTTTGCGAACAGATACTTTATGCGTATGTCGCCTGTCTCAATTATTACCACTTCTGATGCATCCAAGAGCCTGCTTCATACCGGCTTGAACGAAAGCTATCACTCGTACTATGGTGCTTTAAGCGAATCGCAATTGGTGTTTTTGTCGTACGGATTTCATTATCAGGCTTCACAGCTACAAACTAAAACGATTCGGATCTTAGAATATGGTTTTGGTACCGGATTGAATGCTCTATTAGTGTTGAAACACTCCATAGGGATGCAGATATATTATACTGCATTAGAGCTTTATCCCGTGAATTGGGAATTGATCCGGCAGTTGCATTATACTACAGCTGTTGAAGCCGAAGAGTTTGATGCGGTTTTTAGAGAAATGCATCTTTCGGAATGGGATCAGCCCGTGCAACTGACACCAAACTTTTGTCTGTTGAAGAGAAAGATGGATTTTAAAGCGTTTCAGGCTGAACCATCACATATTGACCTGATCTTTTTTGACGCATTCAGTCCCGACAAACAACCCGAACTATGGTCGGAAGAGGTGTTTGGACAAGCCTGTCAAGCACTGCGTAAAGGTGGGGTATTAGTTACCTATAGCTCCAAAGGATGGGTGAAGCAAAACCTGCGGAAATGCGGTTTTAAAATTGAACGGCTACCCGGCCCAAAAGGTAAAAGACATGTGTTACGAGCTGTAAAACCGGTATGACCCTTCTCTTTACTCAAACTTTTTATGGTTGAAACATCCACCCCTTATGCTCACTTTTGTGTGCGGTTGAAAATTACTTGCAACGATCAAAGAAATACTTTATATTTGTAAGCGGTTTTTTTGAAAATTTGGATGATAGCCTAACCTGAATTGATGAACAAAAACATACGCCATGAAACGAGCTGTACGCCAAACCACCTTGCTGCTGTTTACAGCCATAGCCATGCTTGCTATGCTACAGGAGTGCAAGCGCGAAAAAATTATAGTTAACCCACAGGCAGCTACTATTTCTGTAAGTGATATTACAGAAAATGAGGCTATTTTTAAGGGACAATTAGAATTTGATGGGGGAGGAGATATTCTTGAGCGAGGATTTTATCTAAATGGAGATAAGATTTTAGCTGATAACGATGAGCAGAAAGAGTTTCAAAATAAAGTAACTCAATTAAAAGATGATACTAAATATCACTTTTATGCTTTTGCTCGTAATAAAGTAGGGACTGGTTATGGGGATACTTTAGAGTTTAAGACTCTTAAAAAAGAGAATTTCTTGACCAATGTCTCACTTGTAATAAAGGAGGCTAGCAATATTACTAGTCATTCAGCTACTTTAAATTGCTTGATAGAAAATTCTAATATCTCTAGATTCTCTTTTGCATTTGAATATAGCAAGGATGTTAATTTTGGTAGCTTTCTTCTATAAATCCTTGTTTTCGTTGTTATCGCTTTTATAGAGCCTTGTAGCTAATTTCCTCTTCATCCTTTAATGGAATACGTTTATGTGCGATAAATCCCGGATTAAATCCGGGCGAAACAAG
>JALNZU010000047.1 GCA_023229245.1 Bacteroidales bacterium | reverse complement strand
GATGCTTTTTTTATTTTATCTTTGTCCATAGTGCGGGGTTTTATCTACAACAAATATACTGAAATTCAATGGAATAACAGTATATTTACCCGCATTTTTTTCATTTTTATGAATAATTCAGGGTTTAATAATAAACCTATCTAACTTCGGTTTCACTTCCGTTGCCCTCAGAGTTGCCCCATCCTGGTCATGCTGGAAGTGGATAATGGGGGTGTGTTGTTTTAGCGTAAATTCAAGTTTATCCATAGTTGCTTATTTTACATTTACAATTTTATCCAGGCTTTCAAAAATGTTCTCAATCTCTTTTAGATGCTTTTTTATTTTGTCGGCTGTCAGTTCGCTATTAATTTGAAGCAATTTATAGATAAGTGCTGTACGATTAAAGCTTTCATGCTCTTGCTCTAGTGCTTTTTCAAGTTCTTCAATTTTTTCTTTAAATTTTTCATTTTCGCCTTTAAGTTTAACTATTTCCTGGTTTTCAACTTTTACTTTTGACATTGCTAACAGTTGGTATTCCATTTCTTTTTTTTGCTTAAAATCAAGTTTCTTTTGCCTTTGCACGAAACAATGTTGAAGCCACGGCTTAATAATATAAATCACTGTGAATAGTAGAAAGATTAAACACAGTGAATACTTAATAAGAGTGTAAATTTCATTAGATTCCATAATTTTATTTTTTTAAGATACGTTTGGTGTTAAAATAAAAAAAGACAATAACTAAACCGATAGATAATACTTGCAGTCCCTCATGTATTTGTGGTTTGGACAAACTAAAAATGGCAGCTAACAATGAAGCCGGTAATAAGGTGGCTGCAATAATATTCAGTATTTCAGCGTTTTTATTTCGTTTTTGTCCCAGCAGCAAATGATAATAATTATGCAGTTCACCCAATTCTTCTTCCAGGTCGGAAATTTGTTTGGTACACCCAAATTGTTCCAAAAATAATTGGTAAAATTCTATACCTTGATCCTGTGAAGTTACTTCACGGAAATATATCTGATTCATAAACAGCATATATTCCTTGTAAAGCGAACTGATATGGTCTGCTATTCTGTGATGTTCGGCTTTTTTCATTATGCCGACTTTAGTTACCTCAGCTGAAAACCGCAACCTTGAAGAGCGCTGCAAAAGCACAAGCTCTAACATACGTGTATATAAAGTTCGTACATGCTTGAAAATAACAGTCTCAAACATAAAATCTTTGGCACCAAGCGCAACCATGGAATATCTTGTGATACCATATAGGGTACCATAATTTTGCCAGCGAGGATTGGTAGCTTTTTTTATGATGCGTTTGCAAAATTTATCGTTTTGACAAGTAGGATCTGTTGAATCAATAAAGACAAACGAATACCAGTCGTCACTTTGAAGAAATTTCTCATAATCTGTTTGGATACGTGTAGACAGATGATCATTAGCGTACCAACAGTTCACTATCATCCGGTCGTCTATCACCGGTTTGATTTGTATGTCTTCTGAGAAGTCATTGATTAGCTGTAAAATATAGGAAGCGGGCTTCCATGATTCCAAATGCCGGCTATAGTCATTAAAGTCTTCATCATATGGACTCCCGCCCCATAATCCATCAATATAAACCCGTTCGGCTGTTTCAAATCGTTTATCGACATCTTCAATAAATGGAGGCATGATGCGCCTTCCAAACTGATTAATCAGCTTAATATCAGAGAAATCTTTTTGATCCTCGTTTTCATTTCTAAGATAGAAGATCAGGGTCCCAACTCCCGTACTGTAAAAATTAAGGGCTATGTCATCAATTTTTAACTGGTAGTTCTTTTTATCTCGCACTTCAATATTGAAGCTAAGTTGTGAACCTTCATGTTTCAATTCCTTTCGTTCGTAATGTTTTACTATGGTCGAATCTTCTCCACTATCGTACAATACTTGGTGAATAAAATCGTAATAATAGTTTTTCTCATCATAAAGCTCTTTAAGTTCACGCTCTGTGGAAGGAACGGTCTGTCGTATCCAATTGGATAGTCTGTCCGGCACTATATTATTTAATGAAACTTGTTGTTCAAACAGTTTGTTGCTGTTCTTTTCAAATGACCAGTTAAATGGGAATAAAAAAATATGGTAACTATACATGATCAAGGATATTTTAAAAGTTTTTTTAGTAAGGTCATTCCAATTTCCGCATCGCTTAATGCGTTATGTATTTGATACTTGTCTTTTATTTCGGCTTGATCAATTAATTTTATGCGTTCTGTTTGATGATCAATACCGTTTGCCATCAACAGTGTGGCAATATCCAGACACATAAAATGTATATTTTTTGGCAGATTGAGCGATCCTCCAAACAGCTCACAAAAAAGCACCCAATCATAATGCGGCACATCGGCCCAAAACTCAAATTTACTGTCTTGCTGTTCAAGTGTATCTAACCAGTCTGTTATAGCCGATCTGATCTGTTGAGTGTTCCCAGTTAAAGTGTTGTCATTCTGTATGTTTAAGTAAGGAAGCACGTTTTTTTCAACAAAAGGGCTTAAAGCTTTTTCGTCAAAATCATCAAACACCGCATAAAACTTCTCACCGCTATCAGCTACCAAAGCTAGTGATATTAGTTGGGCATCTTGTTGGAGAGTAGTAAATTCGGTATCTAGAACTATCCTTTTAATATGGTTGCTTGCTTCGTATCTCATTGATGCATAACGTTATCAGCTGTTTAATATATGTTTTGTTATAACTTAAGTGGGTAAAGTTAATATGTAAAATTTTAAAAACAAAATATTTACCTGTTTTTTTTAAAATTTAGTTTTAGTTCTTGTTTTGTTGGTTACATCTACGTGGGTTCCAACCATATTTTCCTGGTCTTTATTTTGACTGATATAAGTTATTGTAGATCAATGATATGATTTTGTAAAAAGATAAAAGCACCTTAGTTTTGATAGGGGAATCATCTGGTAGATCTCTAATTTTATGCGGCTTTCGATAGGAGAGTGGTGTCATCGATTTTACTGTACTACTTCATAGCCTGATCCGCAGCCTGATCTGAGCCGAAGGCAAGTCGAAAGCAAACTTAGAATGATAGAACCAAAGAATTGTACAAGTTGGTAGAATGTTTGCATGAGATGCATATTAGGGAATATAATACAGGTTGGTTAAGCAGAAAAGAATGGTGGTTGAGCCTGTCGAAACTACCATTCCTCCTCACTTACCTACTAAAATATTGATTCAAACGTCACTAATCCATTGAATAGTCGAGACTTGCCAATTGTTCCCGAAAGCCTTCGGGATTAATTGTTCATTGACTAGTCTTATTCGTTTCACACCCAGCAGTAGGGTCAGCATGTTTCGGTTTATCCACTAATTTATCGTAGTGGTTAAGCTAAGGTGGTTGAGCTGGCTGAAATCAGGTGGTTGAGCCTGTCGAAACCACCGTTCTTCTTCACTTATCTACTAAAATATTGATTACAAGGGACTTGTCAATTATTCCCGAAAGCCTTCGGGATCCATTGTCCATTGTCCATTGACTTGTCTCAGTCGTTTCTAATTTATCGTAGTGGTTAAGCAAGGTGGTTGAGCTGGCTGAAATCAGGTGGTTGAGCCTGTCGAAACCACCATTCTTCTTCACTTAACCACCAGAATTTTGATTCAAACCTTACTAATTCATTGAATAGTTGAGACTTGCCAATTGTTCCCGAAAGCCTTCGGGATTAATTGTTCATTGACTAGTCTTATTCGTTTCACACCCAGCAGAGGGGTCAGCATGTTTCGGTTTATCCACAAATTTATCGTAGTGGTTAAGCTAAGGTAGTTTCGACAGGCTCAACCACCTTTTGGATCGCTCAACCACCATTCTTCTCGGTTCAACCATCATTCTTCTTCACTTACCTAACAGAATATTAATTCAAACCTTACTAATTCATTGAATAGTTGAGACTTGCCAATTGTTCTCGAAAGCCTTCGGGATCCATTGTCCATTATCAATTGTCCATTGTCCATTATCCATTGTCAATTGACTAATCTCAGTCGTTTCTAATTTATCGTAGTGGTTAAGCAAGGTGGTTTCGACAGGCTCAACCACCTTTTGGGTCGCTCAACCACCATTCTTCTCGGTTCAACCATCATTCTTCTCGGTTCAACCATCATTCTTCTTCACTTACCTAACAGAATATTAATTCAAACCTTACTAATTCATTGAATAGTTGAGACTTATCAATTGCTATTTGTTCCCGAAAGCCTTCGGGATCCATTGTCCATTATCAATTGTCCATTGTCAATTGTCCATTGTCAATTGAATAATCTCAGTCGTTTCTAATTTATCGTAGTGGTTAGACGATAAAAAAGGAGGATTTTATTTAGGACTAAGCGTCTCAGTCGTTTCTAATTTATCGTAGTGGTTAGACCAGTAATTAAAATGAAAGTGATTATAGCATGCATTGTCTCAGTCGTTTCTAATTTATCGTAGTGGTTAGACAAAAATAAATAAAGATGGAGAAAAAATTGAACACGTCTCAGTCGTTTCTAATTTATCGTAGTGGTTAGACAAGAACTACACTGACTCGTTAACCCTAACAGAGTCTCAGTCGTTTCTAATTTATCGTAGTGGTTAGACCGGGATTCAGCACGATGTATGAACCTCGCAAGAAGTCTCAGTCGTTTCTAATTTATCGTAGTGGTTAGACCCGTTAATTTTATAATCATCTAAAAATAAACTACTTACTACCATTTTCCATCCCTGCAATATGCCCTTTTTTATCATTGGACTAAAAAATCATGCTTTTTCTTGTGTATAGTACAAAATTCATATCTGTCTCAAAAGTACGAATTTTTTATGTGTTACAAATTTCGTACAGAATATTTTTTGAAGATTCTATTCACATCAGGTGGTTTCGACAGGCTCAACCACCTGAGTAGGTGGTTTCGGCAGGCTCAACCACCTGAGTAGGAATTAAAATAAGGTGGTTTCGACAGGCTCAACCACCTATGTAGGAGTTAGAATAAGGTGGTTTCGACAGGCTCAACCACCTGTTGGTTTTGTGAAATCCTGATGAGGTTGTTAATCATTCTATGGGGATAAAAATTTCTTGAAAAAATGATTTTAAAAAAGACTTGAAACTCTTTTTTCATTTAGTTTTGTTTTCAACAACTGTTGAAAGCAATGAAAAAAATAAAAGGAATCAGGCATGAGAGAAATGTATTTCTTATTGTTCTTGTAGCTTCTTTAGGCTATTTTGTTGATATCTACGACTTAGTGGTGTTCTCAATCGTTAGGGTACAAAGCTTTCAAAGTCTTGGTGTCCCTTTGGAAAAGATGCGGGTCGGGGGTGAGTATGTCTTAAATATGCAGATGGGTGGCCTGCTTATAGGCGGTATGATTTGGGGAATTATTGGTGATAAATATGGGAGATTAAAAGTACTGTTTGGTTCCATCTTGCTCTATTCCATTGCGAATATTTCCAATGCATTTGTATATGATCTACATAGCTATGCCATCATACGATTTGTTGCCGGCATTGGTTTGGCTGGCGAGTTGGGTGCTGGTGTAACATTGGTCAACGAGAGCATGCATAAGAACAAACGTGGCTATGGAACCATGTTAATAGCCTCTATAGGAGTTTTAGGAGCATTGGCTGCTTTTTATGTAGCCGAGTATTTTGAGTGGAGAAAAGCCTATATAGTTGGTGGTATAATGGGGTTTTTATTGCTGTTTTTACGCCTTGGGATTTTCGAATCGTCCATGTATATACACTCTGAGAAACAAAATGTTCCTAAAGGTAAGCTCAGTATGCTTTTCACCAAAAAGGAACGGTTTTTACGGTATTTTTATTGTCTTTTAATTGGACTTCCCATTTGGTTTATAGTTGGGATTTTTGTCACTCTGGCACCTGAATTTGGTACGGCTTTAAATGCACCTGAGACTTTGAGTGCAGGAAAAGGAATACTGTATTGTTATTTAGGAATATCTATAGGTGATATTTTTGCCGGATTGATCGCGCAAATATCAAAATCTAGAAGGCTGGCTGTCATGATTTTTATCATTGGAATAGTAGTGAGCAGCTCGATTTATTTAAATAGTATTGGTATTACGCCTGCAAAATTCCACTCTTTAGCTTTCTTTATGGGTCTTTCGGTTGGCTATTGGGCTACTTTTGTTACCATAGCATCAGAGCAGTTTGGGACAAATTTGCGTTCTACTGTTACAACGACCGCACCAAATTTTGTAAGAGGAGCTTTAATTCCAAGTACTTTACTATTTGAAATTATAATAACAAAAAGTGATATTATTACTGCTGGCTTTTTTATGATTATTGGATTGTCAATTATTGCTCTTTTTGCTTTAAGCAGGCTTAAAGAAAGTTTTAATGTTGACTTGAATTATTTGGAACAAGATTAATTTTCCCGGTCTCAGTTGTTTTTTTTATAGTTTTTAGACAGGTGGTTTCGGCAGGCTCAACCACCTGAGTAGGAATTGGAATAAGGTGGTTTCGACAGGCTCAACCACCTTATAAATTGGCTCAGGAATAAGCGTACTAGAATATCTTTTTATCGGTTAATCGCATTTGTTTCATCGCATTCTTCTATTCTTTTCCTTATTATTGCTGATTTAATATCCGGCATGAAGCGAATAGTATATCTAAGTGTGTTGATTGTTTTAGTAAGCTCCAATGTATTGGTTGCTCAGGGGATACGCGGTTATGTACGTACTCAGGATGGTCGTCCGGTTAGTTTTGCTTCGGTTTATGTAGCTGTGTTGAAGCGTGGCACAACGGCTAATAGTCAGGGTGAGTTTCAGTTGGCTTTGCCTGCTGGTCGATATGGGTTTCAGGTGCAGTATCTTGGGTATCAGACTATAACAGATAGTGTGGATATCACCGATAGCTGGTTGCAATACGATATAGTGTTGGCAGTGCAGCATTACAATCTGGCGGAGGTGATCATCACAGCCACAGGCGAAGATCCGGCATATTACATCATGCGCAAGGCGATAGGCATGAGTCAGTATTATCGAAATCAGATAGCAGAATATAAGGCAAAGGTATATCTGAAAGGAAGCGGAAGACCAACGAAGATCCCTTCCTTGTTGCGCAAGCAGTTAAAAGAGGATGGTATTGAAGAAGGCAAGCTGTATGTTACCGAGACCATCTCGGAGGTATCTTATTCGGCTGGTCAGGCGACGCAGACCACAGTATTGGCTACACAAAGCGCTGGTCTGGGAAACGATGCCGTTCCCATGCAGTTTATCACCCTCAGCTTGTATAACGATATCAATGGCATTATCTCACCTTTAAGCCGCGATGCATTTGCGGTGTATAAGTTTAAGCTTGAGGGAAGTTTCTTTGAAGACGGCTATACCATCAATAAAATTGCGGTGATCCCTAAACGCAAAGGGCATGACTTATACAAAGGCTATTTATACATACGTGAGGCAAGCTGGTCGCTCTATTCGGTTGATCTTCAGATAGAGCAAACACATTTTGCAGCTCATTTCAAACAGATATATAAGTCGGTGCTGCCGCATGTATGGCTGCCTGTGAGCCATGATTATACACTCAAGCTGAGCTTCATGGGTATCAAAGCGGTGATGACCTATTTGGCCGGTTTAGAATATTCGGATTTACAGCTCAACCCAAACTTGGACCATGCGTTTTATTTTTCTTTGTTCGATAGGGAGTATGCCGGCAGTTGGGAAGCGGTAGATCAAGGACAAATTAGCTCTTCTACTAAGACTGAGATATATTCAGAAGAAGATACTCAGATTGAGTCATTGATCGAAAAAGATGCGTTGACGAATCGCGAGATGCGTCAACTGAACAAAATGGTTCACAAATCCACTCGGTTACCCGCAAGGGAGACTTCCTTAGAGATCAAGACCCATACGAACGAAATATCCGACAGCGCCCGTTTGCGTAGTACCGAATACTGGGCTACATATCGTACCATCCCGCTGACGGGAGAAGAACAAACCAACTTCAAGCTTGATGAGAAACACACTAGTGATAGTGCCGATCAGAGAAGGTCACTGATACATGATATGCTTTTTGGGATATATGCTAAAAAACTTACCGATCAAACTTCGATCACTTATCCAGGGCTGCTTAGTCTTCCGTCTTTTGAATATAATACAGTTGATGGGTTTGTGTACAGTCAGTCGGTCAGCCTGAAAAAGCGATTGAAACACAGCCGTAGCATTCAGACTGATGCAGAGTTGGGCTATGCCTTTGGACGCAAAAGCTGGTCAGGGAAAGCAGATATAGTCTGGGATTTCAATCCGTTAACTCGTTCAGCTTTGCGAATGTCGGCAGGAAAGCTCAGTCAGGACTATAATACCGATAATGGAATGTCGCGATTGATCAACTCGGTAGCTAGCTTGCTGCTGCATCAAAACTATCTCAAGCTTTATGAAAACCGATTTGTTGATCTGATGGCTCAGACTGACATCCTAAATGGCTGGAGTATCTCATTGCATACGACTTATAGCCGTGCTAAAGCCTTAGACAATACTACCACTTTTGCGATCTTTAACCCGTTTGACAAAGAATTTACCATTAACAGACCTATGGTAACTGTACATGATGCCACAGTTTTTGACGATCATGATGCGTTTGTGTTTCAGCTACATACAACCTGGACTCCACGCCATTATTACCGCATCCATCAGGGCAGGAAAGAAATGATGTACAGCCGGTACCCAAGCTTTAGTTTGAGTTGGAAGCAGGGTGTTACAGGAATTTTAAGCAGCACAGCCGATTTTCAGCAGATTGAATTTGCTGTCTCACAAACCCTATCATCCCGTTTGTATGGCAATCTTCGGTATCAGGTGGTAGCAGGTGGTTTTCCAAGTAGCCGTAGCTTGTATTTTGAGCATTACAAACAATGGGAGGTACGTCCGTTATGGATAGACCAATCGCCTGTGCTGACCACCTTCTTCGGGCTGAGCCATTACGAGCGAAGCATAGCAGGCAGTTATGCGGCTCTATTCGTTCAACATAGCCACAGCCGAATCCTGTTGAAACGCATTCCTGCTCTGGCGTCAAGCCTGATGCGTGAATCAGTGTTCATACATGCCCATACGGCCAAAGGCTATGCTCCATATATAGAAGTAGGGTATGGGTTGCAGCAATTATTTTTGTTGTTAGACCTGCAGCTGTTTACCGGTTTCGAGAAAGGAAAGCTAAGCACTTATGGATTGCGGTTAGGAATTCCTATTGATGGAGGTGTCATACAGTTTTAAAGCCTTGTTGAGCCAGGCTGTTTGATAGGTAAGATAGACACAACTGCCTGATCGTATGAGATTAAAAGAGTTGCCGGCAGTGGATCAATAAACCTCAAAGCTGTAAAACTTCATCCAAGCCGGCAGCTCAATGAATAGAGATGGCACAAAACTATTTATTCAATTTACCTTGAAACATAAGGAAAACAACGTGCTTTGATACGTGATTCATCGTAAAGCTTAGTGCACAAAGCCATGCTTGATGGCATATCGTATCAGTCCGGCTATGTTAGTAACTTCCAATTTATTCATCAGATTGGTGCGATGGGTATCAACAGTTCGATGGCTGATAAATAGCTTTTCGCCTATTTCTTTATTAGAAAGTCCTTCAGCTATCAGTTTCAGAATTTCTATTTCTCGGTCGGTGAGCAATGCTTTTTTGCTGTCAAGACTTCCGGTATGCATGGTATTGGTCCTGCTGCTGCTCAGCAGATTTAATGTGAGGGCAGCCGAGTAGTAGTTTTTGCCTTCGGCAACCCGTGTGATAGCTAATATCAATTCGTGATGGTCCGTGTTTTTTAATATAAAGCCTTTTACACCTAAGTCATCAAACTTTTTGATGAGCTGCCGTTCTTCGTGCATTGTCAGTATGATGACTTTCAGCTCAGGGAATCGTTTTCTTATTTCCTGCATGGCTTCTATCCCGTTCATTACCGGCATGTCAATATCCATCAAAACTATGTCGGGCAAAAGGACGGAGAGCGAACGAATCAGCTCAACACCGTTATACACCTTATCTATTACTTTGACAAGCTTGCTGTTTTCTAACAATGTGCTGATTCCGTCAACTACCAACTGGTGATCGTCAGCTATGGTTACTTTGATCATGGGTTTATTCTATTGGGATTCGTATAGTGGCTAAGGTACCGCTTTCAGGGCTGGGCTCCAAATTAAACTCCCCTTGTATGGTCTCAACCCGGCTGGTGATATTCATCAATCCAATCCCCTGACGGTCTAATCCGGCAGGCTCCATCCCTTTGCCGTTATCTTCCACTATCAGTATGAGCAACTTTTTTGTTTTGATTAACTGTACAGTTACCTTCGTAGCATCGGAATGCTTGATGATATTGTTGATCAGTTCCTGACATATCCTATATAATCCTATTTCTATATTTTCCTGAAATCGTTGAGTAATATTATGATGTTCAAAGAGGTACTCTACATTGGTATGTCGAAAAACTTTTTCTAGCATTTCACTTATTGCAGCTATCAGGCCGTCTTCCTGTAGCACTCTGGGCATCATCTGATGCGAAATTGTCCTTACTTCTGAACAGGCTTCATCCACAATATTTTTGAGTTCACCTATTTTTTGTTTATTCTTTTTTCTCAGTTCGTCAGATTGTTCTATAGTTGCTAAGGCAAGCTTAACCCCTGAGAGCATTTGTCCTATGCCATCGTGCAGATCTTTTGCGATCCGTTTACGTTCCTGTTCTTGTGTTTCGACTATGGTATTCAAAAACTCTTCTTTTTGCCGTATCATTTTCTGATTGAACAGATGCTGTTGTTTGCTCTTATGTCGTCTATAAAGATAGTACCCGCTGATTGCACCTAATAGGATAAGGCTTATCAGCGCCAGGCGTTCGGCTTTATGCGACTTGATCTCTACCTCTTTCAGAAACTGCTCCTGTCGAAGGAACTCAATTTCCCTATCCTTTTTACCCGCCTCAAATCTGGCTTCGGCCTCGGCTAACAATTTCGCTTGAGTCTCATTAAACAATGAATCCTGGTATGCCTGGGCAATGGAAGCATGTTCAAAGGCTTTCTGATAATTGCCTTGTTTTTCATACATGCTAGTATAGCTTTTCAATACATGTATCATCAATTGGGTGGCTCTCAGTTCGATAGCTAAGTCTTGAGCTTGTTGCAGATATTTTGAAGCACTGTCGTATCTTGATTCAAAGATATAGGTGGCAGCTATGTTGAGCAGTGAGCTAACCGATCCTATCCTATCGCCTGTTTGTTGATCTATAGCTAAGGTTTTATGAAAAAATTCCCGGGCTTGTTCCCCTTCGCCAATCTGGGCATGTATCTCACCAAGATTGTTCAGTACTATAGCTTGTGCATCCATGATGTCAAACTCAATGGCTAATGAATAAGCTTGCTGATAATATTGTATCGAATTGCTGTTGTCGTCCAGGGCTTCGTAAATGGTACCTATATTATTTAAGGTCATCACCATTCCTCTCTGCATACCCAATTCGGTAGCTATTGTATTAGCCTGTAAATAAGCTTCCAATGCTTTCTCATAGTTCTCCATACTTTTATACACTATGCCAATATCGTTGTAGTTGGAGGCTAAGGCAGCCTTGATTTGAAGTCTTTCGTTGATATGCAATGAATTGATATGGTATTGTAAGGCTGAAGAATAGTCACCTTTATTTTTGAGTAAAACACCTGCCAGGCTATATCCTCTTGCCATCAGCTTGCTGAATCCTTCTTTCTCACTCATGGCAATAGCTTCTTGTGTGAGTGATAATGAAGTTTCAGGATCGGTGCGATAAGACCTATACGCATAATCTAACAAAGACTTGACATAAAGCGTATCCGGCAGATCAGCCCAGCTTTCACGCAAACTGTCGGATAGCCCGGCACTAAGTAGGACAGGGGAGGTACATATGTTAATGATCCACACCAAACCTGGGATCAGAATCAGTGGATGCAATTTCATAGTTGCTTGAGGTTTATGAGCCAAAAATACGACAAAGGAACTAAATGAAGATCGTCTATCTCTTTAAAATGTGTTAGTAACTAACAATAACTTCAGTTATACAAAAGTAACACCAAGAAAACTATGGAATGATACATAAGTAACATACAATTTAATTAAACTATTACTCAGTGAGTTACAGTATTATGCTACAAATGTAAAACACACTAAACCCTTTTACAATTTTAGTTTTTAGTAAAATTAAAATAAATAGTATCATAATTAGTTGATATCCAGTTATTATTTAGGTTTATCTAAACTATAGATTGAAGGTTTATACACTTTATGATAAAAATTTGAACAGGAAGCTATATTATATATAACTAATTGTATAACAATATAATAATAAGTAAATGATTAATTGTTGCTTCAAAGAATAATCTTCGCAAGTAGTGTTACATAAGTAACTAAACTAATGTTATTAATGTAATCTGATTCTTGTTACCTTTGTAAAGCGGATTGAAAAGATCATTTTAATACAACAGGCAATGAAAGAGATCAAAGACAGGATAGAACATGTGATGCGAGTTCAAAATGTCACGGCAACTCAGTTGGCCGAGCTGATGGGAGTTCAGCGTTCAGGTATTTCACATATTTTGGGAGGTAGAAATAATCCGAGCATGGATTTTATTGTAAAATTCAAGGAAGCATTCCCTGAATATAATTTGGATTGGTTGCTTCTGGGCAGCGGTCCTAAAACAGGATTTGAAGCACAACGGACACAGCGATTGCCATCACAGCAAACGAGTTTGTTTGAAGAAGAGTCAAAAAATAAGGCAGAAATAGTCCAGGAAGCTGTGGCACAGTTAGAAACAGTTTCAGAGCCTGTTCAAGCTAAAAAGCAAGAGGTAATGGAAACACCATCACAAGCTGTTGCAAAACCGCTTACTGAACTCTCAAAGAAAATTACGGAAGATAAGCAGCCTGAGCGGATAGTGTTCTTTTATACAGATGGAACCTTCAAGCTGTATAATATGCAGCCCGATTAAAACCTATCCATCGTATTGAAGAAGAAATTCGATTCTATTATAGCGTTCTCATCGCTGTCCGACCCATGTACTGCATTATCACCTATTGACTTACCATATAATTTTCGGATGGAGTCTTCTCTTGCCTCAGCCGGGTTGGTGGCACCAATATAGTCGCGATACGCTTGTACTGCATCCTCTTTCTCTAAAATAGCAGCTACTATAGGCCCGGAACTCATTGATTCAACCAGTTCAGTATAAAAAGGTCGCTCGCGGTGTACCGCATAAAAGGCTCCGGCTTCTGCTTGGCTGAGTTGAAGCATACGAAGTGCTTTGATCTTAAAACCACCATCGGATATCATCGCTAAAATGGCTCCGGTATGACCATCGGCAACTGCCGCAGGTTTGATCATGGTAAATGTGATATTGCTCATAGTCTGATATATATATTGTTTTGGGCGGCAAAAATACGCTTTTCCTTATAACGGAAAAATAAATTACCAACTCAAAGTGTCAAGCTCAAAACCTTGACATCAAAGCTTGCCGATATAGCTTTTTGATTATTTTTACCTTTTTATTATCTTGAAGGAGTACAGGTAAAGACACAATTCAATCAGTTCCAATTCACTGAACTGATTTAAACACTGATTGTTACAAAATTAAAAACTGATGAAACTCTTATTGGGCGAGAGCGGAGCTACGAAAATTGACTGGATACTCATAGACGGAAGAACGATAGTGTCAAGGTTTGTTTCCAATGGATTCAATCCGTTTCATGGCGACATACATATTTTTTACGATATACTGCATCAGACTGTTTTTCCTGAGTTAGATGACTTTGCTCCCGAGCGCATCATCTTTTATAGCGCTGGCTGCAGCACTTCTGAGCATTGTCAGTTGATCTCGCAGGCGTTTCAACATGTTTTTGGCGATGTTCTAATGGAAGTCAAAACAGATATAGAAGGAGCTGCGCGGGCTTTGTTAGGACAGGAAACCGGAATAGCTTGCGTGTTAGGTACCGGCTCAAATGTATGTTTGTATGACGGAAACACCATAGTCCGGCAGATCCCTTCCTTAGGCTATCTGCTCTCGGATGAAGGCAGCGGCGCACATATAGGGAAATTATTCATCACTGCGTTCCTTTTTGGCGATCTGCCCCAAGCTTTGCACGATGCATTCCTCTCAACAGGGAATAAAACAAGAGAAAAAATATTGAACAGCATCTATAAATCTAAACGCCCATCAGCATTCTTAGCTGATATGGCTAGGTTTGTAGGTGAACATATAGCGCATCCTTTTTGTGCTCAATTAGTTTCGGATGCCTTCGATAGCTTTATCCACGCATTACTACTCAGGATACCTGATTTTCAATCCTATAAAATAGGTTTTACCGGTGCCGTTGCCTGGAACTTCAGAGAGATACTGATCCAACGGCTCCATAAGCAAGGCGCAAATAAGCTCCATTTTGTCGAAGACCCCGCATCAGCTTTGGCTGAATATTATATGGGCGAGCTTAGCTGAAATACGTACAGTAAAATCTTATTCTTTGCTTTTTGAATCCATGAATATAGTTACCGGTCCATCGTTCACCAACTTAACTTGCATCATAGCGCCAAACATCCCTGTCTCTACTTGTAAACCATTTTCTCGTAGCTGTTCGATGAAATAGTCGTATAAGGGAATGGCATGCTCAGCAGCAGCAGCCCGTATATAGCTTGGCCGGTTACCTTTTTTGGTGTTGGCATGTAAGGTAAACTGACTGACAACTAACACAGATCCTCCTGACTGGTGGATATCAATATTCATTTTATCGTCAGCATCCGGAAAGATACGCAACGAACTGATTTTTTTACTCAGCCAGAGAGCATCTTCTTTAGTATCAATCTGTTCAATACCTATTAATATGAGCATGCCAGGCCCTATCTTAGCTGTCACAGCACCCTCTATTTCTACCGATGCACTTTGTACACGTTGAATGACTAACCGCATAATCTTTTTCTTTGTGCAAATATCCTTATAAAGCCTGAACTAAACCATTAACAGGTTTTTTATACAGGCATAAATTTTTTAAATTACTTTTGTTGGATATAATATATAAATATGGTACGACTAAGCGTGAATATCAACAAGGTTGCTACATTGCGCAATGCCCGTGGCGGTAATTTGCCTGATGTACAACAGTTTGCCACTGATTGTGAACGATTTGGAGCAGAAGGGATTACAATTCATCCGCGTCCTGATCAACGGCATATTACCTATACGGATGTAGGATTGCTCAGGCCGTTGATCACCACCGAGTTTAATATAGAAGGGAATCCTACCGAAGACTTTATTCAATTAGTATTGAACAACAAACCTGAGCAGGTTACTTTAGTACCGGATGATCCGGATCAGTTGACTTCCGATCATGGGTGGGATACGGTGAAGCATGCTTCTTTTCTGAAAGATGTCATACAGCGTTTTCAGGCAGAAGGTATTCGGGTTTCTATTTTCGTTGATCCTGATCCTCGTATGGTTACGCATGCAGCGGAGACAGGTACGGATAGGGTGGAGCTGTACACCGAAAGCTATGCAAGTCTTTTCCCTGCTGACCGAGAGAAAGCTATAGCACCTTTTATAGAAGCTGCCAAAGAGGCTCAACAGGTAGCCTTGGGATTAAATGCAGGCCATGACCTGAACCTGCAAAACCTATCTTATTTTGCAGCTCATATACCTGATCTTTTGGAAGTTTCAATAGGTCATGCCTTGATCAGTGATGCGCTTTATTATGGGATAGAGAATACTATTCAGTTGTATCGCCGTCAGTTGCTCATTCAGGCTGTTTAGCTGTCAATACTGATACTATATGATACAATATCATCCCATAGGTGTTATACGCACACAATATACGGATAGAGAGAGTACCCCTGCACAAGCTGCCTTTGCTCAGCAAAGCATGATGGCTGTGGCAGAGTTGGATGAAGCTTTTACAGAAGGCTTGTCCGATTTAGAAGGATTCTCACATCTGATACTGATATTTCACTTTCACCAAGCAAGACCGGCTGCTTTGAAGCAGATACCCCGTTTTGATGATACGCCAAGGGGAGTATTTGCCACCCGAAGCCCGCATAGGCCAAACCCAATAGGGATGTCTATAGTCGAATTGGTGAAAATAGAAGATAACCGATTGTATTTCAATCAGGCCGATATGTTGGATCGGACACCACTATTGGATATCAAGCCATTTATTCCTGCCATTGATCATAGAGAACAGGCGGTGGATGGTTGGGTAGCCGGAAGAATACCGCCTGAAAAAACTCAGGAAAAAGAATAATTTGTCAGGTAAAGCTGCCTATGAAACAACGCATGACATGAAAGCCGGACTAATGAAACGGACCTATGATACAATTTGGTTGATATGTATAAATATTACATTGCTTAGCTTGACTGTTACAGCTGAGGATCGGCAGACTGATTCGCTTCAGCAGCTACTGCGTGTGTCTAAGTCCGATTCAACCCGTATTGATGCGCTGATCATGCTTTCCCGAACTTATCTGTACACCGATCTGCATTTGTCGTTGGACTATGCCGAACAGGCTCTTGAGCTAGCCGAACGGCAGCAGGGATCAGAAATATATGCGTCAGCCTTGTCAAATGCAGGTGTGGTATATTTTACTCTGGGAATGTTTGAAGCAGCCTCCCGTTCGTTTTATCAATATCTTGCCATACAAAGAGAGAAAGACAACAAGCAAAAGATTGCTTTTGGATTAGCCAATATAGGGGCTATACATATGCAGATGAATCAGTTTGAAAATGCTGAACCTATCTATTTATCAGCACTACAGCTATTAGATGAGCTTACTACAACTGATAATAAGGGTGAGACTCTTCCCGAGATAGTTACTTTTTACAACAACCTGGGAATAATCAATCGTGAGCTTGGTAAAGTTGATACAGCTATTTCATACTATCAAAAAGGAATACATCTAGCTAAAAGTCTTTCGGCTGAAGATGAGTATCTAGCCATGTTATATAATAATCTGGGTAACATATATATTGATACCCAGCAATATGATCTTGCATTTCAGGCGTTGCAAACAGCCTTGGACCTTAGGATAAAAAATAATAATGTGTCTGGGATGGCATCATCCTATAGAAATATAGGAAGCTATTATCTATCTCGAAAAGAATATAAGCAGGCTGAAAAAAGCTTGTACAAAGCTGCCGAACTGGCTCTGATAGTTGGTAGCAAAAGCTTGAGTCAAAGTATATATAGCTTTCTTTTTCAATATTATAATGAACTTCAAAAAGCTGATTCGGCTCTTAAGTATCATATATTGATGAAGGAGTTGGAAGATGAGCTGATGGCTGAGGAGACTATGCGCGAATTGACAAGTTTAGAGCTTAATGCACAGTTTACCGAAAAGGAAAAGCTTCGACAGATTGAACAGAAAAAGAAAGAGCAGGGCTATATGTTCATTGCAGTCATACTGATAATGATCATTGCCTTGGTAGTCCTGCTTTTTGTACTCACTAAAAATCGGTTGAAAAGGCTACGACTTGAGAAAGAAGTAAGCGATTTTGCTACAAAAAATCTGAGCCTGGAAAAAGATGCGTTAGAAAAGGAGTTAGAGGTAAAAAGAAAAGAAATGACCACTCAGGTCATGTATCAGATAAAGAAAAACGAGTTGGTTGATACGATTGCCCAAAAACTGTTGAAACACAGCCCAAATTTCAGGAAAGAAGATCAGGGAATCATACGTGAGATATTACGTGATTTAGAGAAAGCACAAAAAGATGATGTATGGGATGAGTTTGAGCTTCTGTTTCAAGGGGTTCATAATGAGTTTTACGAGAAGTTACAAACCATATGTCCCGACCTGACTACCAACGAAAGACGGCTTTGCGCATTTCTGAAAATGCATATGAGTACCAAAGAAATTGCCTCAATTACCGGACAAAGCTTGAGAAGTATCGAAGTGGCGCGTACCCGTTTACGCAGAAAACTAAAGCTCACCAATTCCGATACCGGATTATCCGAATTTTTGTCTTCAATATAACAGTCATACACACAGTAGCTTACAACTTCCTGTAGCACTGATGTTGTACTGAAACCTGTTTTCTGATGTGGATATGTGCCATTCCATTATCAGCCCTTCCTTTTAAAAGCAATCTACATTTGCCACTAAAAAGCCTGATGAGCAAGGTCCCGCCCGAAAAGCATGATCCACAAGATCTACCTCTTGAACTTGACCTCAAAAAAATGATCCACCAAAAAAAGTTGGAGAAAAAGGCATTGATCAAAGTATTGGATTTTGTCAAAAGCACATCTAGTAAGGCTGATACTGAAAATACTTCAGAAACCTCATAAATTTTTTTAATAAACATAAATAATTAACAAATGCAGAAAACTACTTTAATATCAAAACAATGGAAGCTTTATTTTTTGATGATGCTTCTTTTACCTTTTGTAC
Organism: Bacteroidales bacterium; assembly: GCA_023229245.1. GTDB lineage: Bacteria > Bacteroidota > Bacteroidia > Bacteroidales > F082 > JALNZU01. Next base: position 3,429 of record JALNZU010000047.1, on the reverse strand, counting down.
CTGTTGCTGCACAATCAGGGTCTTTCCCTTTGGACGAAGATTTTGAGGGCGCTGCTTTCCCTCCATCTGGCTGGTCAGTTTATGATATAGATGGCTCAGGTATCTGCTGGGATCTCATTCAAGGTGTAAATCATACCAATGGCGGCAACCAAAGTGCATTACACGGTTGGGCAATGGGTAATCAGGACGGATGGTTAGTAAGCCCCGCCATTACCCTTCCTTCTTCTGGACCAATGGTTTTAGCGTTCTGGAATATCAATTTTGATCCTGATTTTTATGGCTATAATAGCGTGCTAATCAGTACCGGTAGCGGTAACCCGGCAGATAATCAGTTCACCGAAGTATGGAATCCGGATGTACCTAATAGCAACTGGGAACAGGTAACCTTAAACCTGGCTCCTTATGCAGGTCAAACAATTTATATTGGGTTTAGGTATACGGGCGACTATGCACATGACTGGATAGTGGATGATGTATATATTGGTGACGACTTCAATACTGATCCCGTAATCGCTGTTACTCCACAGCAGTTTAATGTGAATGTACCGGATACGGGGCCTGTCACAAAAAAACTTTCGGTTAAAAACATAGGAGTGGAAAACTTAGTGTACTCTATTAGTTATTCTTATGTGGGAACCACAGAAGGATGGCTTTCAATAGATCATACCTCAGGTGATATTAGTGCCGGACAAACCAAAGTACATCAATTGGTTTTTGATCCAACCGATATGGAGTTAGGTGAATATCAAGCTGTAATAACTATTACCAGCAATGACCCGAGCAGCTCGGAACTTACTATACCCGTTAATGCAACTATTATGGAAGGGGCCAATGCTGAAGTTATTATTTTGTTGCCTGATTATACTTTTCCGGTAGATATTAGTTTGACAGGAGAATATGTTGCTATTACGGGTTTTGGAGGAGGCGATGCATGGTTATGGTCAAAAACTGATGGATTGAAGACTATAGGAGGTATTGAGCCATCGGTTGAAGCAGTATCCGAAGAAGGTATAGTTGCAGGAACCAGTAATAATCCCGGATATATAGTGAATGGCTCTGAAGTTACTATGGCCGGTTACTGGGATCCTCAAACACAGCAATGGACATATTTAGGCATTAATCCTGCAGTAGGCGAACCTACTTCGGTAGATTATAATTCTACCTGGGGTATGACTGCTGATGGTACAACTATAGTTGGGATGCAGTATTTTGCAGATTATCAGTATAAAGCTTTTAAATGGACGATAGCCGGTGGCTATGAAATGATTGGCAATCTGTATTCAGGTGGCAACCGACCCAATGGCATCAGCAAAGATGGAAGTGTGGTATATGGTTGGGCTGACCTACCTATGGCCTCACGATCACCTGTGATATGGTACAACGATCAATTGATCCAGATTGCACCAGATAGCTATGGCGAAGCGTTTGCTGCTTCTTTCGATGGATATTATGTAGCAGGCACAGTTGATGACAAAATATTCCTCTGGGATAAGACAGGTAATACTGAGATCATTGAAAATACTTTTAATAACGGCAGCATCAGCCCTGTAGCCGTAGGCGATGATGGGACAATCTTTGGATTCGGCTCCGAAGGATGGCCGCCTTTCCCTGACACACGTAGAGCCTTCGTCAGAACTCCTGACGGCGATATGATGTCATTTAACGAATACCTTGTTGGCAGAGGAATGGTCGATGCTGAGGACTGGCTGTTCTTTAGTGTAAATGGTGTTACACCAGATCAAATGAAATTTATTGGAGCAGGAATCAATCCGGATAATGAGTTTGTAACTTTCTACCTTGATCTTGCTGCTGAAATACCTTCAATAGAAGTTTTACCTCTGTCGTTAGAAGCCCTGTTAAACAGCGGTGAGGTCACACAGCAAAATCTAACAATAAAAAACTCAGGCAATGGTAGCTTACTCTTTGAAACTGCGGTGCATTACTTCCCTCAGGGAACTACCACAGCTATTACTCATGTTGAGGAAGGAGCAAAAAAGAACCCCGCAACTATTGCACTGCAAAAAACTAGCTCAAAAGGTGGCCAGCCTGCAACAGAACGTGCAGCCGATACCTTCATCCTGCATTACGACAAAGAAAATGCCGATGCCCTTGGCTTGACAAGCGGTGGTACTTTTTATACTGCCGTCAGATTTCCCTCCGAGATCACAGCTCATCTTGCGCAATCAACACTTACTAAAGTCGATGTGTTTGTAAATAACACTCCATCAGATGCAAAGCTGATGATATGGGGGCCGGGAACTACTACATCACCCGGAAGCTTATTGTACGAACAAGCTTTTAATGCAAATGAAAACACATGGAATATCATCAGTTTAAGTGAGACTTTTGCGATAGATGGAACCGATCTATGGATCGGTCTTAGCTATACCCACTCCGCAGGGGCTTTTGTAGCAGGATTAGATGGCGGCCCGGCTAACAGCAATGGCGGCTTTATCTCACAAGATGCCATTGAATGGGATCGTATCTATGACTTTGGATTTAACAGCAACTGGAATATACGAGCAAACTTATTGTTGGGTGATGGTAGCTGGCTTAGTCTGAACCCCGATCAAGGAGAGGTATCAGGTGGCGAAACAACGGATGTTACCGTAACTTTTACCGCTAATGTAAATCCAGCTACCTATCAAGCAAACATTATTGTTGAAAGCAATGATAGGCATAACCCCATACAGTTTGTTCCGGTAACACTCATAGTGGATGGTGATCCTATAATAACTAATCTGCACGAAGACTTCGAAGGAGAAATACCACCTGCTGGCTGGAATATATATAATATTGACGGTGAATTATCTACCTGGGAATCCAACACTACTCAGAATCATACTCCAGGCGGGACAACTTCTATAGCCCATACATACGGAAATCCTGGTATTATGCAGGAAGGATGGCTTGTAACACCTAAGGTAGCCTTAGCTGCCGACGATGATATCTATCTAAGCTTTTGGAATTATCATGCCTATCCTGGGTACTATGGGAAAAATAGCGTACGCATCAGTACAGGCAGTGGATTGCCTGAAAATGGTGACTTTGTTGAAATCTGGTCGCCTGCCTCAGTTGAGATCCCTTGGTCGGAAACCGTGTTAGACCTGACCAGTTATGCCGGACAGGCAATATATATAGCATTTGTATATGAAGGAGATGATGCCCACTCATGGTATCTTGATGATGTTTCGATTGTGCTCCCGGCTCAACCCGCTTCCATCAGCCTCAGCCCATCCTCATTGAGCGAGACCCTTGAACCCGGTCAGACATCTGTGCAGCAACTGACTGTAACTAATACTGGCGGCTCAGACCTTAGCTTTGAGATAGAGGTGAATATTCAGGATGGTGCTAACGTACTCAGTCCTGTTTCTGATCCTGTTAACAGCGATCATCAGCCATCTATCCATGCGGATGCTTTTGCCAAGG
>JALNZU010000012.1 GCA_023229245.1 Bacteroidales bacterium | reverse complement strand
TCATAGCGCTTATTATAGAAAACCCCGATTTTGAGACATTATGCTCGTTTTCGGGGTTTTGTTTCAGTAAAGATACAACTTATTTATCTATAAATCAAATATTTAATCCTTTTCTGAAAGTGCCTAAGTAATAGTCGGAATTGGGATCCCCTGTATCAATAGCAGGGCTATGTACCTCATCCTTTACCCATCCATTGGGCGTATAACGTCCCTCTTTCGAACGCAGATGAAAATCGCCCTGAGAAGCATCGGCAAAGAATGGATCATCATGTATAACGCCTTCACCGTTTACCTCATCCTCACAGAGAGAAAAAGAAATTGTAATAGCCGATCCACTATTCGTATGAAAATCACCTCCGTTACCGTAAAAGATACTATTGGTTATCTCGGCCATGGCATTGACGTCGGCTAAGACTCCATTACCAGGATTGCCGTACTCGGAATGATTGAAGGCTACGGTACAATGATTCATAAACAGATACGAAGGTTCATTGTTTCCACTTTCGTCAATCGCTACTCCTGCACCACCGTAGTACGAATCTGAATTACTGTTTGCATATACCAAATCGTGCGACATATAGACAGTAGCAGCCTCATCTACAAATACCCCACCCCCATAGGTAGGGGCGTAATTATAGCAATATATATTTCGCTCTGAGACGGAGAATCCTGTTCCGCTTTCCATAAAAATAGCACCACCACCCCATCCATAACCAACTAATTCACCCACCCTATTGTTAGAGATCAGGTTATCGGTCAGAATCACCTTACCAAACAGATATAGGGCACCCCCATGATCCGAATTGGCAATATTTCCTTCTATGGTGTTATGTTGTATCACTATGCTATCGCCTGCCGCACATAAGGCACCCCCACGTCCGGCTTTGTTTTGCCGGATGATATTTCCCTTTATACTGATGCGATCTCCTCTTACTAACAGGCCACCCCCTATCTCATCGTTTAGTTCTTCCCATCCATTATTTTCAATAATATTATTTGAGATAAGAACCTGTTCCACAGGTGGCCATGTATAATCGCTGTCGAAAAGGATACCTCTATGTCCACCGGTTATGGTAAAGCCATCAATGATAGTTCCAGAGGTCTCATACCTGAGCTCAATTACGGGATCTGTATTTTGTCCTTGAATATGAGTGGAATAAGACTGATAGTCTCGAGTTAAAAAATCACCACCCAAACCGTTTGCATAATTATCTATTGTACCTCCTGCAAAAGACCCCAACAGAAATACTTGTTTGGATTGTATCAGAACATTTTCGGCATACAATCCCTGAGCTACTTTAATGGTATCTCCCCATACGGCTTGCTCCAATGCTCCGTTTATTGAAGTGTAGGGAGATAGGTTGCTGCCATCTTCAACAGTTGTCTGATTATTTTGGTCAACAAAGATCTGGCCTTGCTGAGCATACAATGCAAGACCCCAGAAAAGATAAGCCGCTATTGCACTAATAACGTGTTTTGTTGTCATTTCTGAAAAATTTGGTTTGTATTATAGGAATTGTTGTTTTTTTCTTTGTGAACAGTTCTATGTGTTGAAATCTACTTGAAGCTGCTTAAGAAAATGTTGTGTCCGTGTAATCAGTTGTTGAAGTAATGGCTCTAGTAGTACGACATCGGTATTTTCTTGTGCAAGCTTTTCCAACTCCCGAACGGGCTGGTGCATATCATCTATTCCAAAAATATCCAATGAGGGTTTCAGAGCATGAACGGCATGGTATATTTTCTCTGTATTATGCTGGGCCTCTCCTTCAATAAGCTGGCCTATCAAGTCATTGGCAGATTTCAAAAACACCTGTACCATATTGGCTATCACATCAGGATCATCACCCACGAATGCTTTGAGGCGGGTTAGATTATAAGTAGAGTTGGTTGAGTTCATAGTTGTTATAGTCGGTTTTCTTTGATCATACGATAGATAGTTGATTTTCCAATATTTAGTTTTTTCGCTACTAATACTACATTCTCGTTGTATTTATCTAAGTAGAACCGGATGATCTTTCGGGTATATTCTTCCAATGTGTTTTCTTCCAAGAGGAAATGGCTGGAAGCATTGGTAGAGTTATACCGTATATGTTTTTCTTCTATGGTGTTATGGTCGGTCAGTACGGCTGCCAATTCGATGACTGCTTTCAGTTCTCTAACATTCCCCGGGAAAGAGTATTGCATCAATTTTTGTTGAGCGGCTTCGGAGATTTGAAGCTTTGGGATATTATTTTCCTGACAAAATTCATCCACAAAATATTTTGCCAGGATAATGCTGTCATTTCCTCTATCGCGTAGTGGAGGCAGCTCGATAGGCAGTCCTAATAAGCGGTAGTACAAGTCTTCCCGAAAGTTTCCTTTTTGTACTTCTTCGGTCAGATTTCGGTTTGTTGCTACTATAAGTCTGATATCGATTTTGATAGTTTGATTTCCGCCTACCCGTTGCAACTCCCTTTCCTGTATCACACGCAGCAATTTCGACTGCATATGCATGTCCATCTCACCTATTTCATCTAAAAACAATGTGCCGTTCTGGGCTAGTTCAAACTTTCCTATCTTACGTGTTATAGCGCCTGTAAAACTACCTTTTTCATGTCCGAACATTTCACTCTCGATCAGTTCGCTTGGTATGGCCGATACGTTCACTGCTACAAATGGATGATTAGAACGGAGTGAGTTATAATGTATTGCCTTAGCTACTAACTCTTTACCTGTACCTGTTTCACCGCTGATGGAAACAGTGATATTGCTTCGGGTAGCTTTTTCCATCAGGCTAAACAGCTGTTTCATAGGAGTACTCGTACCTTTGATGCTATTGCGAAACTCATACTTCTGTCCTATCTCTTCTTTCAGCTGAATAATTTCGCGTTTCAAACTCAGGTTCTCTCTGATCTTCTTGATGACGTTCCATAGCCTGTCTTTCACATCTTCATCTTTGACAAAATAGTCATAAGCCCCTTCTCGCAACAGATTAACCGCCGTTGACACATCCTCCTGCCCGGAAACAATCACAACGGGTATATCTAAAAGTTCCTTTTTGATCCGTCTCATCACCTCCAGGCCCGACATATCGGGTAGGCTATAGTCTAACGATACAAGGGAAGGCATCCTATACAGGTTTTTGATACAATCCGAGCCAGTCTTAAACAAATGTACCTCATTGTCCTGATTCAGAGATAAATGATATTTCAGCATTTCGCCAAAAAATGCATCATCCTCTACCACAAAAATTCGCAAGGACTCCATGAGTTTACTGTTATTCTTTTATTTCGGTTGTTCGTGCGCCACGCATTTGTCTACCATTAGAAACCATATCAGCGCTTTTTATGCAAAAATAAAAAAAATACAACTAAAACACCTTTTAATTGAAGACCTATGAATAAATATCCTATATCATTTAATGTATATCATTGATACACTATGTATTACACCAATATAAAATAAACACTTCACAGCCTGAACCTATGCTGACTACCTGCAAAAACAGATTAACAATGATTTTAAACCCAAGGATTACCTCACCGATTTATGTACTTTTGCATGTATAAAACATATAGTTAATCAACCTTCACATTATGTCATTCATATTAGTACGAAACTGGGGGATATATTTATTTCACGGGCTGTTGGCCGTTATTTACGGCCTTATCGTTTTATTTGTTCCGGCCGAAACTCTTCAAGCATTAGGCTGGTATAGTGGTTTGGTGATACTGCTTAGTGGCATATTAGTGCTCCTTGTTACAGGCAACCGTATCTCCAAAAAGCTGCCGTTTTTATGGCTGCTCATACAAGGCTTACTTTATGTTACAGCTGGAATCCTGATCATGGTTTATACCCAAAGTGCCATTGAATTATTCGTAAGTACTATGGGGATATTGGCTCTTGTAGTAGGTATCATGCAATTGATCGTATTAGTCAATCTGAAACAAGCTTTTCGCCCTAAAAATTTAATATTGTTCAATGCATTGGTTACTTTAGGTTTTGGAGTATTGATGCTTTTCAACCCTTTTCGGTTTGCTCAGGCCATTATTGTATTAAGTGGGATTTTGGCGTTGTTTTTTGGTATTATTTTGATTTGGTTTTCTATACGCCTTAGGACTATAAGCCGCATGCCATCTTATTGAGTATAGTGGTCATATTTGCCTATCTCTTCTTTGTTTGGGTCATAGGCTTTTATATCTTTCACATTGATTTGAAGATTCACTTGTCCCATCCATTCATTTTCTTCTAAGTGATACGCCACATCAACCATTTTTCCATCTTTTATTTGTTCAAAGTGATGTCCTTGTTGAAAGGCTATCCCTGGCATTGGATCGCTTCGTGAATCCATTTGTATCAGTTCGAGTTTAAGATGATTTTTTTTCACTATTCGTGCTTTGCCCGTATCTATAACTTTTCTGGTACGAAATATCGGTGACATATTTCCCGGGCCGAATGGCGCAAATTGTTTGAGTATGCGCATAAATTTCGGGGTGATATGTTCAAATTTCAGATCCGCATCAATCTCAATCTCTGGATGCATGATATCCTCGTTAATATTTTGTTCTACGTAATTATTAAATCTTTCTCTGAACTGTTCAAGATTTTCGGGTCGCATCGACAGTCCGGCTGCATATTTATGGCCGCCAAAATGCTCAAGCAAGTCGGAACAATGGTCTATAGCATCATATACGTCAAAATGTTTGATAGACCTTGCTGATCCTGTAATAAGCCCATTAGAGCGTGTGAGAATAATGGTTGGGCGGTAGTAATAATCTGTCAAACGGGAGGCTACTATTCCAATCACTCCCTTATGCCAGTTAGCATTGTAGAGCACTGTACTTTTAGCATATTTCCGCTCATGGTCTTCTTCGATCATTGCCAGAGCTTCTTCGGTGATCTGATTGTCTAAATTTCTTCTTTCGGTATTGAGTTCGTTAATGGTATGCGCTAATTTATCAGAATGACTCATTCTATCGGTAAGCAGCAGTCGCACTGAATCGCAGGCACTTTCTATTCTTCCGGCTGCATTAATACGTGGTCCTATCAGGAACACCAGGTCGCTAATTGTCAACTCACGGCTGAAAGCAAGGTCGGTCTTATCGGTATGTATTTCTCTGCGCAACACCTGCGCATATCGAAGCACCGATTCAATGCCCGATCGGGGTCTGGTGTTGATCAGTTTTAGTCCGTAGTATGCCATAAATCTGTTTTCTCCGGTGATAGGTACTATATCAGCAGCAATACTTATTGCGACAAAGTCGAGATATGGGAGTAGATTTTTAAATGGAATATGCTGTCGTTGTGCCAATGCTGAGATAAGTTTAAATCCTACCCCGCATCCACTAAGTTCTTTGAATGGGTAGTTGCAGTCGGCTCGTTTAGGATCGAGTACGGCTACTGCATCCGGAAGCACATCGCCCGGACGGTGATGGTCGCAAATGATAAAGTCAACCCCTTTTTCATTGGCGTAGTTTATTTTGTCAACTGCTTTGATACCGCAGTCAAGTGCGATGACAAGCTGAAAATTATTATCAGCCGCATGGTCAATCCCTTTGTATGATATACCGTAACCTTCATCGTAGCGGTCGGGTATATAAAACTCAATACGTTTTTTAAAATATTTTTTAAGGTATGAATATACTAAGGCAACGGAGGTGGTTCCATCTACATCATAATCCCCATATATTAAAACCTTTTCGCTGTTTTCTATAGCGCTGAGCACCCGCTGCACAGCTTCCTCCATATCTTTCATCAGAAATGGATCATGCAGTTGATGGTGATCGGGACGAAAAAACTCTTTGGCTTCCTGAAAACTTGTGATCTGACGCTGTGCTAGTAAATTGGCAATGGTTTCATCCACTCCCAGCACTTTCATTAATTGCTGTATAACCTCATTATCACCTTGTTGCTTTAATACCCACCTGCTTGACATCATCTCCCTGTTTAATCCGTAAAGATAAGAAGTTTCTGCTCACCAAAAAAATCTATCTTGTTCTTCAGGATTTTTTCCTATACAATGCAATAGCTATGAGAGCAATAGTGCAGTATGCAAACGGAGGTTTTATTGTGTTAAAAGCTCGACCGCATTGCGTCAACCGGGTCAAGGTGTGCGGCTGACCATGAGGGGATGAAACCTGATATCAAACCTATTGAACCTGAAACCAATAAACCTAACAGAATATTTTTAAAAGATAAAAGCAAGGTGAAACTTGAGAGATTCGTTACTAAGACACTGATTAACCACACTAGTATCAATCCAACTATACCTCCGATGATAGAAAGAAACACAGCTTCAAACAGAAACTGTAAAAGAATAAAATAGTTTTTTGCTCCTATTGATTTTTGAATACCTATCTGATTAGTACGCTCTTTCACCGAAACAAACATGATATTAGCTATTCCAAATCCACCCACCAAAAGAGAGAATCCGCCTACTATCCAACCTACTATAGCAATCACACCAAACAACTGATCAAACGACTTATTAATGATATCCATTTCGTTTATTGAGAAGTTGTCTTCTTCTAAGGGTTTTAATTTTCGTATAGAACGCATCAGTCCAATAAGTTCGTCTTTAAGTTCTTCATTTGGCAAGCCTTCTTTATTTTTCACGGCTATGATAGTCCCTCTTGTTTTGATATCCATCACATTCCGGGCAAAATTAATCGGGATAAATGCCAGCTTATCATTTGCTTCGCCAAACATATTCTCACCTTCTTTTTTCAACACTCCAATCACATTCAGTTTTCGCCCGAACACTTTTACTGTCTGGCCTGTTGGATCGGAGCTGCCAAACAGTTCGGATGCTACATCAGCCCCAATGATGATTATATTTCTTCCGGTTTGCGATTCGATAGGTGTAAAATATCGCCCGTTTTGAAGATCGAAAGGCATCACTTGCGGGTATCCGTGCGATACAGCCTGGATAGAAACACCAGATACGGTAGCTGACTGATACGAAACATCGCGTGAGGTTGAAACCCAAAAAGCAAAAGCCTCAGCAGCATTACTACGCTTTTCAAGCTCGGCCATCTCGGTTAAAGTAGCTTCCGGACGTTGCCAGTATTTCCACCATGGATAATCAGAACCACCAGCCATCCAAGGCCATTTCTGTATATACAACACATTGTTTCCAAGCGAGCTGATGCTATCGCGTATAGCCTTCTCCATGCTATCAAAAACAGAAAACAAAGCGATAATAGAAAATATGCCTATAGTAATACCCAATAGCGATAAAACGGTACGTACCTTATTGACCATCAGAGATACTATGGCAAAACGAAAACTTTCATGGATCAGACGAAATAAAATCAACATAAAATCCTGCAATAAATCATGTAAAAGTAATCAATCATTAAATATAACTATACGATACCCTTTTAAACCCGTGTTTTTTTTGTAATCTTGCAAAAAGATAAACCATATCTGTCGGGGCATTGAAAAAGATACGAACTGCTTTATTATCAGCATACTGTAAAGAAGAATTAGCACCTATTGCCACTCTTCTTCAGCAACATCAGGTGCAACTGTTTGCAACCGGTGGCACCTACGACTTTATACATAATTTGAATATACAAGTTGAAAAGATAGAAGACCTGACGGGGTATCCATCTTTCTTAGGTGGCCGGGTGAAGACGCTGCATCCAAAAGTGTTTGGCGGGATATTAGGAAGACCTTCCATAGCTTCAGACGCCGAAGAGATGGAGGCATACCAGATTCAATCCTTCGATTTAGTGATAGTGGATTTATATCCTTTTGAAAAGACTGTAGAACAAAGCAACGATCAAGCTCAGATTATTGAAAATATTGATATTGGAGGTGTTTCCCTCATACGGGCTGCAGCAAAAAATTTCAAGGAAGTGCTGTTAGCACCTTCATCCCATTATTTTGAGGAGATATATTCTTTATTAAAACAGCAGCATTGCTCGAGTAATATGGCCGATCGCAAGCGGTTTGCCACGTATGGCTTTGCTGTCAGCTCGCATTACGACAGCAGGATTTACAACTGGTTTGCGACTGATAGTACTTCAGAGCTACGTTTGAGTCTGCCTGCCGGCCAACCGCTACGCTATGGCGAAAACCCACATCAGAAGGCTGTCTTTTATGGAGGGCTGACTTCCATTTTCGAACAGTTGCACGGTAAACCTCTTTCATACAACAATCTGCTTGATCTGGATGCCGGACTTAGTCTGATTGCAGAGTTTGAGGAAACAGCTTTTGCCATACTGAAGCACAACAATGCTTGCGGCTTTGCCATACACGACGAACTGGTACAAGCTTTTGAAGCTGCGTTGGCCGGCGACCCTGTATCGGCTTTTGGCGGGATACTGATAACTAACAAACCTATTGATTTACAAACGGCAGCAAAGATCGATCAACAGTTTTTTGAAATTTTGATCGCTCCCGACTTTGAGGCTACCGCTTTTGAACTATTGGCAAGCCGCAAAAACCGAATACTGTTGAAGATGAAGCCATCAACATTTCCTGCTTTTCAATACCGAAGTATCTTAGGCGGAATATTACAGCAGGACAGGGACCTGCAATCTGAAACTGCTGCTGATCTGACAACAGTCAGCCAGCGACATGCTGACGATCGGGAGATTCACGATTTGCTTATCGCCAACAAATTAGTCAAGCACACCCGTTCCAACGCCATCGTCTTGGTCAAGAACGGTCAGTTGATAGGTAGCGGTATGGGTCAAACCTCCCGTGTTGATGCCTTGAAGCAAGCTATTGCCAAAGCTAATGAGACATCTTCCGATTTACATGGCTCTGTTATGGCATCGGATGCGTTTTTTCCTTTCCCCGATTCTGTTACCTTGGCTCATCAGTCCGGGATTACTGCCGTTATTCAGCCCGGCGGTTCTATTCGCGATCAGGAATCAATAGATGCATGCAATAAATACGATATGGCTATGGTTTTCACCGGAATACGACATTTTAAACATTAATCCTTTTTTTGCTTTGAATTATGGGACTGTTCTCTTTCCTCAATAAAGAAATTGCCATTGATTTGGGTACGGCCAACACAGTGATTTTATATAACGACAAGGTAGTTGTTGACGAGCCGTCAATAGTAGCTGTTGAGCGCAATACCGGCCGTATCATTGCTGTTGGAAAAAAAGCTATGATGATGCATGGCAAAACCCACGAAAACATCAAAACCATACGTCCTTTGCGCGATGGAGTTATTGCCGATTTCCAGGCTGCCGAGCATATGCTCAGGGAGATGATCAAAATGATAGGGATCAAAAGTCATCTCTTTCCTCCCGCATTGAAAATGGTTATCTGTATCCCTTCGGGTATCACAGAGGTTGAGGAACGAGCTGTAAAAGATTCGGCCGAACAGGCCGGAGCCAAAGAGGTACGACTGATACACGAGCCTATGGCAGCAGCTATCGGAATAGGAATCGATGTGTTAGAACCAAACGGAAATATGATCATTGACATAGGTGGTGGCACCAGCGAGATTGCCGTCATCGCACTTGGTGGAATAGTCAATAACACTTCTATCCGCATTGCGGGACATGATTTCAATTCGGATATCATGGAATATATGCGCAAGCAACACAATATCATCATTGGGGAGCGTACGGCCGAACGCATTAAAATGGAAGTAGGGGCAGCTATCACACAAATCGAAAACCCACCTGATGAGTTTCCTGTTCATGGAAGAGATATGTTAACAGGTATTCCAAAGGAGATTAAAGTAAACCATGTTGAGATAGCACAAAGCCTTGACAAAAGTATCTCAAAGATTGAGACAGCCGTGATGAATGCGCTTGAGCTTACCCCACCCGAGCTTTCTGCCGATATTTTCAGAACAGGTATTTATTTAGCTGGCGGTGGCTCGCTGCTTAGAGGATTAGATATACGCCTGCAGCAAAAAACCAAACTTCCGGTACGTGTAGCCGAAGACCCACTTAGAGCAGTAGCAAGAGGAACAGGTATAGCACTGAAAAACTTCAATAAATTCCCATTCCTGATCAAATAGTCAAGCAAAAGATGTACGATAGAATAAAAGGCTTATATACTGTTTTAAGTTATCCTGTAGACTAAGGCTGAAAAAAGTGTATGAAAAAGCAAGACGGTATCATAATCTGAAAATACTGTGGCTGCCTCTACTTTACAAAATGACAAAATTTCAATCAGATGAAAACACTGATACGGTTTCTACAAAAGCATCATTTTGTACTTTTATTTATTTCACTTGAGATCGTATCGATTCTACTGCTTAGCCGTAGCCACAGCTATCACAGAGCCGTGTTAACCCATGCTACCAACAATATCACTGGTAAGTTGTATGAATGGAACAATACTATGGGTTCGTATCTGAGCCTTCACAAACAAAATCAAATGCTACAGCAACAGAATGCTGTATTATTAGAGGAACTAAACCAGTATAAAACCAATTCTGATTATTTCGACAGCATGAATCAGCCAGCTATTTTTGAGTTCATCCCCGCTCGTGTAATCAGTAACACCGTTCATTTACGCAATAATTATTTTATTATAAACAAGGGAGTATCTGATGGTATCAGGCAAGATATGGGTGTGATCAGTCCGGAAGGGATTGCCGGTATTATCATTGGCACCTCGGCTCATTATTCCACTGCTTTATCACTATTGCATCGGTATGCCAGCTTAAGCGTTCGGTTGCAAAACTCAGGACAGCTAGCAAATCTGAAATGGGAAGGGGGAAGTTATACTCAAGGTGAAATAGTTGATATTCCTACACATGTTCAAGTAAACAAGGGCGATACAATAGTTACAAGTGGTCATTCATTTGTTTTTCCGGAAGGGATGCCGGTGGGTATAGTAGAAGAGTTTATCCCTTCAACACATGGTGGACTTAATTCGGCTTACATACGTTTTTCGACTGATTTCAATAGTCTTCGTCAGGTATATATCATAAAAAACACCCATAAAGAGGAATTGGATACCATTGAAAACACGATGATCCATGAATAAAACACTGATTCAAATAGCTCGGTTGACAGGCTTGCTCTTGCTACAAGTTTGGGTTATTAATAATATTCGTTTAGGCGGTTACGTGAATCCATTTGTGTATGTTCTGTTTATTATGATGCTACCTATTGCTGTTCCAGGCTGGCTTCTTCTAATTTCAGCTTTTGGTGTGGGGATGATCATGGACATATTTATGTCAACAGCAGGCCTGCATTCAGCTGCTCTTCTATTGATGGCTTTTACCAGGCCTGCTGTTATACGTCTGATAACAGGCAGCAGCATACCCGAAAACATCAGCTACCCTTCTATTTCTCAAATGGGCGACAGAGGGTGGATATCCTACACTTTAGTGATGGTCTTGATCTATCATGGAAGCCTGTTTCTACTTGAATCGTTCAGTTTTCAGCAAATTGAATACACCTTCCTGCGGATTATACTCAGCAGCATTGCTTCAGCTATCATCATCCTGCTTTTAAGCTATCTGTTTGTAAACCGCTCTGCCAAAGGGCTATTCCCATAATATGACAATCGCATTAAAAATATTTGTTGCGTCTTGAATGAAAGAGGAGAGAGTCAGCTTAATTATGACAAATTAATCTGTGCTATCAATTTTTTGAAAAGAGTGTGCAAGATAATAATTAGATTTGCGCTTCATTCATTTTAAAAATTCCATTACCGATGAAAAAATTTCTTTTTATTCCTATACTATTCTTGTTTCTCATAGCTTGTGATTCATCAAAAGAATCTTCTAAGGATTTTCAGCTTTTAATCACAGTTAATAATTTTGATGGGCATACTGTTAAGGTTCAGCGGCGCCTTGATGATGCATGGGTTGCGCTTGATTCGGCAACAGTAGAAAACGGACAGGTTCAATTAAGTGGGCAGCTTGAGAATGAAGAAATGTTGTATCTGAGCTTGCAGGATATACGCGGAAATATTCCATTTTTTGCAGAAACTTCCAACATCAATATTCAGGTTGACCCTGAAAATATTCGGGATGCCACTATTTCTGGTTCGGCTGTTCATCAGCGATATGTTGATTTTTTAACTTTGTATGATCAGTATGACGAAACTTTATATCAATTATACAAAGAATATAAGGAAGCTGAAGAATCGGGTGACGAAACAGCTAAAGCTCAGGCAGAAGATGCCTACGGTGATGTTGATCAAGAAAAGCAGAATTATTTAGTTAATTATATCATTGATAATCACTCAGATATCGTTTCTCACTATCTATTATACCGCAACAACTATGCGTTTGAATTAGAAGAGTTGGAATCCATATTAGGGAATTTTGATTTAGAAAACAGTTCTCCTTATTTAGATGCCATGCGTGATCGGGTTCTTTTATTAAAGAGTGTAGCTGTTGGCATGCCTTTCAAGGATTTCACACAGGATGACCCTAATGGAAACCCCGTTAGTTTGGCTTCACAAATAGGTGTCAAGGTGCTGTTAGTTGACTTTTGGGCTTCGTGGTGTGGCCCTTGCAGGGTTGAGAACCCAAATATTGTTTCTATACATGCTGACTACAAAGACCAGGGATTTCAGGTTTTTGGTGTATCATTCGATACTGACAAAGAAAAATGGATAGAAGCTATCGCACATGATCAGTTAGACTGGCCTCAGGTATCCGATCTTCAGGGATGGGGTAACGAAGCTGGCAAATTATATGGTGTGTTATCCATACCTCACAGTATTTTATTAGATGCAGAAGGGACTATAATCGCTAAGAATCTTCGTGGCGACAAGCTGCGTGAAAAGGTAAAAGAATTGCTTGAACAATAAACTTAAAAGCCGGAGTAGTCAACTCCGGCTTTTTTTGTGTAACCCTATCTACACTGGATCAGATAATCAACATGGCATCGCCATACGTAAAAAAGCGATACTTTTCGTTGATAGCTTCCTTATACGCCTTCATCAGAAAATCGTAGTCGGCAAAGGCTGCTGCTAACATCATCATAGGCGATTTGGGCAGATGAAAGTTTGTGATCAGCGCATCAGCTATACTAAATTCGTAAGGAGGGAATATAAACCGATTTGTCCATCCTTTAAAAGCTTTCACCTTACCCGGTATAGTTACAGCCGATTCCAACGCTTTCATAGTAGTTGTTCCTACTGATACTATGCTATTTCCTCTGGATTTGGTTTGATTGATAAGCTCTGCATTGTCTTCGTCAAGATTCATGTCTTCCGAATCCATCTTATGTTTTGTAAGGTCTTCTACCTCAATAGGTCTGAAGTTTCCCATTCCAGTATGCAGGGTTATCTCGGCAAACTCAACACCTAAGAGTTCCAATCGTTTCATAAGCTCCCGGCTAAAATGCATTCCAGCTGTTGGGGCTGCTATAGCGCCTTCATGTTTGGCAAAAATAGTTTGATACCATTCCTGATCCTCAGGTTCTACTTCTCTGTTATGTACTTTAGGCAAAGGTGTTTTTCCTAGCCTGTGTATAGTTTTCTTAAATTCTTCGTAAGTCCCGTCAAACAGAAATCGCAAGGTACGTCCGCGTGAGGTGGTATTGTCTATCACTTCGGCTACCAAAGCTTCATCTTCGCCAAAATATAATTTATTCCCTATGCGTATCTTACGGGCCGGATCGACCAATACATCCCATAAACGACTCTCAGGATTGAGCTCACGAAGTAGAAACACTTCGATCTTAGCTCCGGTTTTCTCCTTCTCGCCATACAAACGAGCAGGAAACACCTTGGTGTTGTTGAGCACAAACAAATCACCATCACGAAAATATTCAAGGATATCCTTAAATATTCTATGTTCAATGGTTTTGTCTTTTCTGTGAAGCACCATCAACCGCGATTCATCACGATTCTTGGCAGGATAGCTTGCAATAAAATTCTGGGGCAGGTTAAACCTGAACTGAGATAATTTCATTCACTTAAACTTTAATTAACCAACTGATTTTAAAAAATCCACTTTTAACTCTATTCATATTTCAACGTGGGGAAATACAAAGTTAACTCAAGAACGAAGTTTTGTCAAGAGGAAAATCAAAAAGATTCTATGCAATCGTTTGCAGACGACAAATTTTTGACTTATTTACGTTGTGTTGACAGTCCTTGAATAACTTGTTTCAATGCTGATAAATCCCAGGCATCTAACACATCGTAATTGCCCGACTTGACACGTCTTAGTTCAGTTAGAGTGGCCCCACTTTGCAGCTTCTGGCCAATATCATGCACCAAACTACGTATATAGGTTCCCTTGCTGCATTCCACCCTGAAAGACAGCTCCGGTAGAGCCGTGCTATCAATTTCTAAATTAGAAATGGTTACTATTCGGGCTTTAAGCTGTACTTCTTTTTGCTGGCGGGCATAATGAAATGCACGTTTCCCATCAATTTTCACAGCAGAATACACCGGTGGCAATTGTTGCTGCTCGCCTATAAACATCTTACGCACCTCTTCAATGTGTTCGGGAGTGAGATGTGTAGTTGAGAAAAACGCATCAGGCTCAGTCTCAAGATCGTAAGAAGGTGTAGTCATTCCAAGGCGCATTTTCCCAACATACACCTTGTCCTGGTCTTGCAGAGCCTGAATTTGCTTGGTCAGCTTGCCTGTGCATATTATTAACAAGCCACTGGCTAAAGGGTCTAAAGTACCGGCATGCCCGATCTTGAGCTTTGGGATATGCAAATATCGTTTGATGAGCAAACGAAGATGATTAACCACATCGAAAGAGGTCCATCCAACCGGCTTATCTACCAATAATACCTCACCTTCTTCAAAAGAAAAACTCGTTTGTAAAACCTGCATCTTTGTGTTGTAACCTATACTGCTTTTCTGTATTATTTATTTTCAGCCTTGATTATTAACAATTCCCTCAGGCTAGCCAGACGGCTAAGCCACCTACTAAGGCACAGTAAACAGCAAAATAAATCAACCGGCCTTGATTCACTATACGAATCATCCATTTACATGCCACCAAACCCGACACGAAAGCTGTTATCACACCTACTATCATAGGTATAGCTCCTATAGCTGATTCTGAAGCGGTATCGTGTTTGAGTACCGATAAAAAATTAGCTCCTATAATAGGAATGATCACCATCAAGAAGGAAAACCGTGTTACTAACTCTCGCCTGTTACCCAACATAAGTCCTGTACTGATGGTAGCACCCGAACGAGACAAGCCCGGCAACACCGCAAGAGCCTGAGCAATACCAATCCACAGAGAATCAAACCGGCTTATAGCTCGGGTATTAGACTTCTTGAAATAAGTAAAGCCCAACAATATGGCTGTGATCAACAGCATGAAGCCAACAAACCGGATATTCCCGCTGAAAAAAGATTCTACAAAATCGGCAAAAAATAACCCAACTATCAGCACCGGTATCATAGATATAGCGATGAGCAGTGCAAACTGCCATGATTCGTTCCACCGCCATTCAAACAGTCCGCGAAATATATCTAACAGGTCTTTTCTGAAAACGACCAACGTACTCAACACTGTCGCCCCATGAACTGCTACGGTAAACGAAAGGCTTTCCTGTGCCTCCACACCAAGAAGATATTTTCCTAACTCTAAATGACCGCTGCTGCTTACAGGTAAAAACTCGGTAAGACCTTGTATAAGGCCTAATATCAATGCTTCAATCCAATTCATTATGTAAAGGGATAAAATAAATAATTCGGTTGGTTATTTGTTGATCTGAATAGAGAATGAAATCGACTGATACCCACTCTCACGATTTGCTCTGCTATATCTGCAACTGAATCTCTGTTCAGTCATCAGATTTTTTCATAATGGCGTATATTTCTATCACATAGCCGGCTAACACTAACAAGGGAGCTAAGGTCCAGCGTCTGAAACTAAAGATATTCTCGCTAAAGACGTCCGGGTCTTTAGACCCTCCACCCGCCATCAATAAAAAACCCACAACTATGAAAACTAATCCTATCAGCACCCATTTATAATTTGTTCGGGTGAGTGCAAACTGGCTGGTTTTCTGCTCAGAAGGAACGCTTGTTTCTTTCTTTTTGGCCATTGTTATATGTATTAAAAATTGTAGAGATATGCAAAAGTAAGGTTTTCAGACTAATTACACGAAAAGTTTATCTGTTTTAGCTCGTAAATACTTGTTCAACGACACATAAGTAGAAATGATGGTGAGCAATATTCCGAGAATCAGCAGAGCTATAAACAACAACAATATATTTCTGATATTTTGCAGCAGCAGAAGCTCGGGTATATGGCTTGTCAACAGATACAACAACCCTATCAACAATAGTATCGCCATAGTCCCTCCTATAAAACCCTGTCCTATGGCTTGCATCAGAAAAGGCTTACGGATAAAAGGCTCAGTAGCCCCTACTAATTGCATGCTTCGTATGCGAAAACGTCGGGCATATACGGCAAGACGTATCGTGTTATTGATCAAGGCAGTAGCTATGACTAACAACAAAATTGAAAACACAGATAACGCAAATCCTATGCGCTGAATATTTTGATTGATCAGATGGATCAGCGACTGTTGGTAGTACACCTCCTTCACATCTTTGTGAACTGACAATTGTTTTTCGATCACAGCCAGACTATCGTTGTTGGCCCATGCTGCATTGAATTTCACTTCTATAGAGGGTAAGAGCGGGTTTTCATCTTCGCCTAACCAGTGAATAAAATCTTCGCCCAACTCGGCTGCTAATTGTTTGGTAGCCTCTTCCCGGGTAATATATTGCGTTGATTTCACCGAAGGGTTAGCATCCAAAACTTTTTGAAATTGCAGGATATTAGCTTCTTTAGCCTCTCCATTCATAATGATCTCAAAAGTGATATTCTCACGTATCAACACGGAGAGTTGCTGTGCATGCAGAAAAACCAGACCTAACAATCCTAACGACAGCAATACCAATCCTATGCTCAACACTGAAATAAAATACGAGCCGGCCCAACGGCGCTTATTAAACTGGTCATCTTTCATCTATGCAGCATGCTTTGAAATGCGAAAATACAAAAAGCCCGGCTCAAAGGCAGTAATTTTGGTTTTAGTACAATTAAATTACAGATGATTTATTCATAATAAAAAAGATATAATTTCACTACCTTTGAGCGAATCTTTATAAAACCAAAACATCTTTCCTATGAAAAAATTTTCCTATTTAGTCATGTTGCTCTTTATCACTTCTGCAACCAGCGTTGCACAAAGAGCAGTACAAACAATAAGTGATCCCATGCTTGGGAACTATTTTAAGACGGATAATCAAGCTCATCCAAAATCTGTACAACAACCTACTGCTACTGTTGACATTTTATGGCATAAAGCCGAAGCAACCGCAACAGTAGGTGATCTATTTCACTCGGATGGAACACACAAGAACTACTTGAACTGGCAACTCAATGACCAGCGGGTGGCTCTGCACGGCAACACCAATATAGCCGAATGGGAATTTGCTACTGACGATAGCTGGGCCATCAACCATTCCAATGAGGCTGGCACAGCTTATCTTGTTGTGGACGACACTCATCTGAATATTCTAAAACCTGAATCGGGGGAAAGCATTACCAGCATCATCTTTCCGGGTAGGGTATTATCAGCTATTGTCCGACAAGACGGCGAAGGCTTTTTTGTTGCCTATAATAACGAAGGCAGCTACTCGCTTGCGGCCTATGAGCTGACTAATACTACCCCAATCTGGGCTATGGACAATTTACCGAACAATATTGTCAGTCTAGCTACTCCCTTAAACGATCAGCGGCTCTTAGTTGCTTTTGCTGCACCCGAGCAACATATTTGGGTACTCAATCCGGCAACCGGGACTGTCATACAAGATAATATTGACTACTACAACAACTCTCCTTCTCAGGCACCTGCCCTAAGTGCCGATGGTGAGTTTTTAGCTTTTGGCGACTTTACCGGTATGGCAAGTTTCCTGCAATGGAATGGCACTGAATATGAGCTGCTCTGGAAGGCTAACTTAGCCGGGCCCGGCAGCAGCTCCACCTGGGGAATGGGACAGGCCATCTCAGCTGATGGATCATTAATGGCTTTTGGCACTTTAGACTTTGTCTCAAGCGGTTATAACGGCAGTTTGTTTCTATTCAACAAGTTTTCTTCAGAACCTGTTTGGGTATATGAAAACGTGGGCGATGAGGTTTGTCAGGTATCCATGTCGGATGATGGGAGCCTGATAGCCGGTGTCAGCTACGGCCCTTTGAATCATTCTACAGCCGATTTCTTTCTCTTCAGAAAACAAAGTAACGTACCTATAGGTGAGATCAACACAGCCGGCTCGCTCTTCAGTGTGGATATGGCAGGCGATGGCTCTACCTGCTTGTTAGGCGGTAAAGCAGTGCATGCACGCGAGATGGGTAACGGAGGAAACGTATATTATATCAATTGCATACCAGCCGACGCAGGCAGCTTGCAAGGATCGGTGCACCTGACCGGCAATACCGATCATGGCGGCGTGATGATCACTATTGAAGGCATAGATGACTATTTTGAAACTACAACAACTGATGGATCATATATCATTAAATATGTTCCTGCCGGAACATATAGCGTGAACTTTACCATGCCCGGATATTATCCTCAAACAATTGACAATATAGTAATCACCGAAGGTGAAGCCACTACATTGAATGTGGAAATGGAAGCTACAGGAACCGCTATCAGTCAATTGATAGCCTCTCAAGGCGCATATGATCATGTCCGGCTGATTTGGCCTGAATACACAGATGCGTTTACAGGATATAATATTTACCGTAAGAATGCATTCGATGCACCTTTTGGTGCTCCAATAGCCTCAATAGGGACAGACCAGGCCGAGTTTCTTGATGAAACAGCAATACCTACACGTACTTATTATTATACCGTTACCGCACAGCTATCGGCTTCATTCGAGTCACCATACTCCAATGTGGCTCAAGGATATGTATCCACTACCGCCATAGTTAATGAAATAGATGTGTATATGGGTAGCGCACCCACTATAGACGGGATCAAATCACCTGGCGAGTGGGATGATGCCTTCCGTATTGATGTGTCAAACTATTTAGAAAACAGGTCTATGGGTAGCGTGTTCATGTATTTTAAGATGGATGATGACTATTTATACGTATGCTCGGAAAACTATCTTGACCATGAACTCCATGAGAGTGACGGTATTGCATTTTATATTGATGACAATAATGATGGCAGTTTTCCTGAATCCGGCAATGATTCAGAAGGCAACTACTGGATGTATTACGGAGCCAGTGGAAGCACTATTCGCTATCGTCCTATTTACAATACAGGTGGAGTAGGCGACATCGTGTACCTGCCTGAGCAGATCATCGCATTCTCATTGACAGACGATTGTCAGACTGCCGAGTTTGCCTTGCCATTTGGCACGGAAGAAGACTGGCATCTTAAATCAAGTGCAGATAATAAAAGCGGACTGTTTCTGTTTGTACGCGATGCAAGTATTTCCGATTGGGATGGGAAATGGCCTGCCCATAATGATCAATATTTTGTACCGACTTATTACGGTGTGATGAACTATAGGGTAGTGAACGAAGTGCCACCTGCACCTGTCAACCTTAGAGTAGATGAAGATGTGATCAGCGAAGGTCTTTATGCACCTGTCTCATGGGATATGCCTCCCATCAACGACTTAGGACACTTCAACGTATTCCTTAACTCTACTTCTGTAACCCACCAAACACAAGGAACTCAAATTATCCTTGATGTAGAAGAAAATACGGAATATAGCGTGTTTGTAACTACAGTTGATGCTTCAGGGCAGGAATCGGAACCTTCCGAGACCCTTACCTTCACCACAGGTTTTGTGAATGTGGCCGAAATGCAAGCCAGTAGCTTTGTATTGTTCCCCAATCCTACAACTTCCACAATTACCATTAATTCAGAAATTAATGAAGGCGGAAGTGTGAAAGTGATTAACCTTGCCGGACAATTGGTTGAGTCATTCCAAAGTTCAAACCTGCAACATACGCAACTCTCAGTAGAAAACTATAAAAAAGGTGCATATTTTGTACTGATTCACTATTCTGACACCATTGTGGTGCGGAAATTTGTCGTTCAGTAAAGGATCTCATATGGATATTCTTAACCGGTCGGGATAAATCCCGACCGGTTTTTTTGATGGGCATAGAATCTTGTTTCATTACCAAAATGTAACACCCTTTTATGGGTATTACTATCTTGGCTCCTTCTTTCCTGTTCTAATTTATTCAAGAAAAGTAGAATAGCACACATTATTATTCTACTTTTCTTGAATAAATTAGAACAGTGGATTAATCTAATCTATGTTTTAAAAATTAATGGACATAACCATGCATTTAGCGCTAAAAGAAAAACTTGAATGTGATGGACAAAACTAATTTTAATTTCGATATATAAGCAAATATGCTTATATTTGCAAAATGAAATCTTTAAGTAAGAAATATAAAGGCATTCATCCGGGAATTGTTCTGGGGAGAGAACTGTTGAAAAGAGGGCTAAAACAGCGGCCATTTTCAATGGCTGTGGGTGAATTCCCTCAAACATTTAATGCGATTATAAAAGGTAAACGAAATTTACCTACTTCTTTGGCTTTAAAGATTGAAAAAGAACTCGGTTTAAAAGAGGGTGAGTTAGTAGTGTTACAGGCCTATTTCGACATTGAGAGAGAAAAGTTAAAACTCCCAAAAAGAACTCCCAATCTGCAGAAAATCAGAAAATCATTATTCTGGGATACTGATGTTGAAAAATTAGATTGGGAAAGCTATGCCGATTCCATCATCAAAAGAGTCTTTGAGAGAGGAAACAAAGAAGAAAAAGAAGAAATCACTCGTTTTTATGGCATGAAGAAAATTGAACAAGCTCTTTCTGCAAAATCAACATTGCCGATTAAATTAAAAAACTCGATTTAAATGCTCTATTTCAATACAGTAAGTATTTCATTAAAGCAGGTTCTTATAAGACTAATGAATGCTGAAGAGTTTTCAGATTTTCGATTGGTGGGTGGTACGGCTTTAAGTTTGCAATTAGGGCATCGCATTTCTGTTGATATAGACCTTTTTACAGATGTTGATTATGGGTCTATTGATTTTGAAAAAATCGAGAAGTATTTAAAATCCAGCTTTTCTTATGTTGATTTTTTTTCAAATTCACCTGCACCCCTAGGAACATCTTATCTGATTGGAAAAACGAAAGATAATGCCATAAAATTGGATGTATTTTACACCGATTCATTTATTCACGATATTGTTCACACCAATGAAAATATTCGCCTTGCAACAATTGGGGAAATAATTGCTATGAAGATTGATGTAATACAAAGAGGGGGGCGTAAAAAAGACTTTTGGGACCTTCACGAACTCATTGATAAATATAACCTAAAAGAAATGCTATCGTTACATCAACAGCGTTATCCATATAACCATAATGAACAACTAATCATTAAAAACTTTCTGGACTTTACTATAGCAGATGCGGATTTTAACCCGAATTGCCTGAAAGGGAAGTATTGGGAATTTATAAAAGAAGATATTATAGATTTTATTAATAAATATATTTAATTTCGTTCTGATACTACCTATTCGAACATAAAAACACTAAATAATTTTTACGTTACCATAAATTCGTAATTTTTAATTCCCACCACCTACCCATTCATCAGCTCCTGAAAGCGCAATATAAACAGCCCTACATGGTAGCCGTCTACCAAGCCATGGTGCACGTGAACGGAGATCGGCATGGTTTTTACCCCTTCATGTTCAGTAACTTTTCTGAATGATATTTTGGGTAAGCTGTCCGGAAATGAAAAGCTTCGTGTATGCGAGAGTACGCTGATATCAATCCATGGAAGTGCCGAAAAATGAATCACATTCTCAGCTGAGAATGCCGGCATCAGGTCGATTGATTTCTGCACCCGTTCAATCTCTTTCAAAGCAGCGGCATAAAACACATCCTCATTCCGGTAGTAATCCATATAGCCAAAGCCAAAAGTTCCGTTTGTCTGGTTGATGGTCGGCGATGCATGCACATAATCGAATAGAAAAACCTGATAGTCAATTATCCGATAGCGAAAGTTTTCCGTTTCATTAGCAGCTCTCAGTGCCCGGTACAGATAGTACAGAAAAAAAGGAACGCCCCTGCTGTTAGGCTTTCTCGTAGGCTTTTGTGCAATCAATTTGTGTGCTGACACCAAAAAATGGTTCTTCAAATTGAAAAAAGAACCTAAAGTGCTCTTCCCATTCTCATTATTCTAGATCAATCAGTTGCTTCATTTTTAAAGATAGTTAATTGTGTGTCTCAAATGTTTCAGATCATATAACAGTTGTCCTATTGTTTAAAACAGGGCAAAGAGATTTTGCAAATTGAAGTCTACCTTGCCGCCCGCCGGAGGCGAAACGGCGGGGCTAAGGGTTAACCCTACGGGTTTCAATCAATCAAAGGGTCTGCCCTGCGGGCTAATCCTTGAGGCAGCGAACCGACTGCCCGTTCGCACGATCGTAGCTGAACATCTAGGCATTGCCGCTGACGAAGTAGAGGAGTCTGGCGTCTGAGCCATCCACCGAAGATGACCAATAGTCGCCGAATGAGCCAACTTTGCCAAGCGAGCCACTGCTGCTGAAGCGGCCGCCGACAATAGGCAAGCGCAACGGGGAAGCAAATGCGCCGGCAGCATTGTTCGTGCTCCAGCTTTGCCGTTGGCATCCAATTCTGTATTGGTAGGTAAACGGTATCCGGTTGGACAGGGGTTATTGATGCCATTTACCCCCTGCCATAAAATATGGTTTTGAGGGCTGCGCCAGTCCCAGGGATAACTTGGAACCACGATGAATTTATTATGTCCGGGCACATTGCTGCTGCTCAGGGTGGTGGTCTTGGCCGAGTTGCGGCATTGGTGGCCATCGGCCAAACGGCCCTATTGGTATAGGTCGCCGTAAGCCTGCTCATCATTGCTGGCTGTGGCTACACGTGAAGCGCCTAAGTTGCGCTCCATCCACACCTTGCCTGACAATTGGTTAAGTCATTCCAAAGTTCGAACCTGCAACATACGCAACTCTCGGTAGAAAACTATAAGGAAGGTGCCTATTTCATACTGATTCACCATTCCAACACCCTTGTTGTACGGAAATTTATCGTTTAGTAAAGGGTCTCATATGGATATTCTTAACCGGTCGGGATGTACCCGACCGGTTTTTTTGATAGGCATAGAATCTTAATTCATTCGCTAAAATTTACGCACTATTAGTCCACTATTTACCATAATTTGTCGGCCGTCTTCCATTTCGGCGACAACAGTATAGACATAAGTGGTTTTCCTCTTGACCTTTTGGTCGGTATAGAAGGCACGTTCATTTGGGATTTTTGCCAGTAGTAAGGCATCCTCATCTCCGCTTTGCCGCATCATGTGAAGTTGTTTTATACCCTCAAGCCTCAGTGGAATCCATTCCAACATGATGCGGTCTTCCTTTTGTGTATAAGAGAGAAGTAACTGATACTGCGGATTTGATCTCTCCACTGTGATGCTCGTTCTCAGGGCTGAAGGCTTACCTGCCGGATTCAGCGATTCTACCTGATAGGTTATGATTTCTTCTTGAGTATCCGGCTTATCCAGAAAACTATTTTCCATGATAGGTTCGGCGTTTATTTTTCTGGCAATGCTGTCGCTTCCTACCTTAAAAAGATTATAACCGATTATATTGGAGAATACATCCGCTGCTGTCCAAAACAGGCGAATTTGTCCATCGGGTTCCATTACATAGTCAAATTCGGCTGGCGGAATTACCACAATATTTTCAGGAAAATACAGATAAGCCGTATCCGTAGGCAAGCTTTCGATATAACCGTCACTTATAGCTGTACAATAATATTCTAAACTTAAAATACTGTCATTTATAGCATGGCTGTCTGTGCGTGTCAACTTGTCTCCGGGAAGATAAAATGGCTCTCCGACGGGATAAAATTTACCTTTTCCGTTTTCTCGGCGATAAATACGGTAACTGAAGGTGTTGTCACTTGTTTTCTCCCAGTTCAGCACTACATCTTTGCCATTTTGAATTGCTGTAAACCCATAGGGAGTAAGAGGAGCTTCGGCATAGGTGCTGATTCCATATACACGCGTACTTGGCGGTTGATATCCAAAATAATCATGAATCATTATGAAATAAAACCATGGCTCATTGGCGCGGCTCACCTCGTCCGTAAAACTGCGAGCATTAGCTCCCAGGCGGGTTACGAGCTCAAATCCGTCGTCATAATTGCGGCTGCG
Source organism: Bacteroidales bacterium (assembly GCA_023229245.1). GTDB lineage: Bacteria > Bacteroidota > Bacteroidia > Bacteroidales > F082 > JALNZU01. Next base: position 69,393 of record JALNZU010000012.1, on the reverse strand, counting down.
GTAAATGGATTGGGAAAGTATGGTAGCAGGGTTACGAACTTCCCAATTTAGCTCTATCGCTTTTCTTTCCTGAGCAGATTGTGCCTGCAAATGGTATACTTCCGGAGCTGCCAAATAGCCCATATTGTGTGCGAACATAATGTCCGAATTAATAGTATCCTTTTCCAGCATGGGAATACGAATATAATACTGCCAGACACCTTTTTGGGTCAGAGTGGTATCAACGATGCCAATTAAAAGCGTATCAGCATAACTGAAGAAGTATGTCTGTGTTTCAATCTGCTCGAATGATTGTGCATCATGGGGAGCTCGGAATATTTCCAGCTCGGAAATACTGTCTTGGATATCTGTGATAATCCATTCTAAATTGGGAATATCGGTTTGGCTGCTGCTCTTGAATACCTTAATGTGCTGTGCCTGCAGAACAATCGTAAGTCCAAGGAGGCAATATATAAATATAAGTTTTTTCATGGTAAATTATTTTTTTAAGCTCGGACATTTCTCGAATAATCCAACATCCAGAGTCCATTTTTTCTTTGTGAGATTAAATTCATTTTCAATTTTAATATCGATTAGATTTCTAAAGTAATCCAATACATTATTTGGAAAAAATTCTGCGCAAAGGCCATCAATTATACCTCCAATACTTCCCTCTCCACAGGTATTTATCAAGAATTGGTCATTTTCATAAGCCCCATATATACTCAACCCGACATCTCCTTGGGCTCCAAGTATACAATTCACGCCAAGGCCCTCCACTGTATAGATTTTAGAACCTTTAAACTTACCATAACCATAGCCTCCTATAGCAAAAGTTGATTGCCCGAAATTGGCATTTACAAACATACCCAAGCCGGCTGCAGTATGAATGTCTACAATAGGTAGGACTTTCTTAATAATATTTATTGAAATATTCACAATTTCTTTTTCTCCCATAACATATAAGCCTGCAAAGCTGTTGAAGTTGGGCATATTATAACGGAAATTGTTTTGAATGGGTTCTAAATCTGCGGGATTTATGGGGCTGGCTTTTCCTACCAGAAAAGCACCTTTGAATCCGGGCATTCCTCCACCGGGTCCCAAACCAAAATGTTTAAGATGTAACAGGAAATAATAGCCATTATTATCAAAGCGAACGGAAGCTGTACCTTCATAAATTGTAGCAAATCCCAATGGAAGATATCTCATGTTCAAAGAACCAAACAAACTTCCATTTCTGAAATCATATACCATGCTCAATCCTCCGAGCGGGGTGTTGATGTTGTTCACTTTTATATCATCCCCGCTGACATCAATGGCTCCATATACTTTAAAATCAAGTAATTTTTCTTCAATTCCTTCAATAGAGCTTGTATATGCCTTATAGGATAAAATATCCCATTTGTTATCCACCACATGCATGGAACCTTCTTTTACAGGCATGCTATTTATTCCGGCAGGCATCTGCTGCATGGTATTCCCTTTAAAATGATTATTATCTATTTTAATGATTTCAATATTGCATGCTGTGGGTGTTTTGGTTAAAAAGCCTGTAAATGTTACCGGTGGGCCTTCTTCTTCATCAGCTGCTGGTTTGATGCTTATTGTGCCATAAGAAGTATAAAGATCAGGCTTGAATACTTGCCTGTCGAAGTCATGCATTAATTTAAATTCCACGTTTCCATAAGCTTGTATAATCCCCTGTAATGGATCGATTTGAGGCATTAATTTATTTTTGTTTTTTGTAAAATTAACAACGGTGTTAGGGGGGCTGAAACCCGGAATATTTAGTTCGGGGCTACCTTTCAACGAAAAGAAACCGGGCCCGGTCATGATGCTTTGAATGGGAATATCCACCACCTTGTAAAAGCGTAACGTTTGATTGATGGTAATAGCTTCAGTTTGATTGCTAAGCATCCCAATAGACTCAAATTCTAATCTGGGGGGCTCGGTATGCATTAAATTCTTTACAACTCCAGCAACGGCATCTCCACTACCCACTAAACTAATTCGATAATGTCCGATGCTGCTGTCGAAATTAAACACAGGCTCTAAACTGCCCGACAGCTCCACATTAGCTATACCACCCAGGGTAAGTCCGCCTTCCAGCTGAATTTGCCCTTCGTGTAAAGAAGTTGGCCTCACTTTCATGTTTTTTACTTTGGCATCAACCCCTTGACCAGTAATAATAAGAACTTCCGGAAGTACAATAGCATTTTCATTGATATCGAAACGCCATGGTTTGGTGGTATGTACTTTCCATTTTTCCAAATCAAATGTCAACGAACTGCTTGGAGTTTCTTCAAAGTTTATTTCGGTATTCTTTATCACGAGAGAACCTGCCGGAATTTTTAAATCCAGTGTAGAGTTGGGTCCTCCACCGGGGATTTGGGTATGCAAAACGGTTTTTAATCGGATGACATCGTTTTGCAAAAAGCTGTTGCTCAAGTCGGAACTGGCATTAAATCCAAACACCTTATACGACTTCACCGGTACTGGATTCAGGAAGCGACTGATGCTAAACACCGGATAGCGTATATTTTGCAGTGGATATGGGAACGCTGTATTAAAAGCAGTAATACGACTGGAGGTAGTATCATCCCCTAGGAAAAGCTGTCCGCTGAATTGATATTCTAACTCAAAGCTGGATAAATTCAGCTTTAGGTGCCCTTCTATCAGTCCTCCTCCTAAACCTGCAGTTATTTTACTTAATTCTATAAGCTTTTTTGGGAATATACCGTATAAATTGGCATTTCCATAATTATACAATGTAGCCATATAGCTTTGCCCGACATGCAAAGGTATTTCCATGGCTTCAAGTAAGATCTTGTTTGCCAGAGGTTCGGGTTTGTTATCATTTCCTTTTGTTACCTGAACGCCTGCAAAAGGAATCTTTAAATCATTTTGTAAAACAGATAAATCACCAATCGGTTTTGGGGAGGTCAAATAACCTGATATGAAATAGGATATTTCCGATTCTCCGGGCTCACTGCGTTCTGTAAAGTCTGTTACAGCAATTGGATACTTCCATAAGCTAGCCAAGTCCCAATCCGTCATGACTTGAAGACTGAAATTTTTGGTCATAGGCCTCAAGGGATTGGTCTGAGGATACTCAATGTATTCGGTTGTTCCAATATAACTTGGATTACTGCCTTCTTTTATCACCTGAACCAACAGGCCTGTCATATCGTTTGGTATGCCTTGGAGCAAATAATTGCCTTGTTCATTTGTGGTGGCTTCAATATACAAAGGTGAGCCGTCGGTAGTTACCAGTTCAGAAAATACCAACGCCCCTTCTATGGGAAGAAAGCCCGATTGTGCGGTGACTCTTCCCTGTAATGATTTTGCCTTTTTTAAAATAAACGGATCCAATGCCATCGTATGCTTGCTGACAGGTATTTCTATAGGTACTTGTATGGGTGCATAAGCCGGCGAAGGTGTTATTTTGAGAATGAATTGGTCGGCAGCTGCTGCAAATTTGAATCTTGCAACCCCCAAATTATTCGTTTTTGCTTCAAATCCACCTATATTTACTGTTGCTCCAAATACAGGCTGTCCTTGTTCGTTTAAAACGGTAACCTCCGGTCGGTGCAAACGACTATATACGGTAATCTTCGCAGCTTTTTGCTCGGGATAATAGCTGGTGTCTTGCGGAAAATATTTGGTTGACAATGGTCGCACTTCGAGATCTACTATCTCCAGTGGTTCGGCCGGCACTGAAAAAGTTTCGTGAATTACGGTTATAGCCGGAGGAAAAGGATTTATGATAACTTGCTTTAGCTCCGTTTTATAGTAAGGCGAATCTCCCGATCGAACATATGCTGTTACCGGATTTCCATCTTCATCTTCCACATAACCATTGACTAATTCTTTTGGCTCCAGATTCACATCCTTAATGTCTACTAACTCGCCAAGTAATAGTTTATATGGCTTTTGTCCTCCAAGATCTTGAGTTCCTATTGGCGGATAAATCCTGGATTTGTAAAGTGGGTGTGTGATCCATAAGCGGCGATAAAAATATTGACCATTGTTATCTTTTATTGGTAGATAAGGGAAGCGAAAGAAGCCATTTTCCATGGATGGAATAGTTTGCTCCACTGTATTGCACCTAATCAAGAACTGTAAATAATTAGTCAAGTAACCGTCCCCATTCTGGTTGAGAAGCTTGATAGTTACCCCAGGCATCCCAATATTTTCCAGATTTGACATAGCCATGGTACGCCCTTTTATTTCGGGTGGAAGTGGTTTAAGTACGTACTCCCGTGTAATAATAGGAATGGTGTATTGATGATTGTATAGTACCTTATCGGCAGAGGTTTGTATGGCACTGACCTGATCATCTGAAAGCTTTTCAAGGCGTTCCCGATAATTGTAAAAAGTATTTTCGTAATCAGTATCCACTAATTCCCCGGCACGTGTTAAAATCTGGATTTTGTATTGGGGATTAATATAGGCATGGCGCACCAAATTTAGAAATACTGCTTTCCCATTTACATCGGTGGTATCAACGGCTACATCCTTAAATTCGGTATTATTGACATAAGTCCTGCTATCCAATTTTTGTCCTTCGTACTTAATGATGGCAGGTACCTCTTGTTCAACTTTTCCATAATCTCTGAATATACTTACTCTGGCACCAGGTATTGATGAATTTCCGGGTCTTATCTGTTCAGGCTCATCATTCGCTTTCACCTGAACAATCATATTATAAGTCTTCAATTTGGCTATCTGTGTAGGAAGATGGATATTGTCGCCCGGCATGGCAAAAATGTCAATATCGGGGCTGGCAAATTTTTGGTTGACAACTTCAATTTTCAGGCATACGTACCCATAGTGACTGTGACCGGAAATCAAATCCGGTGGTGCTGCATGCACATTGACTTTTTGTGGGGCGTGCTCCCCAAAAATGTTGGGCTTGCCAGTACCGGGATTGAATTGCCCGGGATTCATTCCTGCACCTGGAAAAACAATGGAGTTGATGGGATTAAAGAAACCTTGTCCGGGCATTTGAGTTCCTCCGGATGGAACATTATGACCGTCAATTGCATCCACCTTTAAAAGACCTGTCCAGAACTTATTTGTGAAATCAAAGCTAAAGTTTCCAAACTCATCTGTAATGGTTTCATCCAAGACGATGTTCAGGTACCGAAAGCCATCTCCATAATACGTATGAGTTAAGTCAAGACCATGGTAAAATGAGGCTCCACCTGTTGATAAATTAACATCATAGGTTGGATGTTCAACTCCAAATGAATGCTCGGCAAGGGTGTAATCAAGTTCTTCAAAAGAGGCAAAACGAGCTACTAAGCGAATCTGCATATTTGCCAAAGGCTTGGTGTGCTGTTTATTTTCTGTATTTTCAAACACATATTTTTTTGTGTTCATCAAATCAATCAGCGGCAAACCCCAACCAAAATTTTCATTGATAAAGGGAGTATTTACACTTCCTGAGCCTTGTTGATTCCCGTTTGAGTTATTATGTAGGTTGATATTGCTTCCGATTGTATTGGCTACTATATTTATTTGATTGTAGTTAAACCCACCCCCTGTACCTCCTGTATAATAGCCCGGAATCTCAATCTGGCCACTTGGAGGAAGACCTGGGATGGCACCACCTCCAAGTCCGGGAAAGTCGCCTATATATACTGAATCGTGGGGGTTAGTAGGAAATTTAATCATAAGGTTCCCAGTTATTTGTGTAGGTGGGCTGAGTTCAAAATCATCCGGTAATACGTTGGGAGGAATAATTACCACTGGCAAATCAGGAGTAGGATCTATTTGAGGATAAACAGATTCATCCTCAACATAGGTAAAACTACATACTTCACTTTTACCTTCATTTCGAAAGGATGTCTGTCCGGTTGGGTCAATAGCTGTAACTTGAAATGCATAGGTCTTCCCGTTGACTAATGCTGGTTGAGCAGGACCATAAATAAAACTATTTAAGGGTACATCTGTTTCAAAGAAGATAGGATGCGAGGCCGAATTCATCGCATCATTGATGTCGGTTTCAGGCGGAAATACTTCCACCATTTTAAGGCGATAAAAAATGTTTAGAGGAGTACCTGCCGGACGTATCCATGAGAAGATAATATTTTGAGGCTCTGTTGCCTCCACCTCTTCGTTACACCAGGGTGAAGTGATGATCGGCGGTTCAAAGTAACCGATAATCATGGGTGAACTGCAACCAAAAGGCGGCTCATCCGATAAGGGCCTATCCGTTTCGAAATCAAAGGCCTGCATACATATGGTATACTCATCTTCCGGTAAACCATTTCCATAGATTAGTTCATACTCTGTAATACCTTCTAACGACAGTTGACTTCCAGTAAATATTTCCTCTATATTATTCAGTGTAAGTGTATAAGGGATCCCGGCCTGTAGAGTAATCGGAGAGGTCGGTTTGTAATTTGGATTGGTAAAAATACGTATCCCGCTTTGTCCTGAAAGCTCCGCATGCAGATAAATCTTTAGCGTAGAAGCATCTGGCGAAAGATTTTGCAAGCTTACCAGCACCTTATCGGGTCTTGAGGTATAATCACTTAGTTTGGTAGAATAAGGTGGTGTAATAACCATGTTTATTCGTACTGGCGCAAACTGGCTTAATGTTACAACAGGCAACATCACCAAACAAGTGAATATGATTCGTTTGGTTAGCTGTTTTAATCGTGTTTTTGCGATAATTTGGTTAAAAAGTGTAGACATAGCTTAAGTCTCCTTTCATTTCATTAAATGTTGGTATAAGTTCTTTATCTGGGTATTTTGAATTAATAACATATACATTCAATCGCATAGCATGTTGTTTTGCTAAGGCAAAAGAAGTAGTAATGGTGGTGTTATGTATAGTGCCATTACCTTGATGATAGCTCATTTTAATAACTGAATGGTTTAACCCCAAATTTAATCTGTCGTTCAGTAAATTTTTTGATGCACCAACCGTAATTCCGTTCGCTTTGGTGGTCGCCAGATAGTTTTCTAGTTTGTTGTAATTTGCTCCAAGCATCAGGTTTGCTTTCAGCTTCACCAAATTGAGGCTGTAGGTAAGATTCGCAATAAAAGCCTGATTATCATTATGGTTACGGGTGTAATCATTAAAATCTCTAAGTCCCATACTACTTACCACCAACATAATCATATGGCTGTAATTGGATCCTGTAAACATCAAACGGGGAGTGATATTCATATTGCTTGTCGCCTGGTATAATTTCAAAGAGTCTATGAGAGGCACCCTTCCCGGACGTTGGTTGCTGCTAAAATTGCTATAACTGATATCAAGGCCAAATACCTGCCAAGGATTTATTGAGGCGTGAATAGCAGAAATAGTGCGTATTGAAGTAGCTCGTTTGGTATTGCGTAAATTATCGTGTTGTACACCAATACTTCCTCTCAGATTCAGTTTACGCTTGAATAAGCTCATGGAGGGAGTGATGGTTAGATTTTCCAGGTCGTTGTTCATAAAGTAAGCACCCATTGATCGATAGCCAGGGTCAATACGACGATACTCAATACGGGTATTGACCTTGCCCAGCCGTAAATCCAACGAAGCCCTGACGGCAGTAAGTAATTCAGTGGATAGATTCAGTTTAATGATCTTGTTTATTTTTTTTAATAATTCATCCTGCTCATCCTCCTCAAAACCAACAGCTTGTATATCAGTAGTGTATATACTGGCTGCTACCTCCGTCTCGAAACTTACCCTTCTTGAAAATTTAATCCGTGTATTGATACCGGTGACAAGGTTTTCTTCAGAGGGAAGATATGCAGTAGAAAGAGGATCAACTATGCTGCTGCTGTCATCTTTAATTTTAAGTATGATCAGATCCACATAAGTTTGCTCTGAGCCGACACCAATACGGGCACCAAAACCCTTTCTTGTTAAAGTTTGCGCCGTATCTATGGCATGCTGGGAAAAGGTAGTAGCCTTTTTAAACCTACCGTAAATTAAACCAAAGCGAAACTTACCCGGTTTCAATTCTAAGCCACCTCCCAAAAAACGATGACCTGATAAAGTGAAATTACTAAATGAAACGCTTCGATACCCGATATGTGCGGTAGCCCATTTGTAGGAAGGGCTCAATCCAACCTGATTAAAGGGTTGTGTATAATCCAGATTTCGATTGTGAAATCGTACCGAAAAAGGAATAGCCATGCCATATACATATGCAGTAGCATTAGAGGCAATAATAGCTGAAAACGGCTGCATGCGATTTTCGATTCCGTTTGCATGGTAGCCGATAAAATTTATTCCCATATTACCCTTAATCTCAATGGGTTTTTTACTGCGTAAACCTTCTAAATCCTGGCCACTACTGTATGGGGGATATAAAAACACAAAGCTAAATGCGGTAATTAAAGGCAAAGGATATTTCTTCCAATTCTGAAGTATAGAACAAACAATCAGATTAGACTTGGCAACATTAAAACATTTGTTTGCAGTTAATTTGCAGTGTAAAAGAAACAAAGTAGTTTTATTGCCATAGTTTTTGTTTTTATTTGGTTTTAATGGCATGGTTTGTTATTTCGGAGCAAATATAACTTTTTTCTATTAAAACCAAGAACAATCCAGAATTTTTTTTATCCGATGTAAAAACCGAATGATATGGTAAATAGAAACAAACAAACTACGTTCATATTGAGTGTGATTCCTCTATCTCTTGTCGCTCCATATTCATATGAATCAGGCTTGAGAGACAATCATATTGATAAAGTAATCGATCCAAGCTTTGAATTCCACAACCATTTTTATTCCTTTAAGGAAGTATATGCTACAACATGCACTTATTTGCAAAGCGTTATCATGCAAGGCAATGGAGTTGTTGAGGCACATAAATTCGTGAAACAATAAGTCAATCTTTGCTATTGTATACTGCGGTAACAACAAAAAGATTGATTGAAGGAGACAGATAACTGCAAAGTTGATAACGCCAACTCACACCTAGTATAAATATCCTTACTAACCGGTACAAACAAGGCTCTTGCACATGAGATAAGACACATCTATAGTGTTTTGTAGCCATTGGTGTATCTTATTTTTGCCCTTAATAGCAGTAAAAATAAGTTTAAACAGCAAGCGTTAATTCATTCATTTGTTTTGACTTAGACAGATTATTCAGTTATCCAATCACATGGCATTGTTTTGATACGATCACTTGATCCTTAATCCATGATTTTCTTCTGTTTTTACAATAACTTCTTTTTATACCAATCGTTCTCAAACTTTAGCTCATCAATTTGCCTGAACAACTCATCACGCTCCTTTTTAAAGGCGCTCCAACTCCTCGTTACGTTTTTGTTCTTTGCCAAAAACATGGACTGAATGAACTACTAATTCCTTCTTCCATTGCGTTACTTGTGCCGGTTGAAGCCCATACAGTTGTGCAATCTCTGATATGGTTTTAATCCCTTTGATTGCTTCTAAGGCTACCTCAGCCTTGAAGGTTGAACTGAATTCCCGGCGATTTCGTTTCATAAGGCGTAAAATTAATAAAATTAATTTACCTCTCCTGTTTTTCTAAGTCAACTCAAAACAGATAACCAAAATTTGATAATTGTTATGTTTTCTTCCTGAGCTTAACGTAAATCAGACAAAGTACAATAAGGCTGATAAGAGCGATTCCTAAATACTTTTGATTTCTTGAAAAGCTGAATTGAGGAGACCCTTCCTCTGATAAAAATGATTCAGTTTCATCCATTTGGTTGTCAAACGCATTGTAGGGTAACCCTGCAAAGCTAATTGCCGCATTTAAAATCGTATCATGCTTCCATGCTAATTCGTCTAAAGTAAAATCAATATAATAATCAGGCATAACACCTCTACCCCAGGGTATTCCAGGTCTTATTACAGAATCGAAAACGATTTTAACAAGAGGAATCTGTACATTGATCATTGAATTTGGGAGCATAAGGTTTGCAAATCGCGATGCATTAATCTGATAATAAGTTGAACCCGTTTCTCTTCCTATAATTAATCCACGTTTATATTTTTTTACCAATCCGGCAAATACAGCTGCGGCTGAAAATGATCTTTCGTTCACTAAAACAAATACGTTTCCTTTAAATGTTTGATCATCACTGTATTTCTTTTCTATGAGTTTGGTATCAAGGAAGTAACCACTTTTACCATCAATTGAATAGTAATCTTTAAACAATGTATCATTCATGCCGTAATTATCTGTGAACTGAAAGAATGAATAGCCTGTATTACTAGTAACAACCATCTGATCACCTTCACTGAAAGAGTGTGGTGAAATAAGATCAAAAAGTGTGTTAAGATTTTCCGAATTTCCACCGTAATTGTTTCGTAAATCTATAATCAGGTTTGTACAGTTTTTAGTATTTAAAGAATGTATAAAATCTTGTATTTCAATCATCTCAATATCATTCAGGTCAAAAGTACCCAAAGCAATATGCGCAACAGAATCTGAGATCATCTTAGTAATGAATTTTTCTTTAGGATAAATATAATACTCTCTAATTGAAGGATAATATTTAATACAAGAATTGCTAGGATGCTTTTCTCCTTTAAATTCCACTGTTTCACCATCATAAAACCTTATCACCAAATCACGGGATTCTTCAGAAGGAAAAAACTCACGGAAAAACCTGATACTTGTTAAGGTCAACAGTACAAAATCCGGGTAGCTTTCAACATAACCATCATGCTCTCCTATAGTCCGTTTAATAAGTTGTTTGATTGTATCCGGTTCAAAACCATTCACCTGACTGATTCTTCGACCCAGATAATCAGTATACTCTGCCGCGGCTCTGTCTATTACCAAACTATCATTCAGGAATCCAAAGCTCACAGCCGGCCACGTTGTAAATGGAGGTATAACCATTTGTTCTGTATTGATTACAGATAAATGGCTATCTCGTATTAATCGTAAGAAACCATCAATTTGCTTCTTAAATTCCTGTACAGTAGTAATTACACTTGTTTTTTGTCTCAAACGCTCAATTTCCAGTTGAAACTCGGACTCACTCAAATAATCAAAAAGTCCGGGGTACCCTTCCCTGAGTGATGTTTCTAAAATCGCCATGTCTTCAAGCATTTCAGCCTCAGAAATCGTTGCTTTATTGTTTTTCTCAGCTGCTTTAAAGGAAGTCTTTAAACCGAAAGGAGTCATAGAGTCATCCGGAATAGCATTTCTTGATATACTGATAAATAGGCATGGCTCAGGGATTTTATGGTAGGCATAAGATGCGTTTCCAAGAATATCTCCCTTACCAAGCTTTTCACCGGTTTTAAACCATCTGTAGGGGATGAAACCGGTTAGGTAGATTTTTCTGCCATCTTTATTCAATAATGCAATCGTTGCAGTAAAGTACTTCGAGTCTTGAATTTCTGACTTCCTATTGTTATTCAAAACTGAATCTGCTTTTTTATCGAAGTAATATGCCGGATCATATGCAAGCCCGCTACTCAAAGAGTGCTTATAAGTGAAATGAAAACTTGTTATAATACCATCCACAGGTGAAATAATAGTGTCCTCAAGATGTGTGGCAATAATTAAATCGCTAAAAAGCTGTTCATCTGCCAAATAATCGTTCGGTTTATACAAAATATTTAATCCGGCCGGATTCCCTTTAACAGGCCATACAAAAGTGGTATCATTTGCACATACTTTAATAACGAAAAATAAAAATACGAGAAAAAATATTATCTTTTTCATACTCAGTCCGTTAAATCAAATAATAAGGCTAAATACATTATAATTTATTGCTCTAATAGAATTTTTAACAATATGATATATGTGAACAACATCACTTATAATTTTATGAAACAATCTTGATATCTTTTCCGATAAAGTTATCAACGGCTCCGCCTTATCTACAAATACAGAATTATTTGTGAAAGCGTGATACACTTGCTCAGAATGAAAGAAATCTACATGCAGAAATATTGTCTATCCATAGTTCAAGTTTGATGAAATTAGCTTACTAATATACGCCAACTTCAGCTAAAAACTGAAGTTCACGAATAAATATCAACTCAACAAAAAAGATCATTTTCTTATTTATTGATAATCTGTTAATTACACCTTATGTATAATAAAACTAAATTAGTGTTTTGTAGCCATTGGTGTATCCTATTTTGGTCCTAAACTGCAGTAAAGATCAGTTTAAAAAGTAAGCGTTAATTCATTCAGGAAATACCTATATATCAATGCTCTTGCGCAAAGCTAAATTGAAAACGACTGTTTTGAACAAAGTTTGCCTGTTTTTTTCAACTATTATCTCCCACAAACCATCAAACTATCTATTGGCAATACCTTCATATCAAATTTATTCAGTCCATCGGCTTTGATAAACCTCAATTTTAAACCGATGAAGCAAGTCCGAACAAAACATGAACCTCACTTGAGAGGTGTCATAACCAACTGACAATACTATGTGTCAAACATCTTGTAACATGCTGTTCTTATATGGAATACCTTCCTTAATTCATAGGCCTGGTGCGTAGTTCTGACAAACTGTCGTATCTTTTTTGATTCATTCAAAATCACCAGATCATATATATTTACTAATTGCATCTGACTTTGACCATAGTGTTTGGTCGTACAACTTTTCGTCTGTTGTGCAAAAAAACACGACATTTGCTTTTTAAAATGATTCGATGGAGATAGCAGCTTTGGTTTCGGGAGGAGTGGATAGCTCGGTGACCATTCCATTATTGAAGGAGCAGGGATACGATCCGGTTATCTTCTATATCAAGATTGGGATGGAAGACAAATCGGGTTTTATCGATTGTCCTTCGGAAGAGGATATAGAAATCACCTCATATATAGCTCATAAGTACGATTGTCATTTAGTGATAGTTGATCTGCATAAAGAGTATTGGGAAACAGTTGTTGCTTATACGATGGATGCGATCCAAAAAGGGCTCACCCCCAATCCGGATGTGATGTGCAATCGGCTGATCAAGTTTGGCGTTTTTGAAGAGCGTTTTGGATATCAGTTTGATAAGATATCAACCGGACATTATGCACAAGTGATAGAAAACGACCAGGGATTTTTTTTAGGTACCGCCGCCGATCCTGTCAAAGACCAGACTTACTTTTTGGCTCGTATCACCTATGCTCAGTTGTCCAAGCTGATGTTTCCAGTTGGGAGCTTGCAAAAAGCTGAGGTGCGCTTATTAGCCGAAAAGATGCGTCTGCCTAGCGCACACAGGCCCGACAGCCAAGGCATTTGCTTTCTGGGGAAAGTGAATTATAACGACTTTATCAGGCAGTATGCAGGCGAACGTCAAGGTAAAATCATAGAGATGGAAACCGGAAAAATCTTAGGAACGCATAAGGGATATTGGTTTCATACCATAGGACAGCGAAAAGGTCTTGGATTAAGTGGAGGACCCTGGTTTGTGGTTGAAAAAAACGTAGAAGAAAACCTGCTGTACGTCTCCAATGGCTACGACCCTATCACACAATACAAGGATACTATTTCGCTTACCGATATGAATTGGCTTCATCCGGAATTCAAGCCTGAGGAAGATATGCCGGTACGTTTTAAAATTCGACATCAGCCTGAATTTAACCAGGGAGTGATACGATCGGAGAAAGGCGGGCTTAGGATACACAGCCATCAACCTATAGCCGGAATAGCACCAGGCCAGTTTGGCGTATTGTATCATGCCACAAAGCCGTATTGCTTAGGCAGCGGAGTTATTTCATAGCAGCAAATTGCGTAAAATCAACAACCGGTATTGCCACACACTCAAGGATGTTGTTTGTTATATGCACGGGTGATTACATATAGGTCAGGCAATTCTTTCCTTTTGCTATCATAGCATTTATTGCTCCCCTACAGTACTATTCCTGTCTTTTATTCCAAAAAATAATCTACTTTTGGGAATAGAATTATTTTGAATTCAGTGTATTAATTTTTCATTCATGCTCTTACCTGATCCATTATGCAGCTAAGTATCGAACTTTACCTTTTACTTATATCTATATTGTTGTTTGTCAGTATTGTAGTCGGCAAGATGGGGAGTCGTTTTGGAGTGCCTACTTTATTGCTTTTCTTACTTATAGGGGTTTTGTTTGGTAGTGATGGTTTAGGAATAGAGTTCAATTCGCCAGCTATTGCTCAGGCTATTGGCATGGTAGCTTTGAATGTTATCTTGTTTTCAGGGGGTATGGACACTCGTTTGGATGAAGTCAAACCAATAGCTGTTCAAGGTCTTATTTTAGCCACAATAGGGGTCATGCTCACGGCTTTGTTAACGGGCTTATTTATTTACTGGTTCACCAACAATTTTTTTCAGGCCATCTCATTTGGTTTGTTAGAATCGCTTTTATTGGCCAGTGTGATGTCGTCAACTGATTCAGCTTCTGTCTTTTCTATTTTACGTTCAAAGAATCAGACTCTCAAGGAAAACTTACGTCCCTTGTTAGAGTTTGAGAGTGGCAGCAACGACCCTATGGCGTATATGCTCACTATTGTGCTCATCCAATTGATACAATCGCCTGAAATTAATGCATGGGGAGCATTATGGATGTTTTTCAAGCAATTGGTATTAGGTGGCTTGGCTGGCTATTTCTTAGGGAAGCTGACAGTACGTATAATAAACAAGATCAATTTGGATAACGATGCCTTATATGCTGTCTTACTTACAACTCAGATGCTGTTCCTGTTTGGGTTTACAACTTTTATTGGTGGGAATGGCTATCTGGCTGTATATGTCGGGGGTTTGTTTATTGGTAACAGCCGTTTTGTACACAAACGCAGCTCCATGAAATTTTTTGATGGGATGACCTGGTTAGTTCAGATACTTATGTTTCTCACCTTGGGATTATTGGTAAATCCATCTGAGCTGTTACCCATTGCTGGTGTTGGGATCATTATCGGGCTTTTTATGATATTTGTTTCACGTCCGATGACGGTTATGGCTTGTTTAGCGCCGTTTCGCCGGATGAGTTTCAAAGCAAAAAACTATGTGTCCTGGGTTGGATTAAGAGGTGCTGTACCTATCATCTTTGCAACTTATCCCTGGATATCAGAAATAGAGCAAGCCAAAATAATTTTCAACATCGTCTTTTTTATCACTATCATCTCCTTGTTAGTACAAGGTACTACAGTCGGTGATATGGCTAAGTGGCTGAAGCTGTCGGAGCCGGCTCCAAAGAAACGTCAGCTAAAGAATTTTGACGTAGAAATAGCTGAAGAGATCAAGTCGTTTATGTGTGAGATAGAGATCAAAAAAGAATACTTAGCCAATGGTTCACGTTTGATGGACCTCAATATTCCTGAAAAGACACTTATCGCCATGGTAAAACGCGAAGATTTATATTTCATCCCAAGAGGCAATACCGAACTATTGGTAGGCGATAAAATTTTAGTGATCACTGATGACGAACAGGCTTTAGAAGAGACCTACCGATATATGAAAGGAGAGGAAACTTTCACATTCTCTCCCAAAATCGTTTGAATGCAACACACTGTCTTATGCCAATCAAACGCATTTTTCATCACAAATTCTTTTATGTATTACTACTTGTACATGCGTTTGCGTTTACAGATGTACATTCACAGGAACCGGTACACAGATTGTATGATAGCCGACACGGACTACCCAGCTCCGAGATATATCATGCCATACAAGATCAGGAAGGCTATATCTGGTTTGCATCCGATCATGGCTTGGTGCGCTTTGATGGATACCGGTTTCATTCGTTTGGGCTACAAGAAGGCTTGCCCGAAAATTCTGTGTTTTCTTTCAGTACCGATCCACATGGTAGAATCTGGTTCAGCACATTCACAGGGCAATTCGGTTTTTTAGATAATGGAAAACCAGTAAGCTATAAGTTTAATGATCAGATCCAGGCTTTTTTAACTGATGAAAAGAAATTCAGCTTTCGGCAAAACAGCTTTGAGATAGATACGGTCGGACGACTTTATTTCGAGTGTAAAGAATTTGGAATATTCGTAGCCGACACAAATGGCAACATCACAGCAATTGATACTACCGGTTGGCATCAATCGTTAAACGTGCTCATCATCGACAAACAGCGTATGATCATCAGTCGCGACTTATGGAGACCACTGAATCAAATCCAGCTGATAGAAGGCGAGATGAAACAGATTATACCATTCAATCCTCCATTGGAATCTGCAAATGGTCTTATTTTATCAGATATAAAAAGAACTCCGTCCGGCATACTATATATAAGCACTCAACAATATATGTTAAAAATCAATAACGGGGCTATTATCCAGACTGTCCGACTTCCTTCAAACATAGTAGGATTTGATATTAACAGCCAGGAAAATATTGTGGTGTGTACTTTTTCAGATGGAGTGTTTATGTACAACGAATCATTGCAGGTGATAGAGCATTGTTTTCAGGATAAAGCCGTAACAAGTTTTTTAGAAGATCATGAAGGAGGATATTGGTTTACATTGCTTGACAACGGATTACTTTATGTGCCTGAGCCAACATATTTGCAATTCGATCAACATATAGGCCTGCCACGCGAACGTATCATCAATCTCAGGTCAGATAAATCCGGTAAATTAAGGTACTGTACGCGTAGCGGCTTTTACGGAATGATTTGGAATAATGAGTTGTATGCAGGACGTATTCATATCCCTAAAGAAGGGATCATACAAGAGATGTTATACGACTTTCGTAGAGACAGGATATGGTTTGCTACCACTACAGGCCTGTTTTATATCAGTACAAAATCTGATAATCAGATACCAATTGTACAGGAATTTCAACATGAGACATTCACCCAGCGGCCTATCATCAAAAAAATGCTCTTAGACCCTATTACCGGTGATATCTGGAATGGTCACCGCAGTGGGTTATCCTGTTTGTCATCTACTTACTCCTCTGATTTAGAGCCTCACTTCATAGCTGAATTTGATGAGTTTATCGAAGCAATGGAATTTTCAAAAGAAGGTGATCTATGGATAGGCACTACTAACGGTTTATATAAATATACCCACAAAGGATTTGAATTTTACGGCGAAATGTATCCAGGCCTTAAACAGCGGATCACAGCCTTGAAACAAATTGGAGATACCTTATGGATAGGTACTAGAGGCAATGGACTGCTTGGAATAACTAACGGAAATATTTTCAATCTCACTTCTAATGATGGACTTATAAGTAACTCCATAAGTACAATAGTCGCTTCCGAGGAGCATATCTTCATTGGCACCAACAAAGGATTAAACATCCTAAAACGCCGGTCGGATATTCCGGGAGTATTTCCTATACTGCATTATACAGTCTCGGGAATTACGAATCTTGAAATAACAGCAATGGAGATGGCAGACAACAAACTGTTCATTGCCTCACCAGGGAAAATTATTGTCATCAAAGATTCGTTTCACTTGTCTAATCAAAAAAACATCATCCGTATCACAAATGTTAGCTTAGCCGGGAAACAAATACCTATAACATCTTATCCCGTTGTGGATCACTCTAATAATGAAGCAATATTTTCTTATTTTGCCATATCGTATAAATTCTCCGGACCACACACCTACAAACACCGATTAGTTGGATTGAGCAACGAATGGACAATCAATCAGCAAACAACAGTACAATATCCGTATCTGCCATCAGGAAATTATACATTTGAAGTTGAGGTACTCAATCCGGATGGCAGCTGGACAGCAGCCGCTGAGAAATTTCAGTTTCGAATACTAAAGCCTTACTGGAAAAAAACCTGGTTTATTGCTTTGTTCATAAGCATATCCCTGATGATAATCATAGGGATCAGCCTGCTACTATACAGAGGCAGAATACGGCGTAAACAGTTAGTTACTAATCTGCATTTGTATCAGCAAGAAGCACTGACCAATCAGATGAATCCTCATTTTTTGTTCAATGCTCTCAACACCGTTCAACGGTATATACTCGAAAACGACAAAGTATCCTCAAGCCGGTATCTGACCAAATTCTCAAACCTGATGCGGACAACATTGAATAACTTGCAAGAACAATTGATCAGTATCGAAAAAGAAATTGCTTCTCTTGAAGTGTATTTAGACTTAGAATCCGCCCGATTTAAAGACCGTTTCACCTACCATCTCAACTATTCTCCCGAGATCAATCCTGCCGAAACATATATTCCGGTTTTTTTAATTCAGCCTTTAGTAGAAAATGCAATCTGGCACGGATTAATGGAAAGCCCCAATTATGGTAAGATAGAAGTATCTTTCATTAAATCGAAAAACGATCTGATCTGTCAGGTCAGCGACAACGGCATAGGACGAGAAGCTGCTATAAAAATCAAAGCCCAGACGGGTAGAGAATCTTTAGGACTATCTATTATTCAAAAGCGATTGGCATTAATCAGTATAAGTACGCATACAAAATCGGAATTAGTATTTGAAGACCTATACGATGAAACAGGCAAAGCAAGCGGTACTATCTCGAAAATTATTTTCCGACAATATTTCAATAAAACATTTGACACATGGACCCCTTTAAAGTTGTAATATTAGATGATGAGCCTGATGCGATTACGGCTATCGAACTAATCATCAATGAGTTTTGTCCTCAGCTAACGATAGCTGGGACAGCCAATATGATTGACACCGGCTGGGATATAATCCGTTCTACAGAACCTGATTTAGTGTTGTTAGATATTGATATGCCGCGCGGAGGCGGATTTGATCTGTTGGAAGGCTTTCCTATCCGTAAGTTCGAAGTAGTGTTCATCACAGCTCATTCACAGTATCTTCCAATAGCCAACAGATTCGAGATGTTTGATTATTTATTGAAGCCTATTGATTTAGATATGTTTACTGCTATGGTTGAACGTTTTGTCAGGTTTAAGCTCACTAATCCACATTATATTCACAAACTACAGTTATAAAAAAAAGGCTTTCTAAAAAAAAGCCTTTTTTGTAGCATGTATCAGCCTTTCGATTAATCTTCTTCCTTTTGCTGCTCTTCGTATTCTTTGAGCAGTTTCGTTTGTACATCACCAGGCACCTGAGCATATTCGGCAAACGACATGGTAAATGTTCCTCTTCCCGATGTGATCGCACTCAATGAAGTGCTGTACCGGTCCATCTCGGCCAATGGCACTTTGGCACGTATGATCTGATACTTCCCATCGGCATCCATACCCATGATCACCGCACGGCGCCCTTGCAAGTCAGTCATACATGCGCCCATCATATCTTCGGGCATACGTACTGCTACATCATAAATAGGCTCCATAATTTTCGGCCCGGCATTTTTAAATGCAATGCTAAAGGCATTACGTCCGGCCAGTTTAAATGAGATTTCATTAGAATCGACCGGATGCATCTTACCATCATACACATATACGACTATATCACGGGCATACGAACCGGTCAACGGCCCTTCCTCAAGGCGTTCCATGATACCTTTAAGAATAGCCGGCATAAATCGGGCATCAATAGAGCCACCTACGATACAGTTATTGAAGATCAAGACTCCACCCCATGAAAGTTTGTGTTCCTCTTTACCTCTTACAGGAAAATCGGTTGGGTCTTTATAACCCTCTACATAAGGCTGTATCATAAGATGCACTTCTCCAAACTGCCCTGAACCACCCGACTGCTTTCTATGGCGATAATCGGCGCGGGCTCGCTTGGTGATCGTCTCACGATAAGGAATCTTCGGTGAATAAAACTCTGCCGGCAGCTTATGCACATTATCTAAATACCATTTGATAGTATTCATCTGATACTCTCCCTGACATTTCAGAATTAGCTGACGCAATTCACGCGAATAGCCAGCCACTATAGTCGAATCATTTCTATGCATATCCTGTAATATGCTTCCTAACTTTTCATCATCAGTAGAACTTACTGCTTTGATTGCTGTTTCAAATACAGGATCGGGGAATATGATTGGCTCAAATCCAGCATCTGCCGCTTTAGCATCCATCAAGCTGTCGTTGGTACGTACGTCCTTCAGTTTGATAGTTATCGCGATATCTCCGGCTATTAGCTTTTCAATTTTCTCACGATTCTTTCCGTTTACTGCAAATAATTGTGAAATTCGTTCTCTGTTTCCGCTGCGTGGATTGATCAAGTCTTGTCCTTCGCTGATCTCTCCGCCATATGATCGAATAAGTGCTATCTCGCCAAGATGCTGTTCGTTGGCAAGCTTAAACACAAACAAGCCAACAGGATCGGTACTCATGCTGCCAAAGATTTTTCCGGAGCTTGTATTTTTGCCCGGCATCATATCTGGTGATGGACAAGTTTCAACAACAAACTCCATCAAACGATGCACTCCTATTCCATGTTTTGAAGCTCCACACATCACCGGGAATATGCTTCTTGAGATCATTCCAAGTCGGATACCCTGACGTATTTCATCATTGGTGAGCGTATCATTTTCAAAATATTTTTCCATCAGTGCTTCATCACCTTCGGCAGCATTTTCGATGAGTAATGAGCGCAGCTCTTCGGCCTTATCTAACTCCGATTCGGGTATGTCCGACATCTCGGGAGCACCACCGTTATTTCCAAATTTTAACAGCTTCATTGAAATCAGGTCAATCACGCTGTTAAACCCTTCTCCTGTCTGATACGGAAACTGAAGCAGGGTAACTTTTTCGCCAAAGTAGTCTTTCAGTTGTCGGATAGTCTCATCGAAATTTGCATTATGATGATCCAATTGACTGACAAAGAACATCACCGGGATACCGGTAAATTCGGCATGACGCCAGGCGTTTTCGGTGGTAGCTTCAACCCCTGACTGGCCATTGATCAAACAGATGGCAGTATCGGCAACACTGACGGCAGCTCTGATATCACCCGAAAAGTCGCTGAAACCGGGTGTGTCTAAGATATTTATTTTTTTTCCTTCGAATATACTGTGTAAAAGACTGGTTTGAACGGAAATCTGACGCTCCAATTCTATTGGACGATAATCGGAAACGGTATTCTTATCATCTACCAACCCTTTGCGGTTGATCATCTTACCTTCAAAAAGCATGTTCTCTGCTAAGGTTGTCTTACCAGATTTTGCTGCACCAATCAAGGCTAAATTACGAATCTCATCTGTCTGAAAAATTTTCATCTGTTTAAAATTTTGTGAGTAATTGTGTGTAAAGCTCCCTCAGAGTTTTGGATAAATGGAACTGATTTCGCTTCCTATAAACTTTTACAATCATATGCTAAGAGTAAACGCCGATCACAAAAACTTATTTCCATTGTATATAATTAACTGTTTGATGTACACTTATGTCTTTTTATGAGGGCGCAAATTTAATCAATTAACATATATAAAAAAAGGCGAAGAATGTTTTAAATTTACGGCTTTTCTTAGCCATATCTTTCATCTCATGGCAAGTCAATAATTATCTTACTGTTTTTCAATACGTTTCATATGTTCACGTATATCTTTCCACTGTTGGTCGCTCAGTTTGGGTCCTATCACTTCAATCACCCGGGCCGAAAGCAGTGCACCTAATTGACCGGCTGCTGTCAAAGGCCATCCTTTCACATAACCGTATAGGAACCCTGCTGCAAACAAATCGCCAGCACCGGTAGTGTCCACAACCGTTGCATCAAACACACCTATGCGGTGAACGGTATTGGTAGTATGAATTAATGAACCTGCTGCACCTAACTTTACTACACACAGATTACACAAACTACTTAATGCGTTCAGAGCTGCCTCAGGCTCCGCACCAGTGAATGCTCTCGCCTCTTCTTCATTGGCAAAAAGTATGTCCACATATGTTTCAATGACATGATGCAACAAATCCTTATTGCTTTCTACTACATTATAACTGGCTAAGTCAATAGCAATCTGTAGCCCGGCATTTTTAGCCAACTGCATCGCTTTTAGCAGGAGCTCTTCGTTTTGCACCATATATCCTTCCACATATAACATATCATATCCATCAAACAGTTCAGGCTGAATATGCTTTGCTTCAAGCTCTATCGCAGCTCCCAGATAGGTAGCAAAAGTACGTTCGCCATCAGGGCTGATGATAGCATGTGCAATACCGCTTGCTGTTGGACTATTAAAAAGTATTGGATTGATACCTGCTTGTTGCATATCCCGTTCAAAAAAAGCAGCCGTTTCATCTTGTCCGACATGCCCGATGAAAGCTGTTTCTAATCCCAGGCGTGCAAGACCATGTATGGTGTTAGAAGCTGAGCCTCCAGAAGCTCTCTGTTGAGTAAATGACGCCATAGCCCCTTGAACCTGGGCTGATTTTTTTTCATCAACCAATTGCATGCTACCTTTGGGAAGTTGAAGCACGTTTAAAATATGTTCGTCATCTATACGCGTCAGTATATCCACCAAAGCGTTACCAAGACCAATAATCTTCACTAATTTAAAAGTTTATGTGTTTGTGTAAAGTAAATCCAAAATCTTAAACCGATGGATATTCCCTGCTATCAAAAATGAAAGGGAATAATTCCAGCAAAAGTAGCTAAAAACATTCCCTTTTCTTTAGAAATCTTGGCTTAGTGCTTACATGATCACCATTTTTCGGACAAACTGCTTGTTATCCTTTCGAATAGTAACCATATATACCCCTTTTGGCATATGTGATAAATTGATTTGGCATGCGCTGGTATTATCTGTGCATGCTTCAAAGACCGTACTAAAGACCCCTACACCTCTGCCGTCGAAGATATGGATAGTTAATGAGCCACTCTCGCCATGATGTCGAATCGTAAATATTCCGGTACTCGGATTGGGTATCAGAATCATTTCCTCATTCTCTGTCAATTCGTCCACACCTATATAGCAATCATCTCTGACAGTCAGTTCGACAGATCCTATCACAGCACATTCCTGTATCATGCCGATAACAGTGATGGTGCGTGTAGTACCCGGGAAATAAGCGTTCCCCTTGATAGTAGTGGTACGGGTTGTATCGCCCGTTGACCAGAAATATTGTTCAAAGCCAGGACCTGCGTCAAAGATTATCTGCTCGTGTGGACAAATAGCCACCGGCTTACCTAAATCAATGGTATCAGTTATATCTACCACTTTGGTTGACTGAGTAGCTATGCCAGAACAACCGTATTGATTGGAATAAATATATTGAATGATATGTATGCCCGGGCCAGCTTCCTCAGGATGGAACTCATCATCTAAGATGCCCGGACCAATTAATGATCCGCCTTTAGGTAAGCCAACCAACACCGATGGATCATCGAAAAGGCAATACAAAGGCAGCAGCCCTTCAAGTATCACTTGTGGAGTAGGCAACACCGTAATATGAATCGAATCGGTTGCAATACAGCCGTATTCATTCAATCCTATCACATAATAAGTTGTCGTCTCCACAGGCTCTACCGTAATCACAGGCTCTGTCTCCCCTGTTGACCACGCATAAGCCGAGGCACCAGTAGCAGTTAACACTATTTCTGTTCCAGCGCATATCTCATCTTCAGAAGCTTCAACAGTAAGGACAGGACTTGGCATAACGGATACTGTTACATAAGCTGTATTAGCACATTCCAGACTACCGCTACCAACTATAGTTGCATAATATATGGTAGTTACATCCGGTCTGACCGTTAATGAATATCCTACCCCTAAGGGTGTTCCATTTTCATCCGTCCATATACACGATACCCCACCCGATGCCTGAAGGGTAACAGACTGACCTGAGCAAATCGTGGTATCGCTGCTGATCAGTATCTCGGGTATCGGCTGCACCTCAATAAAAATAGAATCAGTACCTATACAACCCTCAGCAGATATCATGTCAGCCCTAAAATATTGAGATTCAAAAAACTCATATGTAAAATACTTAATGCTATCACTACCCATTGGTTCTGTAACGCTTTGATTCCATATGACATGGGTGATGTCGATCCCGGCCATATCTTGTACAGAAAACGTGATACTCATACCTTCACAAACAACAGCCTGACCGTCATAAATATGAAGCTCTACTTCAGGCAAGGGATGTACAGTAATTTGAATGCTATCGGTTAGCACACAATTATCTACGCTGGTAACTTCGGCCCAGGCATAGAAAACACCTGACACTTCGGGAATCAGCTCCCTAACTAAGTCGGTAACCCCATCCCACCAAACAAAACTTGCTGCATTGCCTGTCACAGCTGATAATACAATTGACTCGTTTAGACAAATTTCCTGCGGCTCGGCAAAAAGCTCTAAATCCGGAGATACATATGGGACGATCGTGATCTCATCACTGACAAAGCACCCGTTTATAGTATTCATTTCTAACCGAATGGTAACAGTATCGATCAACATATGTATCAATTGATATGTATTTGTTGTATCTGGTATATCATTTACAAACCATTGATAGAAAAACCCTTCCCCTTCAGGCCCTTGAAGCACAATACTGTCTCCTAAACAAGCCCAGAAATCTTTACCTAAATTGAGATCAGGTGTTTCATAAACTGTAAGTTCAACTGAATCGGTTGATACACACCCATATTGATTGGTCACCCGCAGACCAATAGTAACATTGTTTTCTGCAACAAAGGTCAGCAACGCACCAGTATCCACTACCACTTCATTGATCAGCCATTCATATATGTGATTTTCAATGGTATCGGTTGTAAATTGAATAGTTTCGCCCTGGCAAATTTCATCTCCCATAAAGCTGATGATATTTGCGATAGGTAGGCTATGCACGATGATATAGGCTGTGTCATGCGAAATACAGCCTAAGGAATTAATTCCCTCAGCCCAATAAACTAAGGTGGTATCGCTAACAGTTGGTGTAAAAGTGCGCTCTGTCTGCCCTCCTGCCAGCCCGTCCCACCAGTTGAAGGAAAGGATATTGACAGGGTCAATAACCAATGTAAATGATTCACCTAAACATATATCAAGGCTGTCGGGATGTAGAATAATACCCGGATCATGATACAGAAACACAGCTAATGAATCCTCTCCAAAACACCCATACTGATCGGTTACTTCAAGGCGAACTATTACTTCATCTGTTACAGTAAAAGAAAACAAATGCGTATTTTCACCCTCAGGTATATCGTCAATATACCATTGATATTGATATCCCTCCTCTTCAGGCCCTATGATAGTAGCCGTAGCTCCATAGCAAAAAGTATCCGTATTATCAGCAAAGTAAATTTCAAAATCAGGATGATTGTGTACATGGACAAATGCGGTATCCCGGCTTCGACAGCCAAGGATATTAACGGCTTCAGCCCAGTACGCATATATTGAATCGCCTATGGATGGGGTAAAGCTACGGGTAGTTACATTAGTACCAAGTCCATCCCACCAGATAAACGAACTGCCATTGGTATTCAAATTTAACACGGCTGATTCTCCAAGGCAAATATCAAGCTCATCAGGACTGAGGCTGATAGAAGGAGAAGGAAGGGCATGTATAGTAATTTCGTCTGTAGTCGCACATCCGTCCGCAGTGATTACCTCAAGCCGTAAGACTATATCTTTAGTAAGCAGCAATGTAAACTCAGGTTCTGTTCCCATCAACTGATCATCTATAAACCATGCATAATGATATCCTTCGCCAGGAGGTGCCTGATAGCTTAAAACATATCCCTCACACTCTTCAATATTACCTCCCAGATCAAGCACAATAGCATCAAGTACATCTATAAGTACTTCATCCACAGCCTGGCATTCGTTTTTGTCAGTGGCTATAAGGGTTACATTTACTGTCTCAAGGGCTATAAAACTAAAAACAGCTGTGGTGTCAGCCAACACCCCACCTACATACCACTCATACTTCAACCCATCTGCCGGCATCGCAGCCAAGGTCATGGTTTCATGGCGGCAAATCGTATTACCTTCTATAGGTAGGACAATAGAAATTTCAGGATTGGGATGTACCTGTACTATAGCTGTATCTCGTGTAACACATCCGTAAGAGTTCACTCCCTCAGCCCAATAAATAAATACACCTTCTTCTGTGGC
This sequence comes from Bacteroidales bacterium, assembly GCA_023229245.1. Classification (GTDB taxonomy): domain Bacteria; phylum Bacteroidota; class Bacteroidia; order Bacteroidales; family F082; genus JALNZU01. Next base: position 43,553 of record JALNZU010000012.1, on the reverse strand, counting down.
TTCAAAACTGCGTTGTTTTTTATTACCGGCTAACCCATCAAACCATGAAAAAGATTGAATATGCTGATCGTCTATGACAAGAGTGAAACTTGCTCCCAAACATACATCCAACGTATCAGGCAATAAAATAATACCCGGCAAGTCTCTCACATATACAGCTTTCTCTCCATACTCACTGCAGCCATTCACATCTGTAATCTGAAGACCTACAACCACATCCTTGGTTACTGTGAAGCTTAATGAATTCATGTCCCCTTCAACTATCACATCATCAATGAACCACTGGTAGCTATACCCTTCTATCAATGGACTGTGAAGGGTTACCGGTGCATTAAGACATATCATATCGTTGCCACCTACTATTTCTATAACAGGATCGGGCAAGGCATGTACCTCAACAAAAACAGTGTCCCAGTTCTTACACCCTAATCCATTTATTGCCTCAGCCCAATATGCTATGGTAGTATCACTATGTGTAGGAACTACTATCCGGTTGGTTAAACCCGTAAACCCATCCCACCATTGATACGAACTTGCATCTTGTGTGAGAAGCTGAAGGTGAACAGATCCTCCAAAACAAACTGCTGATTTATCAGATGTAAGCTGAATGCCCGGTATCACTAACGGAGTAATTTGAATCTGATCTGATGAAGTACAATTACCTACCGTAACTTCAAGCCTGACGATAACTTCATGCTCAACTATAAAACTATAACGATACTCCTGATCATTGACCAACTGATTGTTCACATACCATTTATAACTAAAGTTCTCATTCTCCGGCCCCTCTAACTCTAACTCATAATTCAGACATACTGCCCGATCACCACCCAAATCTACTTCCGGGCTGTCCTCAACCGTAATCAGTAGCTCATCAGTGGCTTTACATCCATACTGATTGGTTACTTCCAATACAACAGTGACTGTATTAGTTGCAATAAAATTAAGGACTGCCCCGTGCCCAATGGAATCACCCTCAACTAACCAGACATACTGATGATCAATCAACGCATCAGTAGTCAGTTGTACAGCCTGGCCTTCACATACTGTGGCCGAAACAGGAGGATTGATGAATGCCTGAGGATTGGGATGTACCTGTACAAAAGCAGTGTCAATTGAAAGGCATCCGGTAGTTTTATGAATTCCGCTGGCCCAAAAAGTAAATAACCCAATATTTTCGGGTGTAAACTGCCGTGATGGACTACTTCCACCTAAGCCATCCTGCCAGAAGAAAGAGCTGATATGTTGCCGGTCTATGCTAAGCTGAACATTTTCGCCCAGACAGATATCCGTTTTATTCGCTTCTAAAATAATACCGGGCAGATCAATAACGTTTATTTGCAATGGGGCTGATATGGTGCTACACCCATACGCATTGGTTACTTTTAAAGTTATCTCCGCATCTTCGGTAACAACAAAACCTAACTCATAATGATCACCACCTATTGGCTGACCATTCTTTTTCCATTGATAGGTATATCCGGGATTTTGAGGTCCTTGTATCACTACCTCGCTGTTAATACAAATATCGGGGCTATCTCCAACTACCTGTAATTCAACCTCTGGCGGATTATGTACCGTTACTTCTACCGTATCTCTTACTGTACACCCGTTAGAATGTACTGCCTGTGCCCAATAAAGATAGGTCGAATCACCAATGCCTGGTTGAATCAGTTGCATATGTGGGCCTGTAGTAATCTGTCCGGTAAACCATAGTACTGATTGAGCTGAGTTAGTGTTGGCTGTCAGAGTTACTGTCTCACCCAAACAAATATCTTGTTTGGAAGTTGTCAATGCAATAGTAGGTATAGGTTTAGAAGTAATTTTTATCTCATCATCTTTGGTACAGCCCTCAGATGAGCTTACAGCCAATTTGATGCTGTTGACCCCTTGCGAAACGACAAAACTAAAATCCTTTTTATCTGAGACAAACATACCATTCATAAGCCATATATATGAATATCCATCCCCCTCGGGGCCGTAAAGCGTATGCTCATATCCCTGACAAAGTTCAAGATCATCTCCCAGATCAAAAACAGGCGCATGCTTCACGGTAACATAAACCACATCAGAACCTGAACAGCCGTAATCAGTATCCGTTACAACTAAACGTACTGTAGAGTTTTGGGTAAAGCTGTGGGTAAATACCGATTCAGTAGCTTCTGGTATGGGCTGATTGTCCACATACCATTGATAGCTATAATCGGGATGCTCAGGTCCGGAAAATTCAACTTCTGAATTGGCACATACCACCTCGTTGGTAGCTACACTGACTATATCGAACGACAAGGTGTCTTGTACAGAAATATGCACCTCTTTCCTGGTGATACATCCGGTAGCATTGATTGCCTCAGCCCAGATCAGTGTATCCTGTGTTGGAATGAAGCCACGTGTTAGCACATTGCCCTGCAATCCATCACCCCAGGCAAAATAGACCGGCGGATTGACAGGAGGCTGGCTGGTAGAAAGAGTGATAAATGTTTGATCGCCTATACATAATTGCTCTTTAGTCACATCCATCTCAAGTACTGGTGGTTGAACCGGCGATACCGTCATAGAATCAGCCATCGAACAACCGGTTATCATATTAGTTGCGTTAACCTTTACTTTAACAGGATTTTCGCCTTCAATAAGTTGTACCAACACAGGACTATCGTTATCAGCTATTAGCACATTATTCACGAACCATTGATACGAAAAATCAGGATGTAGGGTAGCTGTAAAAGTTTTCTCTACATTGGCACATGCCTCTGGTCCTCCTTCGGCAGCTATTTGTATTTCGGGAAGAGGGAGTACCTGAATCGTGACAGAGGTTGTATCTATACAACCATATGAATTCTTAGCCGTTGCAGTATAGGTATGCTGCCCGACAGGCGGATAGAGTACTACAGGATTCTTATTGGTAGTATCTGGATTGATCCAACTCCATATAGTACCTTCCTGACCGGTAAGCAACAGGCTGAGCGGGCTTTCAAAACAAATCGGATTGGCATTGGGTGTGATCAATAGGTCAGGACGTGGAGACACTATAATCTGCACTTCTCCAATCACCGAACATGATACAGCATTTTCAGCTTTAATAAAATATATTCCGGAATTAGTTACCGATTCAGGATTCAATAATGGCTGGGTTGCCTCGGCATTTCTCCAATATGATAATTGAATATCCGGACTGCTTCCAGCTGTAATTGCAGCAGCAGTAAGATCAACCGTTTGTGGATGACACACAGGCGCCGGTGCATTGATGATCAGTGTAGGTAAGGGTAATACAGTAATCTTCGCTATAGTGGAAGAAACTGTCGCACAACCTCCACTCTGAACCACAGCCCGAAAAAAGGTGGTCTGGTAAAGGGGATTTGAAATAAACGATGTAGCAGTATAAAGGGTATCAGTCCATATAATCTGATCGGTAGAATATTGCCATCCTAAAACAGTTCCTACATAATTGTTTAACATCAGAATGCCGCTGGTAGAGCCTTCACAAATTGATTTTTCACCTGTGAGATTACCTCCTACAGAAGCCGGTGCTTTAATCACCTCCTTACTGACTGATCGGGCGCAATTGGTAATAGTATTAGTCTCAATTACACTAACTTGTCCAATACCGTCATTATTCCAATCAACCTGGATACTATTTGTTCCCTGACCATTTGCAATAAGTCCTTCATTTACAGTCCATACATATGAACGATTTGGCTGAGGATTGACGCTATAGGCTGTAGTAGCCGGTAAGCCACAAATAGCTGCAGACCCAGTGATTACCGGTGTTGGCAGGGGATGAACTTGATTTACTATACCAGCTGATACAGCCGAACAGCCTGATTCTGAAGTAACAACTACATCTACTGTCGTACCATCAATCAGACTATTGGTGGTGAAGGTATTTACCGTGCTGTTCTGCTGGCTTACACCATTCACCCTGAAATTATAATAAGTTCCTCCAGCGGCTGTAAACATAACTTCTGTTCCGGCGCAAAACTCGTTCCCGGCTATAGAGCTTTGAAGATTGGGTATTGGCAAAGGATTTACGATGATAGATCCGGAAGCAGTAGCTTTTCCACATCCACCAGTCAGCTCAATTAAGTAGTTGAAATTTCCTGTCTCAGCAGGTGTTCCACTGATAACAAGCAGGTTATTATTAAATACAAAATTAACACCCAAAGGTAGTCCGTCCACATTCACATTATTTCCTCCTGTTGTGGCATAAGTGATAGAGGGTGCCAACGGGTCATTTAGACAAACTGTCTGCATATTTGTGCCTGGCCCGGAGGTAAGCGTGATTGTATTGCCTGCACTAACGCTTATATAATTATTCTTTGTCTCAGTATTGGAAGATCCTCCTTCAGTTATTTTAAGGCTGACAGTTTTTTGTCCGATGGTAGTATAGGTTACTGTGACAGGGCCTTCTCCAACTGCGTTAGCCGGATTAGCACCTTCTCCAAAAGTCCATTCATATATGGTGTTTGGTGTGGTTCCTATTGAGGTGTTAGTAAAAACAACATTTTGACCAACGCAGGTATTCATCACATCAGCCTGGAAATTGGCGGATTGTGCCAAAGCCTCGTATCCTGTGAATAAGAGGAACAATAGACATAAAAGCAACCGCATGGGTGAGTATTCTTTTTTCATACCTTAGTTCCTCCTATATTTTTGTTCGTATAATTGCTGATAATCATGTAACATATAGCGTTTATTCTTTTGTTTTTGTGTTTTTGGCTTTATTGGCTTTTGTTTATCCTGCGACGGCCTTTTGTATTCCCTGACATCATCCATTTGTTTTTTCCCGAACTTGAATCCCAAGGTGATCTCATGGGTTCCGCCTGATCGGTGTTGCAAACCACCTATTCCAATATCATAGGTATAGTACAGATTTAAAGTGTTGAACAACTCACCTCCTACACCCAAAACCATGGTTTTGCTAGTCCGATACATCCCGGTGAGCCAAAATTTCTCACCAAAAATAAGACTGGCAGAAACATCTATCATAGTGGGCTGGTTTGTAGTACGCTGCACAACAATCATAGGCATCAACTGAATATTGCTGCTCAGATCATACAGCTTCGATGCATGAAATAAATACGTCTGATTAAAGCTGGGTGTTTCCTGATTGGTTCGAAGCACCGAATCGGTGGGGATCAAAGTAGGAATTCCAAAGCCTAGCTGTAGATCACGATTGATATACAACAAACTGAAGCCGGTATTGTATCCAAGTTGAGGGCTTTGTGTCAGGTTGAGAAGCAAAGGATCATCAATATCTCCAATAATTTTAGTCAGATCATAAGTGTTTTGAACCATATACCCCCAGATTCCAAAATGTAAAAACTGCTGGCTTGCCATCTGCAAGCGATAGGTGTAACTCAATGTCGCTTTAAATTGTTCAAAAATATCTATCTGATCTTTATATACTTCGGCACCTATGAACATATTTCTGGCGACTGGAAAAAACGCATTAGCTCTATAAGTTTCGGGTGGTGGGGTATGCAACCCTTCTTTGCGATAGTTAATAAACAGATCACCTTTTGACGATGTTCCGGCAAAAGCAGGGCTCAGGCTGTAGGTATTGTACAGATAATGATTCGTAACAGGCTCTTGCTGTGCATAGATCGTACGTATCGAAAAGGCACATAATACTCCAACCAACAGATAAAACGCTTTTTTCATCATCGTATAAGGGTTATAACTCCTTTTATCAACTCTCCATGGGCACCTTCTATCACATAAAAATACGAACCGGCCGGGAGTGGGTTGTTGTTGTACATTCCGCTCCAGTCGTTTTGATAGTCGGATGCCTCAAAAACTTGTAAGCCGGCCCGGGTATATATAGTTACCTTAGCAGGCTGTATGCCATCCAAAATACTAATCTTCCAGGTATCGTTATACCCGTCACCATTAGGGGTTAAAATATTCTGTATCTCGAAATCAGGATTATAAGCCAATTCACTTTTGTCGATATAAAACACCTCACTACCCGCACATCCATTTTTATACACACGAACCGTATGTTTTCCACCTTGCTGTAAAGTGATCTGTTTATTCTTGATCCTATCATTCCAAAACACGCTGTCATAATTTCCGGCAGCTATCAAACGCAGTTCATCATACCGGTACATCGAATAGGGCTTTTGTGTTTGAAAGGGAGTCCCATCCTCAAAGGTCAGCCGCACTTCGGGATTAGGTTGAACAGTGATCTGCTTTGTTTTTTCACTTTTACAACCATAATCTGTAATCACATTCAGCTGAACTGTATATCTGCCACTGCTCGAATAGATCGATCCTGGGTTTATCAGAGTTGAAGTATCGCCATTGCCAAAATCCCATATTCGGGAGACTGTAGTACCTATATCGGTTTTCGACCGGTCAATAAACTCCACCTGACTACCAATACAGGCATTGCCAAAATCAAAATCGACTATAGGCAAAGTGCCTGCCATAACAGGTAAATAGGTAATATGGGGTGTTTCACTATATTTAGTAACCACTTTGATCCCTATCAGATGCTCACCAAGTGCTGGTAACGCATAGGAAGCAAATTCACCAACGGCATCATCAAACGCAAGGTCACCATTCAGATCCCATGAGATGGATACTATGGTATCGTTTGTACGAATGTCGGCTGTTAGCTGAGTGGTATCACCAAAACAAACTTTGGAATAGGTGAAGGCAGGGAAAGTAGTATAGGTAAGTCGTACTACAGCTTCGGCTGTAGCCGAGCAACCGTTTTCAGCTGTTCCAACAACTGAATAAACATGTTGTGGTAACACAGGCTCGACAAAGAGTTTATTGTCTGTCTCTCCGGTTGACCATAAATAGGATATGCCTCCATTTGCTCTGAGCAGTATTGCTTCACCCGGCAATAAAGTTGTATCTGACGGATGGATCGCTATAACAGGCGTGGGCAGCACCGATACTACAAGAGTATCTCGTTCAATTTGCCCTTGCAAATTAGTTATTTCGGCCCAATAAATTGTTGTCTCCACCGGGCTGACTTGTATGCTGCGAGTTCTTTCCCCTGTACTCCACAAATAACTAAATGCCTGAGGTGTATGCAATACTATGGTATCGCCACTACAAATCGTCTGATCAGGCCCAAGAAATCCATACTGCGTCGAAGCAGAATACGTATAATTGGATATGCCTGATAAACAAATAAGTATAAAAAACAGCCTAAGCCTGAAAAAAATTTGGCAGGTAGATTCTTTATCCATAAACCAACTGTTCCGCTACAAAATATGATGTAAAAGTAATAGACATTTTGTTTAAACCAAAATGAAACATCAAAAAACAGCTTCGCCAAGCAACAAAACAACCTAAAACGCTATTGAATCATATACACTTGATGCGATATTCCAAGTTAAGAAACCGGTTTGATTAAACTATCTTTAGCCTAAAACTGGTTCATTACGGCCTATAAAAAAATTTTTCTGTTAATTCTTTAACACCATTAATGCTTTTGCTAATTTCGCAGGTATAAAATAATGTATCATCTAAAACCGGTTACTATTATGATGTGGTTCAATAAAATCATTGCTGGCATGCTGCCTTATATGCCCAAAAAGTTTGTATGGATATTCTCAAAGCGCTATATAGCCGGAAAAACAATACAGGATGCAATTGCAGTGAGCAAAAAGTTCAACGAGGAAGGGATATTGGTTACTATTGATTTGCTTGGCGAGTTTATTACCGATCTAAGCCAAGCTGAAGACAACAAGAACCAATATCTTGGCATCATAGAAAACATAGAAAAAAATGGTGTCAACGGTAATTATTCGCTCAAGCCTACTATGTTTGGTTTATTGATAGACAAAGACATTTGTTATGCTCATATACGTGAGATCGTAGCAAAAGCCGCCTCACACAATAATTTCGTCCGTATTGATATGGAAGACTCGCAATGCGTGGATTTAGAAATTGAACTTTTCAGGAAGCTTAAAGCAGAGTTTTCTACTAATGTAGGGTTGGTTTTGCAGGCATATCTGAAGCGCACCCACACTGATATAGTAAATATGCTTGACCTGCATACCCCTGAAACGCCTGTCAACTACCGTTTGTGTAAAGGCATTTATATTGAACCCGAATCTATTGCCTATAAGAAATATCAGGAAATAAATGATCATTTTATAGACGACTTGGATTTGATGTTTCAGCATGGTATGTATCCTGCTATTGCCACACATGACAAAAATTTAGTTGACGAGTCTTATAAACTCATTGAAAAGTATGAGGTATCGCCCGACAAGTATGAGTTTCAAATGCTTTACGGCGTTACTCCACAGCTTAGAAAATCTATAGTAGAAAAAGGACATCGCATGCGTGTGTATGTTCCGTTTGGAGAGCAATGGTTTGCGTATTCCACTCGCCGATTAAAAGAAAATCCAGCAATAGCTATGGATATCATCAAAGCTTTATTTGTTAGAAGATAAGATATTTAAAATATTATTATTCAGCATCTTACTAACTATTTGTCGGGTATTGTCCTGCCTTGTTAATCCTGATATTACAGGTTGAAGCTCTATCAATTGCCAAAGGATAGATCGGAACTGATAAACAAACTGTCGTTGTTTAAACGTTTTTTTTATATTACCTTTGCATTCTATTCACAATTATTCATCAACGTCAAATCACAATGGAAAAAGTAAAGGTACTCTATGTTGCTCAGGCAATAGCTCCGTATCTGAAGGAGACCCATATGAGCAAGATAGGGCGGTATCTGCCACAAGGAACACAAGAAAAAGGAAAGGAAATACGCACATTTATGCCACGTTTTGGCAATATTAACGAGCGGCGTAATCAGTTACATGAAGTGATACGTCTCTCGGGCATGAATCTGATCATCAATGATATGGATCATCCTATGATCATCAAGGTAGCTTCAATTCAACAGGCACGCATGCAAGTATATTTTATTGATAATGAAGACTTTTTTCATCGCAAATTCACTATCAAAGATAAATCGGGTAAATTTTTTGAAGACAATGACGAGCGCAGCATTTTCTTCTCACGCGGAGTGATAGAAACCGTCAAGAAGCTTGGCTGGGGGCCTGATATAGTTCACTGCCACGGATGGATGTCGGCTTTAGTACCCCTTTATATTAAAAGAGCTTTCAAAGATAACCCCCTATTCACCGAATCAAAAATTATTTACTCTCTGTACGATGACGACTTTAAAGAAAGCTTCAGAACCGGTTTCGATAAAAAAATCAAACTCCCAGGCATCACTGCCAAAGATCTTAAATACTATAAAGAGCCAAACTACGTTAACCTGACTAAAGCTGCAATAGACTATTCGGATGCCCTGATTATAGCCAGCGAGAAAATGAATCCGCAACTTGTTGAATATGCGAAGGAAACGAAAAAACCTATCCTATATCATCCGGCAGAAGAGTATATTGAAGCGTATAATGAATTTTATGACAGCTTATTAGAAAAAAGTCGTTAATACCACATATGCCAAGCTTCATCAGGAAAGACAAGCATAGAGTAGGGATACTCTGCTGTCTGTTGATCGCAGGTCTGCTCTTTCAGGCCTGCACCAAAAAACCAGGTCTAATAGGTGATACTATACAACCCGATACCGATCTGATCAAACTCAAATATACCGATAGCCTGACTATCACAGCATATAGCCTTTTAGAAGATTCAATACGAACAGATAAGCCGGAGAATTTCCTATTGGGCAGCATATACGACCCGGTTTTTGGAACTACTGTAGCAGGCTTTTATACACAGTTCAGCCTTTCAACCCGTAACCCTGATTTTGGCAGCAACCCACAATTGGATTCTTTAGTACTGCAAATGGCATACAGTGGATACTACGGCGACACAAATACATTCCAAACTATTAGAGTGTACGAGTTAGAAGAAAATATCTTTTACGATTCAGCCTATTATTCAAACCGAATACTGACAGCAAGTAATACCGAATTAGCCAACTTCAGCTTTAAACCTAAACCGAACTCAAAGGTGCATTTACTCAAAGATACAGTAGCACCAATGCTACAGATCCGCTTAGATGCACTTAGTACCGAATTGGGGAATAAACTGCTTACTGCCACTGCCGACAATATGCTGTCGGATACTGCTTTTAAAAACTTTTTCAAAGGGCTGTATTTCACTGCTGACCCAGTAACCAATGGAGGTGCTATTTCTATGTTCAACCTTCCTGTAAACCTGTCGCGGTTGATCATTTACTATAAAAACTCTGAAAAAGATTCTTTACAATACGATTATACGATCTCTTCCGTCAATGCCGGATTTAATGTGTTCAACCACTTTGGCTATCAAAATGCCGATCCGGAATTCATCGCACAAGTGTTGGAAAATGATACATTATCTGGCAGTCAGAAGCTGTACCTACAAGGTGGCGGAGGTGTAAAAGTAAGGCTGAAATTCCCTGACCTGCCTCTGTTTGAGGCCACCACAAATGATCATATCATCATTAATGATGCAAAACTGATCTTTACAGGACTACATCAGGACACTGCAACTTTTCTGGCACCTATCAAGTTATCGTTAGTGCAAATGCTCAAAGATGAAAAATATCAAATCCTAGAAGATCAGGGCTATGGCACTGAATATTTCGGTGGAGAATATATTCCCCGTACAAATCAATACCAGTTTCACATCACCCGTTATATGCAAGAAGCTGTTAATCAACGAAAAAGTTCAGAAAACTTTGGACTGCAACTTTCGGTCTTAGGTGCTGCTTCACGGCCTAACCGAATAGTTATCAATGGAACAAACCCTATAGGAGATTCTACCACAAAATTAAAATTGGTAATAAATTACACCTTGGTAAATAATTGATTAAATAAAATTCAATTATTTTTGCTTCGATTTTAAACACTCACCAACTCACATTGCTTTATGAGCGCAATTATTGCATATATAGGTCATCAGGAAGCCTATCCAATCCTGATGACCGGACTTAAAAGGTTAGAATTCCGTGGATACGACAGCACAGGAATTGCCATAAAGGACGATAAACTTAAAATACTTAAAACCAAAGGAAAGATATCTGAACTTGAAGCTATGGCTCAGGGTGAGGATCTGAAAGGTCATATTGGTATAGGTCATATTCGTTGGGCAACACATGGCGAGCCTAATACCGAAAATGCTCATCCACATTTGTCGCATTCCAAAAATATTGCCCTTATCCACAATGGGATCATTGAGAACTATGCTTCTCTTCGTGCCGAGCTACAGTCACGTGGCTATACATTTCGTTCCGATACCGACACAGAGGTATTAGTCAATCTGATAGAAGACATTCAAAAGAATGAGTTTGTCGATCTGTTTGATGCAGTGCGCATTGCATTAAATCAGGTAGTAGGTGCTTATGCTATAGTGGTTATGTCGGAGGAGGATCCCGATTGCTTGATTGCTGCCCGCAAAGGGGGCTCTCTGCTTATAGGAGTAGCTAACGGAGAATATTTTATTGCTTCCGATCCAACTTCTATTATAGGATACACTAAAAATGTAGTGTATTTAGATGACGAAGAGGTAGCCTGCATCAGGTTAAACCATGATCTGATCTTACGAACGATTCGCAATCAGGAAAAAACTCCTTATATGGAAACCCTGGAAGCAAATTTAAGCGTACTTGAAAAAGGTGGTTATGAGCATTTTATGCTTAAGGAGATTTTTGAACAGCCTAACTCTATCCACGACAGCATGCGTGGTCGGCTCCATCCTGAGTTAGGGGTAGTCAGTCTGGGAGGCATACTCCAGTATGAACAAAAGATACTAAACGCAAGCCGGATCATTATGATGGGATGTGGCACCTCATGGCATGCCTGCTTAGTGGGTGAATATCTCTTTGAAGATATTGCCCGTATCCCGGTTGAAGTGGAATATGCATCTGAATTTCGCTACCGCAACCCTATTATCACCGAAAACGATGTGATCATTGCTATTTCACAATCAGGTGAAACGGCTGATACATTAGCTGCAATGGAGTTAGCTAAGAAAAAAGGAGCTACAATCCTTGGTATCTGTAATGTAGTTGGCTCGTCAATAGCCCGCATGTCGCATGCCGGAAGCTACACTCATGCTGGCCCTGAAATCGGGATTGCATCCACTAAAGCATTCACCGCTCAGGTAGTTATTTTAATCCTGATGGCACTCCGAATGGCTCAACTAAAAGGAACACTTACAAAGATGCGCTTGATGGAAATTATTACCGAGCTTTCGATCATACCAGATAAGGTAGAGAAAACACTACAAAAAAGTGAACAAACCATTACCATAGCTACTGAATTTAAAGACTCCCGTAATTTCCTTTATTTAGGCAGAGGATATAATTTCCCCGTCGCCCTTGAAGGCGCTCTCAAACTTAAAGAAATATCGTATATACATGCCGAAGGATATCCGGCAGCCGAAATCAAACACGGTCCTATCGCATTAATTGACAAGGATATGCCAGTAGTTATCTTAGCTACCAACAAAGGTACTTATGAAAAAATATTGAGCAATATTCAAGAAGTAAAAGCAAGAAAAGGAAGAATCATTGCCATAGTAAATGAAGGCGATACTGAAGTGTATAAATTAGCTGACTATGTTATCGAAGTGCCTGATACCGAGGAAGTACTATCACCACTGTTGACTACTATACCACTACAGCTGTTAGCCTATCATATAGCCGTTCTGAGAGGATGTAATGTTGATCAGCCACGCAATTTATCCAAATCTGTTACTGTTGAATAGGGTCTCTTTGGGTACGATTTAGAAAGTGTAGTGAATCACCCGGCTTGAACAAGCAGATCGTTTCGCCTATTTCCTTTATGATAACGCTGAGACTCACCGTACTAAGTGTGGCATCCTTATCTAAATTAGGTTTGTTATGATACAATTGATACTGCTTACGGTTTTGTACGGGGGTCAGATTAGGCATCACCACGTTTGCCCCTGCTAAAATACCTTTTTGTCTTCCGTATATATCCAATGTCTCAAGTGCTGTTGAAGCAGCAATATTTATATACGGCATGGTGATACGTAACAAGGCAATCATCAGCAGCCCCATCCTGAAACGCTCTTCGACAGGCCAGAGCTGATGAGCATATGCAAACAGCGGTGTCTCTTCATGTTCAATATAAGGTCCCATCCCAACCATATCTATATCTATCGAACGGAAAAACATCAGGTCGTCGGCCAGATCACTCAGACTTTGACCGGGCAACCCAATCATAACTCCTGTACCTACCTGATAACCAGCTTCACGCAAATAGCGCAAAGCTTGCAAGCGATTTTCAAATGAATGACGCCGGTTATGAGGATGTATCTTATAATACAATTCTTTGTTAGTGGTTTCAATTCGAAACAAATATCTGTGTGCGCCAGCTGATCTCCATCGTTTATACACTTCTAAACTTTGTTCACCGCAAGAAAGGGTAATACTAAGCTCATGATTGGTTTGCTCGTGTATTTTTCGTAGGAGCCTTTCAATATATGCAGTAAATCTTGGCCCACGCTGTTCGCCGGTTTGGATGACTAATGACCCAAATCCTTGCCTCCATGCAAAAATGGCGCAATGCATCACCTCTTCATCCGTTAGAGTGTACCGTTCAACCGATTTGTTGGCAGCCCTGATACCACAGTAATAACAATTATTACTACACACGTTGGACAACTCGATCAAGCCCCTTAGATACACTTTGCGACCAACAGTGTTTGCCTTAACTTCCAATGCTTTCTGTAATATCAGCTCGGTCTCAGTTCCCGGACTACAGGATAACAGTTTGATCAGATCATCTTTAGTATGGCTGCTCTTATTGAGTAAAAGATTTATTTCATTCATTTGTTAAGACGAAAAGGTGCGGTAACTCGATCAAAAATACCATTTATATAGGCAATGGCCAACCCATAATTGCTTACAGCTATCTGTGCATCCACAGCAGGTTTTAACCGGTTGAGTAATTGTCTGCGTGTAACAACACAACCCCCGCATTGGATGACCATTTGATACTGCGTCAGCTGCGGAATATCATTCAACCCGGGCACTACATCAAAACTGATGTCTTTCCCGGTAAATTCTCTGATCCATTGCGGGAGCTTTTGCCTGCCAATATCTTCGCAACTTACCTGATGCGTACAGGATTCCAATATAAGTACTTTATCTCCGTCACTAAGAGTAGAAAGTTTGGGAGTGCCAGCCAAATATTGTTCAAAATCGCCTTTCATGCGTGCAAACATGATGCTAAAACTGGTCAGTGGCATATCAGGTGGGATGATCTTGTTCACAAAGTCAAACACTTGACTATCGGTGATCACTAATGTAGGCTTTGGCATCTGGTTGTTAAAATAGTGTTCCAAATGGGTTTCTTTAAGTACCACACAGATAGCCTCATTGTCTAACACATCCCGTATAGTCATCACTTGCGGTAGTATCATCCGTCCCTGAGGTGCTGCTTCATCTATAGGCGTAACAAGCAGTACCAAATCTCCTTTGTCGATCAGACCAGCTAATAATGAAGGTTTCTGCCAGACAGTTTCAGGGATGATGCGTTTCAGTGCTGCTATAAGCAAAGGCAGCAGTCTGTTATGTATGGTAGTGAAATCAACTACTTCCACATCACTATTCTCGCTGATTGATTTCAGAGTAGCATCAGATACAGGTTCCAAATCGGATTTATTATGTACTATGAGATACGGCAGCTCGAACTCAGTGAAGCGGTCAATCAGGTTTTTTTCGTACGAACCGAACTGGTTGTAGCTTATCACAAGGATTGCACAATCAATAATTTTCAGGACATTAAAGGTTTTTTGTATGCGTTTTTCTCCTAGCTTACCTTGATCGTCTATACCAGCTGTATCCACTATCACAGCGGGGCCTATTCCTGTAATTTCCATTGATTTCTTCACCGGATCAGTAGTAGTACCCGGTTCGGACGAAACTATAGCTACTTCCTGATCAACCATCAGGTTGATGATGGAGCTTTTCCCGCTGTTTCGCCGGCCAAAAATTCCGATATGAGGTTTCAGGTCTTTTCCTTTAGCCATCTTTCTATGCGTAAAAGCCGGACTACCTACATCCGGGGTTAAAAATAAAGGTCGCGCTCGCCCTGTTTGATTCGTTCGATGCGCTCTAAAACAAGTTTTTCATAGCGCGGGTCTTCTATCTCGGCTACTGATCTTTCAATCAATTTCCAGCCTTTGTCGGCTGTTGACTCAGCAGCATAATCCATGATATATTCAGCCAGTGTCAACAACGCATTTGGGGTACAGAATCTTTTAATAAACCCTGGAACACTGAACTCCATGAAGTGTTGACCTGTGCGTCCTTTGCGATAACATGCCGTACAAAATGAAGGGATATAGTCGTGGTCTATCAGTTCGTCTATTACTTCATTAAGTGTTCGATCATCATTTATCTTGAACTGTTCTTTAGTTAAATTCTGATCTACTGATGGGTCTTCGGCATACGCACCTATTTCGAGTTTAGTTCCTGCATCAATCTGCGAACATCCAAAGGCTAATACTTCACGACGGATATACTCTGGTTCTCTTGCTGTGAGTATCAGGCCGGTATAGGGTACTGCCAAGCGCAGTATAGCCACCAAACGTGTAAATTCTTCATCGCTTACCTCATACTGATCGTCGAGATCATACTCTAAGGCATCCTGAATACGGGGAAATGAGATAGTATGCGGCCCAACATTATAACAAGCCTCCAGGTGATTGACATGCCTTACTAGTGCCAACACTTCAAAACGCCAGTCATACAACCCAAACAAAGCACCTATACCCACATCATCTATACCGGCTTCCATAGCCCGGTCAAGAGCTGTGAGACGATAATTATAATCGGCCTTTTTTCCTGACGGATGGCAAACGGCATAAGTAGGATGGTGATAAGTCTCCTGAAATATCTGGTATGTCCCAATACCAGCTTCGTGCACTGTCTTAAACCCTTCAATGTCAAAAGGGGCAGCATTGATATTGACCCGACGTATCTCGCCAGGTCCTTTTTTTACCTTATATACTTCACGCACTGTTTCAGCAATATACTCGGCTGAATAGGTACGATGTTCGCCATAAACCAATATCAGTCGTTTTTGCCCATGTTCCTCAAGAGCTTGTACATTGGCTATCAACTCATCACGGCTAAGTGTTTTGCGTATGGCATCTTTGTTGGAAGCTTTAAATCCGCAATAACGGCAGTTGTTAGAGCAATAATTACCTACATACAACGGAGCAAAGAGGACGATTCGTTTGCCATATACTCTTTCTTTCAGGGTTCGTGCCCCTTCTTTAATCAACTCTATCATTTCAGGTTGATCGGCTTTAAGCAGTATGGCCGTTTCGGCTAAGTTCAACCGATTTTTATTTAACGACTTATCTACAACAGCTTTTACCAGCTCTAAATCAGGCCGGGCTTGGTTGAGAAAGTCCCATATCTCCTGATCGTCAATAAATGGCTGCATAGAGACGTCGGGAATCTTATATGTTTCGGGTGTAAATTTCATTGAATTATAGAGTTTAAATTTTAATCTGGATTTAAGTTCTTTATTACCTGAATAGCCTCATATTTAATGGATATAGCTCATTGCTTAACCTGATGTTTAATGGCGTGGCAAAGATACAACGAAACTTGTGCCTACATCTAATTGACTTTGTACATCAATGGTTCCATTGTATTGATCAATCATTTTTTTTGTAATTGATAAGCCTAATCCGCTTCCTGTTATTGCCTTGGTTTTACTGTTTTTAATACGGACAAAATCTTTAAAAATGAGTTCCACATCCTGCTGGCTCATTCCTATTCCGGTATCGGATATGGTGATTTCCAATGAATTATTTTTGTCTTTCAGATAAATATCAACTAATCCGTTTTCCTTATTGTATTTTACTGCGTTCGACACCAGATTATTGAAAATGATCTCCATCTCATCGGCATCCGCCAGCAGATAAGTGTTTCCATCTGTATGGAGTTTCATAGTAACATTTTTTTGGATGGAATATGGTTCCATAGTATCCATAGCTGTTTGAGCGATGGTTTGCAGGTTGATCTCCCGAAGTTTTCGTTCTTTTTTACCTGATTCCATCTTGGTCAGGTCCAGTAGATCCATAATCAGGTTTCGCATGCCGTTAAGACGTGCTAACGAGCGGTCTATCATACGATCATAATCATTTATCAGGTCGCCCATTTGTCTTTCCTGCATCATTTTCAGATATCCTTCAATGGCATTGATAGGTGATTTTAGTTCATGTGACAGTACTGACAGGAACTGAAAGCGTATTTGTTTTCCTTCAGCCTGCATTTTGCGGGTCATCCGTTTGAGGAAGAGGTGTTTTGACACATTATCTATATTGGAACGCAACTCTTGTGATGTAAAAGGTTTCGGCATAAAATTATATGCGCCGCTTTTGGTTGCATCCAATGCCAGATCAAGTGAGGCATAGCTTGTGATCATCATTACAGCCAGATCGAACTGTTGCTGATTGATGTATTCCAACACTTCTATGCCATCCATGCCCGGCAGTTTGTTGTCTAACAGCACTATGTCTATAGGAGCTGTATTGAGGATATCTATAGCTTCTTCACCTGTTGCAGCATCAATAAGGTTGAAGTCAATATCCTCATCCATAAATGGATAGCTTACGATATAGTTATGCAGAATACGGTTTATTCCGGCTCTGATCCCTGGTTCGTCATCTACAACGAGTATATGTAATGTAGCCATATTTTTTTTGTGTTAAATGTATGACCATAACCGATATTTTCTGATGCTTTTTTGTAGTTACGTTCGGGATTTTATACATAGGGCAGCATGTTAGTAACTGCCCTATGCTGACCAATACTAAATTTTCAGTAGTTTATTTATTTCCCTATGCAACTGATCGCTTCGAATACCTTTTTCGAGATACAAATCGGCCTTGATCCAGTTTTTGTTGTTATCAGTATACAGGTCGAAGTTGTAGCCGGTTTCGGCTGTTGCTGCTGAAGCGATGATGATTGGCATATCGGGATATTTTTTCCGGGCTCTATAGGCCAAAATAAATCCACTGTCTTCTTGTTCCATCATCAGGTCGATTATAGACAGATCGGGCTTTGTGGTTTCTAAAACCTTTTCAGCTTCCATCTGGCTTTCGGCAGTCATAACATTGAAACCTAAGTTCTTAACCATAGTTTCTAACTGGAATAAATAGTCAACATCATCGTCAACTAACAAAATAAGTTTTTTTTCGTCGTTCATCTCTTAAAAAATCTTTATCGGTATTTCATTAATTATTTTGGTACTCTTGGAATACTGATCACAAAACTAGTTCCGGTTGGTCCTTTCTCTGGATTATTATTGGATTGGACATGTATCTTACCGTGATGCATTTTTACTATTCCATAGCATAAGGGCAGTCCTAAACCGGTTCCTTTGCCAAGTTCTTTGGTAGTAAAAAATGGGGTAAAGATTTTTTCCATATCTTCTTCCGATATACCGTATCCTTCATCCTGGATCAGTATTTCAATTTCATCTTTTTTTTCTTTAAGTACAACTGTAAGTATTCCACCATTCGGCATGGCTTCTACTGCATTTTTTTCCAGATTGGTAAACACCTGCATCATTTGGTCATGATCCATATACACATAGGGGTCTTCCATATCGGTTTGAAGGTCAATGCTAATATTATTAGGTATAACGAGTGATTGCAAGCTTCGTGCGACAAATTTTTTCAGGTTTATCTCTGTATGTCGAACTTGATTTTTTCTTGCAAAGTTCAGTAATCCTCCTACAATTTTCCGGCATCTGTCGGCCTGCTCAGTAATCAGTTCCAGATCAGACCGTATAGCCGGGTCTTTAGCTTCATCCAATAATATATTACTGAACATAGTGATCACTCCAAGGGGGTTATTCAGTTCGTGAGCTATTCCGGCTGAGAGCTGTCCCATATGGGCTAACTTTTCCGATTGTTTCAATGCTTCCCGTGCGGTAGCCAGCTCATAATTCGTTGAGTTAAGCTTTTCTATAGACTGATGTAGCTTTTCTATCGAAAAGGGCAGGCACATTTCGTTCTCGGCTAACCCTTGCACTATTGCGATGGCATGTTCAATACATGTGTCGTAGCCGCAAGCGCCGCAGTTAAGGTAATCAGCAGGTTCTGTTTTACCCATTTTGATCAGCACTTCGGATATTTTTTCGGTAGAAGGTCGCTCAAGCCGGCGATCAAGAGGTTCAAAGCTGTTTGACAAATCTATTCCTTCGGCCTCTCTCATCTGCTGTTGCCATAACTCACTATCTAAGTTCTCCATTTTTTTTGCTACATAGCCCGACACGCATGATCTTCTGAGGTATTTACTACTTTCAATCGACATGCCAGGCCCTGTTATGCATCCTTCGCAACACAGCAATTCAAGATGGCGTACATTCAGCTTACCTTGAGCAAATTCGTGCACCGCATCTTTAAAGTTTTCCCTGCCTTCGGCTACTATCACATCACCGCTTGTCAAGTCATGCTCTACATCCATATTTTGCAATAGTCCATGACTGATCGAAAAGGCTGCACCTTTGCCCGAATAGGGTGGATCAAACTCTCGGGCAAGGGTGTTATCAGCTGTGATTCCCTGCAATTCAAACAAATCTCTAAGCTCGGTAAAGGTGATGACAAGGTCAATATCGTCTGTTTCAGCTTTCTTAGCTATACATGGCCCAATAAATACCACTTGCAAATCATCGCCATATTTATGTTTAAGGTATCTTGAAAGGGCTACCATAGGCGACACAAAAGGGGCTAAATAGGGGACAAGGTCAGGATGATAATGCTCGACATAATACACTATGGCCGGACAATCGGAGGTTATAGTAGCCGAACTTTTCATTGCTTGAAAATTTTTGCGATAGGCTACTGACACCATATCAGCTCCAAACCCAACTTCGGTGATCATATCGAATCCAAGCGCATGCACCATTCCAACCAATTGTCTATAGTCATCCAATTCGATAAACTCGGCTGGGAAGCTCGGTGCTATGCAAGCTGCCGTAGGTTTACCACTCTGCAACAACTCCATCACCTCTTCTTTGAGTTGAAGATATACCTTGGCACCTTGACTGCATACTCGCACACAATTGCCACAGCCTATGCAGCGTTCGCTTATCACTATAGCTTGTCCGCCAACGATCCGAATCGCCTTGACCGGGCATTCTCTGACACAAGTATAGCATACCCGGCAACGATCTTTGATCGTGAAGACAAGCTGTTTATGTTTGCTGTTGTGTGCCATAAGTTTAAACTGGTTGAACGAGCTTTTATCTATCCTTGATTTAGCTGTTAGAACTTAATATACTTCACGTTTTTGATAATGAGTGTGCAACAAATCGTGGCTTCGCTGGCTAAGCGGTTTGCCAAGATATCGGTCGTACAGCTCAATGATATACGGGTTTTTATGAGATACCTTAATCGCATCCTTTTCATCTATATCATATAAGGTAGCCATGCGTGCCCGCACTTTTTCTATAGTGGTACCTATAGGTTGTCCTCCACCGTTTATGCATCCTCCCGGACAAGCCATGATCTCAATAAAATGCAGGTCATTGCGGCCATTACGTAGTTCGTCAAGCAATAATGATGCATTTTTCAATCCACTCACAACGGCTACTCCTACATCTAAATCGCCTATTTGTACGCGTGCCTCTTTTCTCCCTTCAAGTCCACGTACATCTTTAACCTGAAATCTTACCAATTCTTTTCCGGTAATAAAGTAGTAGGCCGACCGTATGGCTGCTTCCATCACACCGCCTGAGCTACCGAATATTTTACCAGCAGAAGAGCGTGTCCCTAAGGGTGAATCAGCCAATTCGGGCTCAAGGCTATGTATATCAATACCATATAATCTTATCATCCGGGCCAATTCGCGGGTTGTCAGCACTGCATCGACATCAGAAATACCATTATGTGTCATTTCTTCACGCTGTTGTTCAAACTTTTTAGCCGTACAAGGCATGATAGAAACCGAATAGATATTTTCCGGTGCAATATCTTCTTTCTCGGCAAAATAGTTTTTCACTATTGCACCCATCATCTGCTGTGGTGATTTACATGTTGACAGGTTCGGAAGAAAGTCATGGGCAAATTCTTCCGCATACTTGATCCAACCCGGGCAGCAGCTGGTGATCATTGGCAATGTTCCACCTGTAGTTACCCGTTGAATCAACTCACTGGCTTCTTCCATAATAGTAAGATCGGCTGAGAAGCTAGTATCAAACACATAGTCAAATCCTATCCTGCGTAGGGCAGCATGCATAAGGCCTACTATATTCTGGCCTGGCTTAAACCCAAACTCTTCAGCTAATGAGACTGAGATGGATGGTGCATGTTGTACGATGACTACCTTGTTAGGATTACATAAATTATCGCGTATCTCAGCTATATGTGGCTTTTCTTTCAATGCTCCTGTAGGACATACCATGATACACTGTCCGCAGTTGACGCATGTGGATAAGTTCAGTCCATGATGGAAAGGAGTACCAATAAATGTTTTGCTGCCTCTTCCAACAAATTCAATAGCTGATACGGCTTCAATCTCTTCACACACTCTGACACAACGTCCACATAGAATACATTTCTCCGGATCGCGCACTATGCTTGGGCTCGACACGTCTAAGTTCAGTTTATTTTTTGTTCCACTGATTCTGCGTTCGCGTACATTAAGGTCTTCCGATAGTTTTTGCAGTTCACAACTACCATTTCTTTCGCAATACAAGCAATCGTCGGGATGGTTGGAGAGCAAGAGTTCAACTATAGTTTTACGCGATTCTATTACCCTTGATGAATGAGTCTTTATCCTCATTCCTTCGGTAACCGGTTCGGAGCAAGCAGTAACTAAATTACGTCTTCCTTCTACTTCTACAACGCACATACGGCATGAGCCTGTAGGTAAAAACCCTTTCATATGACATAGTGTAGGAACGCTCATTCCGTTCCTGTTGAGTACATCGAGTATGGTTTCACCCGGTTCGGCAAATAAGGTGTTGTTATTAACTTCTATTTTTAGTTTCATATTCATAGTGTTTTTGGTAATGCATTGATTAGCTTACTTTTACTGCATCGAAATTACATACTTCCAAACATATTCCGCAACTGATACATTTATCAGAAATGATAAAATGAGGTTGTTTTCGACCGCCAATAATAGCATGTGTAGGGCATTTTTTTGCACAAATAGTACAGCCTGTGCATTTATCCACATCAATACTGTATTCTCTGAGGTTTGTACATACACCGGCGCGGCATTTTTTATCGAACACATGTTCTTCGTATTCTTCTCTAAACCACTGCAAGGTGCTAAGTATCGGGTTAGGTGCTGTTTGTCCTAATCCGCACAACGAAGTATCTTTTATCACTTTACCAAGGCTTTCAAGCTGCATCACACCTTTGAAGCGTGCAAACGGTTCATGTGTTTCACGGCTTTTTGGTTTGGTGGTGATGCTTTCCAATATTTCCAACATTCGTCTGGTACCTTCGCGGCATGGGATACATTTTCCGCAGCTTTCACGTTGGATGAAATCCATGAAGAACTTGGCTACATCAACCATACAGGTATCTTCATCCATGACGACCATACCTCCAGAGCCCATCATAGCCCCTACTCCAAGCAGGTTTTCATAGTCAATAGGCAGATCCAGATTAGCTTCAGTAACACAGCCTCCGGATGGGCCACCCATTTGTACTGCTTTAAATTTTTTACCGTTAGCTATTCCACCGGCTATCTTGTAGATAATATCGCGTATGGTAGTTCCCATAGGTATCTCTACTAATCCGGTTGTGGCTATCTTTCCGGAGAGAGCAAATACTTTGGTTCCTTTGCTGCTGTTGGTTCCCATTGAAGCAAACCAGTTAGCACCTTTATTAATAATTGCAGGTATATTTGAGAAGGTTTCCACATTATTAATAATGGTAGGTTTACCAAACAATCCATTCACTGCCGGGAAAGGGGGTCGTGGACGGGGCATACCTCTTTTTCCTTCTATACTATGGATCAGTGCTGTCTCTTCGCCACACACAAAGGCACCGGCTCCTTTTTTAATGATAAAATCAAGGTTTATCCCTGTTCCAAAGATATCTTTTCCAATGAGTCCGTATTCGGTAGCCTGCTTAATAGCTATCGTCAGTCTTTCGATGGCTAAGGGATATTCGGCCCGTATGTATATATATGCTTTGTCGGCTCCTATGGCATAGGCTGCAATAGCCATTCCTTCGATGAGCTTATGTGGGTCACCTTCAATGACTGCTCTGTCCATAAATGCGCCCGGGTCACCTTCATCGGCATTACAAATCAGATATTTTTGTTCGGCTTCTGTATTGAGGGCAAATTTCCATTTTTTTCCTGTAGGGAATCCGCCGCCGCCGCGTCCGCGCAAGCCACTCTTTTCAACAAAATCGCATAATTCATTTTGTGTAAACAGCTTCACAGAGTTTAAGTAGGCTTTGTAACCGCCTCTTGCGATATACTCTTCTATGCTCACCGGATTTATGGTGCCACAGTTTTCAAGCACTATACGCACTTGTGGCTTAAAGAAGGGGTGATCGCTTATTTCAGGCACCTCGTCCCATCCGGCGAGTGCTGTATCGGTAGTAAACTGTCCTAGTATAGGATGTTCGGGTCTTTCTTCATCAAAAACACTATCAAGTAATGCTTCTACTTTATCGCTGGTGACTTTTTCAAACGAGATTCTTTTTTTCCCTGGAAGCTTTACATCCATGATAGGTTCAGAGGAGCATAGTCCGATGCATCCTACAGGTATTATTTCGGCTTTTATTTTTCGAGCTTCAACAAACGCTTTGATCTTGCGTATTGTATCTCCGGCACCGGCACCTAATCCGCAAGTCCCTGCACCTACAAAGATGATCGGATTTTTATTGTCTTCATTTCGGATCACCCTAAGGCGTTGAATAGTTTCCGGTTTCAGCTCTTTCTTTTCACTGAGTTCAAGAACGTCTTGTATCAAAAATGATTTTGTATTCATCATGGTTTATCCTCCCTGTTTCTGTAGTCGTCGAAAATAGTTTTGATGGATTCGGTAGTTACTTTGGCGTGAAACTCTCCGTTGATACTGATCACAGGAGCTAATCCGCAAGCGCCTATACATGCTACCACTTCAAGGCTGAATAGTCTGTCGCGTGTAGTTTGATTGGCTTTGATCTTCAAGTGTTTCTCAATTTCATCCAATACGGTTGCTGAACCTAATACATGACAGGCAGTACCTCGACAAACCTGTATATGGTATTTACCGGGTTGACTAAACCGAAATTGATTGTAAAAGGTGGCTACACCAAAGATTTTACTGGCAGGGATATGTAGATGTTTACCTACTTCTATCACAGCTTCTTCGGATAAAAATCCGATCTTTTCCTGCACATGCTGTAGAATAGGTATCAGGCTGTCGCGTTGGGCCTGAGGATATTCCTGCAAAATTTCCTGAACTGTACTTTTCATAGTTTTCTTTTTACGTTATTGGCAACTTCAACAACTTGCCAGCTATTTTATTTGGTTTTAAATTTTAGCTCCAGCGGCTTTTCTAGCTAGTACTCTTTCTATTTCGGGTAAGAGACGGGCCTTATCAACAGGCTTACGGATAAACCCATTTACAGGTACCCACACAGAGCGCCCGTCTTCGGCGCGATAGTCAATACCAGCATTACCAGTAACTATATCGCGTATCAGAATGACTTGTAACTCTTTGTAATTAGGATCATTACGAAACTCACGAGCCATAGCCTGCACGCTGGGCTTTGTGGTCATCAACACTTCAATAGATGTTTCAATGATGGTAGGTATGCCTTGCAATTCAGGCCTATCAACAAACTCTTTGGCCATCTCAAAGCCTTCATAATGAGTAGTCATCATCACATCTAAAATAGCAAGATCAGGCTTGTGCTCTAAGGCTAACGCAATGCCTTCCTGCTTGTTGAAAGCAGAAATCACTTCATATCCTTCTGCCTCAAGAATTTGCTCTAACACGGTGATCACATCCAGATCATCGTCCACTACTAATATTTTTAAGTTTTTCATGGTATGTTTTTTTTAATTAATACTATGAGTCACCAACTCCATTTTTTGTATTACAAAATTAATGCATATATCCTCATAAAAACAGGTCTATTGTTACTGTTTTCACAATAGTAAAATCAATAGTTTCAGGAAATAAAACCAGTACTTTCACGCAAATAAATCTGCGTAAGTAGGAAGGAGCAACAAAAATATCAGTAAAAAGTGTTGGGTTGGTTGTCAGATCTCAATCAAACGGTTCTTAATGGCATAAGCAAGGAGAGAAACGGTATTCTTGGTATTTGTTTTCGACATCAGGTTCGATTTATGACCTACAACTGTTCGTTCGCTAACAAACAACCGTTTGGCTACCTCTTTGTTATTCAATCCTTCGGCTAAAAGTTCTAAAACTTCCATCTCGCGTTTGGTCAGATCAATGGCTGGTTCTTTCTTATCCTCACCGGCTATGGTTTTAGTAAAATAATCCCACAGCTCCTCGCTATAATAAGTTTTTCCATGATATACAGCTTGTATAGCTCTATCTAAAATATCCTTTCGTATGTTTTTGATCAGAAATCCCTTCACCCCGGCTTCTATCATAGTTTGAATATACACATCATCTTTGTACATCGTTAAAGCAATGACCTTGATGTCAGGCCATTTTTCGAGCACTCTGCTTGTAGCTTCAATACCGTTCATCACCGGCATATCAATATCCATTATGACTAAGTCGGTCTCTTCATTCTCAAGCAGCTCAAGCAGCTCCATTCCATTTGAAGCTTCTGCTACCACACGGGCATATCCTAATCTGCCAATCACCATTTTCAGACCGCTACGAAATATCTCATGGTCATCAGCAATAACAATACGTATGATAGGATCTGTCATCTTGTGTGTAATATTTCACAACAAAAATACGAATTTGTCCGAGAACACCAAGTAATTGTCGACTAAATCCGGTCTGCTTTTTATTCTTCTTTCCACTCAATAGAGCGAATAAAATGCAGCAAGTCGTGTTTTACATATTGTATGACAGGAGCGATAGAGTCGTTGTTAGGTCGGAAATTGAAATATAAGGCTCCACGAATGAAATGCCTGGTGGAATCAGAGGCATAAAACTGTATAGGTGAAGCAACCCCTTTTCCTCCAATCTGATACATTATGCCGGCAATAGCCCGATCGGGCAAATAAAACACACTGTCAATAATGGTATTGGCTTTTGGCAGATGTTGCAATGCTAATGTACGTGTATCTTCGACATAGGTATTAAAATTTCCGGCTATGACTTTATAGCTCAGATGCAAAACAGCGTTAAACGGAGTATAATAAATATCTACCCAAGTATCTCCTTTATGCGAAGCCTGATCGACTGAAACGACAGCATAATCAGGATAATCAAAGCGAAACTGCTCTAATGAATCAAAAACTTCCCATTGTTTTTCGGGCAGGTCAATCCTGAAATAACCTTTAGGTTTTGGGGTATAATCGCCATTATTGCAGGCATAAAAGAATCCACCACTGATAAGCAGCAGTAGCCATATTTTATTTTTCATCTTTACTGTCAAAGCTTACTTTAATACGTTTTATCCTTCTCGAATCAGCTTCCAACACCTCAAACAAAAAGCCTTTACATCTGATTTGAAGGCCTGCCTCAGGTATGCGTCCCTCTAACTCAAGTATCAAGCCGGCCAGGGTATCCGATTCACCTTGCACATCTTCGAAATAGTGATCATCCAACCCAAGTACTTTGATGAAGTCAACCAAATTAGTACGACCTTCAAACACATAAGTATCGCTGCTTGTTTTGCTATAGAAACTATTATCGGACTCTTTATCAAACTCATCAGAAATATCTCCTACTATTTCTTCGATAATATCTTCTAAGGTAATTAAACCGGCAGTACCACCATATTCATCCACAACTATGGCCAGATGTATTTTTTTTTCTCTGAACTCTTGTAAAAGGTCATTGATTTTTTTGCTTTCAGGCACAAAAAATGCTGGTCGTATCATTGGCAGCCAATCTAATTCACTTTGATTTAAAAAGGGCAACAAATCTTTGATATAAAGTAGTCCTAAAATTTTATCGAGATTTCCGTCGTACACAGGAATGCGCGAATACCCGCTATTGAGTATGACATTGAGTAGCTTTTCAAAGTTCAATCTGGCATCTACAGCGGTAATATCCACCCTTGATTTCATGACGCTTCTGGCTTCTTTTTCACCAAATGATGCGATTCCTTTCAGCATCTTTTTTTCTTGAGGTGTAGTAGTTTCGTCGGTAGTAATTTCGATGGCAGCTGAAAGATCGCTCATATTGATTGATTGCTGTTTGCCCGACAATCTTTTATCGATGAAAGAGGTAGAAGAAACCAACAGATTGCTCAATGGTTTAAAAACCACTATCAGTACTGCAAGAGGTTTGACCATTAGCCGGGCTATTTTTAGCGGCATTTTGTTGGCATAAATCTTAGGCGATATCTCACCCAAAAGTAAGATGAGTGATGTGATACCCACTACCTGAATAAAAAATGCAGCTAACCAATGATCTTTAAAGTCAAACAGGCTCAGGGTAATATATGAAGTCAATATAACAATAGAAATATTGACTAAGTTATTTATTATCAGTATTGTAGCTAATAATATCTGAGGCTTGCTACGTAGCTGTAGTATATGCTCGCCTATGCCGTCGGATTCTTCTTTTAGATAATTTAAGTCGGCTGGGCGAAGCGAAAAGTAAGCAGTTTCACTGGCAGATATCAACGCTGAAAGCCCCAACAGCAACAATACTATCAGTATAGTAATGATTGTTGAAGCATCAAAGCCATTGAAACTTATGGTGAGCAAGCTCGAAACCAAACTCGCATAAGGGTCAGGGTCAGGCGTTTCCAAAATAAAATGTTTAGAATTCCACTACAAAAGTACAATAATAATTGAACTCTTGTTCATGCTTTTTACAACTGTCTAAAAAATTGTAATTTTTTGTTAGTAAAGCAATTCCAGTTTTTTAACTGATGAAACTGCTTTATTTCCCAACACACTTTCTCAAGTCACTTCCAACAACTTATCCACACCTAAAAAAGTGTATTTCCGCATCAGGCTATTCTTTAAAACGGCAGATCGTCGTCAATCAGATCCGGTAAGCTTTGTTCTGATTCATCTGCACTGCCAATTGTTTCCGGCGCATCAGCTGTTCCGCTTTTATCGGCTGCTCTGTAGTCAGAGCCCGATTGGCCTGCTTTGGATATAAGGTTCATCCGCTCGGCTAAGATCTCGGTGATATATTTTACTACTCCCTGGCTATCTGTATATTGCCTGGTTTTGATCTTTCCTTCTATAAACAACATATCACCTTTAATATAGTTGCGGCGTTTTTCGGCTATATCAGCTGCTAAGTTTCCCCATGCAACGATATTATGCCATTCGGTTTGATCCTGCCAGTTTCCTTCGCGATCGCGATAGCGCTCACTTGTGGCAAGGCTCACAGTCATTTTTTTTGCTCCATTGTCAAAGGTAATGATCTCGGGATCTTTCCCTAATCGTCCGATGAGCATAACTTTGTTTAATCCGGCCATAATATCAAGTGTATTTAATTAGTAACCTTTGCCCGACAACCCCATCTCCGTCAAGTATCGGTCAATCAGACGAGGGAACGGGTAGTCGTTTAAATTGCTTTCATTGATCAAAGATACATGATTTTCTTTTGAATTATAACAAACCTCATCAAATTCGATATGAAAAAACCGAACCAATAGTTTCTGATGACTTAGCTGATGCTTGTATTGACCTGATACTCTTTTTATTACGTATTGCTTATCCTGGATAATCTGTTTAAAAACCGGATGCTCAACTAGTGTAGTCAATTCCATTTCTGTGTCAGCTTCGATAAGTGGAAATTCGTACAACCCGTTCCATATATCTCCAGCAAGGCGTTGTTGCAGCAGCACTTGTGTAGCTTCATTATGGCGGTAACAACAGACTAAATAATGAAACCACCTGATCTTTGGTTTGCTTCGCTTGACCCTGACAGGTAGCGTATCAACCAGATCATTTTGAAATGCCACGCAATAAAGTTTTAATCCACAGTTGAGGCAATCAGGATTTAGGGGCACACAATGCAATGCTCCAAACTCCATGATTGCCTGGTTATGGAGGCCGGGGTCATTGTTATCCAACAGTGCTTCAGCCATAGTTTGTATCTTTTTCTTACCTTTGGTACTATTCATCGGATCGCGTATACCGTACAAGCGTGCTATAACGCGTGCCACATTCCCATCTACAGCAGCACAGGGCTGGTTGAATGCAATTGAGGCTATAGCGGCTGCTGTATAGGGACCTATGCCTTTCAACAACTTCAAGCGTTGATAGTCTGTAGGGAACACACCTTGATAGACGCTTACAATCTCTCGTGCTGTATGCAGCAAATTATGAGCACGGCTATAATATCCTAATCCTTGCCATAGCTTTAATACTTTTTGCTCATCAGCCATAGCCAGGCTTTGGATGTGTGGAAAAGCTCCCATAAATTTCCGATAATAGCTTATCCCCTGGTTGATTCGGGTTTGCTGGAAGATGACCTCGGCTATCCAAATTGCATAAGGATCATCCGTGTTTCTCCATGGGAGATCACGTTTGTTTTGAAGGTACCAAAACCTTAAAAAACGAGTAATAACATGCATAATATTAGCGAAAATATTTATTTTGAACCTTTTAGACTAAAAAAAACACAAAAATCAAAGGTAGATAGAAAAATGTTTTTACCTTTGCAAATCAATTAAAATACCACAGTATTAATCTTTTAAACTTTGTAGATATGACAAAAGCAGAAATCGTAGCAGACATTGCTAGCAAAACAGGGGTAGAGAAAGTAGCCGTTCAGGCGGTTGTTGAATCCTTTATGGAGGTTGTTAAGACTTCGATGATCAACGGTGAAAACGTGTATCTGAGAGGATTTGGTAGCTTTATCATCAAAAGGAGAGCTGAAAAAACCGGTAGGAATATTTCCAAGAATACAACGATCATCATACCGGCTCACAATATCCCAGCTTTCAAGCCTGCCAAATCTTTTGTTAATCAGGTTAAAGAAAACACCAAATAACCAGTTTCCAAAGAATTAAATCATCAAGTTATGCCAAGTGGAAAAAAAAGGAAGAGACATAAGATGGCAACCCATAAGCGCAAAAAACGCTTAAGAAAGAATAGACATAAGAAAAGGAAATAACATCAGACCAAACTGACCCACGGATAACACAATGCTTTTTCCATACTGCATTGTGTTATTCCGTTATAAACGGCATTACCTCCAGCCGTGACCTAAAAACACTTTGATTGTGAATGTATTATAAATAAAAAAATCTATGCAGATTAATAGAGAACTCATTATTGATTCTCGGGCTTCGGAGGTTGATATTGTATTGCTTGAAGACAAGCTTTTAGTAGAACTGCATAAAGAAAAGACAAACAACAATTACGCTGTAGGCGACATTTATCTGGGCAAAGTACGAAAGATCATGCCCGGTTTAAATGCTGCTTTTGTTGATGTAGGCTATGAGAAAGATGCATTTTTGCACTATCTTGATCTGGGTCCACAAATCAGGTCGCTCAATAAATATGTCAAGCTTTCGATAAGTGGAAAGCCTGAAAATATTACTATGGATAATTTCAGACCTGAGCCGGATATCGAAAAGACCGGTAAAATAACTCAGGTGTTAGCCAGTGGAGCACAAATTCTGGTTCAAATAGCCAAAGAACCGATATCTACTAAAGGGCCACGTATCTCATCCGAGATTTCTTTTGCCGGACGATACCTTGTGCTGGTACCCTTTTCATCACGTATATCGGTTTCACAAAAAATTCGCAGTAGCGAAGAAAGAAATAGATTGAAACGGCTTATCCAAAGTATTAAGCCAAACAACTACGGAGTGATTATCCGTACTGTAGCCGAAAATAAAAAAGTTGCAGAATTAGATGCCGACCTGCGCAGTCTGATAGAAAAGTGGGAGAAAACGACAGAAAAGCTGCAACATGCCAAACCTCCGGCAAAAATTATGAGCGAACTCGATCGCACTTCGGCTATTTTACGCGACCTGCTCAACGAATCATTCAACAGCGTACATGTGAACGATCCAAATCTTTATGAAGAGATTAAAAGCTTTATCCATACCATAGCACCTCAAAAAACTGATATAGTTAAACTATACAAAGGACGTACTCCAATTTTTGATTTCTTTGGAGTGGATAAGCAAATCAAAAGCTTATTTGGCAAAACAGTCAGTATCAGAAGCGGTGTTTATCTGATCATCGAACACACCGAAGCCATGCACGTGATAGACGTAAACAGCGGACATCGCGTCAATAAAGAGAATAGTCAGGAAGAAAATGCCCTTGAGGTAAACCTTGAAGCGGCTGCCGAAATAGCCCGCCAACTGCGACTGCGCGATATGGGCGGAATCATTGTAATAGACTTCATTGATATGCACGACAGCAAACATCGCCGCGAATTGTATCAAAAACTCAAAGAAGAAATGGCACGCGACCATGCCAAACATACCATACTGCCACCAAGCAAATTTGGATTGGTACAGATAACACGACAGCGAGTACGACCCGAGATGAATGTGGAAATATTGGAAAGCTGCCCGGTATGTGAAGGAACAGGTAAAATAAAACCCAGCATATTGTTTGTCGATGAAATTGAAAACAATCTGAAATACCTGATACAGGATCAAAACGAGAAACAAATCACGCTGGCAGTGCATCCATTTATCTTTGCATACCTAACTAAAGGCCCTATATCGGTGCGTACACGATGGATGTGGAAATACAAAAAAGTATTTACCATCAAAGCCATGAAAAATTACCATATGTTGGATTATCGGTTTTTCAACCAAAACAACGATGAACTGGCTATATGACCTTTAAGATCAAACATGAATAAAAATGAAGTAATAATCTAATAACCCTTAACCTGTCTGAAATCAGAAATACATAATATGGAAATCGTATTAAGTGGGATCAGGCCTACCGGTAATCTTCATCTTGGGAATTATTTTGGTGCGATAAAGAATTTTGTCAGAATGCAGGAAGAAAATCAATGTTTCTTCTTTATAGCTGATTATCATTCGCTTACCACACACCCTAAGCCGGGCGACCTTCACGGCAACGTAAAACAAGTGTTAGCCGAGTATATAGCCTCAGGCCTCGATCCTGAGAAAGCTACCCTTTATGTGCAAAGCGATTTGCCCGAAACAGTAGAGCTTTACCTGTTTTTAAATATGAATGCCTATTTGGGAGAGCTCGAAAGGGTAACTACTTTTAAAGAAAAAGCCCGTAAGCAACCCGACAATATCAATGCCGGGCTGCTTACCTATCCCAGCCTGATGGCTGCCGATATCCTCATCCATAAAGCTCATAAGGTACCTGTAGGGAAAGATCAGGAACAACATTTAGAGATGACACGCACATTTGCTCGCAGATTCAACCGAATGTACAAGGAAGACTTTTTCCCTATCCCTCAGGCATACAACTTCGGTGAGGCATTGGTGAAAGTACCGGGTTTAGATGGAAGTGGAAAAATGGGTAAATCAGAAGGTGAAGATAATGCCATCTTTTTGGTGGATGAACCGAAAGTGATCCGAAAAAAAATCATGAAAGCTGTTACTGACAGCGGACCTACACAAATGAATCAGCAAAAACCCGAAGTAATAGAAAACTTGTTCAACCTACTGAAAATAGTATCAGCACCAGAAGTGGTCGATCATTATGACAGGCTATACAATCAATGTACTATCCGCTACGGCGATCTCAAGAAACAGTTAGCCGAAGATGTCATTACCTTCACTACTCCTATCCGCGAACGAATATTAGAAATATCGGCTAACAATGATTATATCAGTAAAGTAGCACGCATAGGAGCCGAAAAAGCAAGAGAAAGTGCCTCGAAAACTATAAACGAGATACGGGAAATTATCGGGTTCAGACATTTTTGATGCTACAAAAACAAAAAACCTAAAGTTACTGCTGTTTCATACTCCTGTAGGAAAATAAATAGCACTAAAAATTGAATGAGGTTGTAATAATACATATGCTTGATTTATTTCATCTAACAGAAAATACTTACATCTGCTGCAAAAGTGAGTAGTATGCAACATATCTCTACCGGATCATCACTTGAACGAGCTGTCATTGTTGGTCTTGTCACTAAATTTCAATCTATGGAAAAGGTGGAAGAATATCTCAATGAATTAGAGTTTTTATTAGAGACTGCCGGCGGTCAAAGTGTGAAACGTTTTGTTCAGGCTCTTGATCTTCCAAACACACGTACCTATGTAGGTTCGGGTAAGTTGGAAGAGATCGTACAATATATCAGGGCAGAAAACATACGTTTAGTGGTGTTCGACGATGAGTTAGGTGCTACACAACTTCGCAACTTAGAGAAAGAATTGGAGTGTAAAGTGTTAGACCGTACCAATCTTATTTTAGATATTTTCGCTCGTCGGGCTCGCACGGCTCATGCAAAAGTTCAGGTTGAACTAGCTCAGTATGAATATCTGCTTCCGCGGCTGACCCGTATGTGGACACACCTTGAACGCCAGCGTGGTGGGATTGGAATGCGGGGGCCGGGTGAGCGGGAAATTGAGACCGATAGAAGAGTGATACGGGATAAAATCGCTTTACTGAAAAAACGATTAGCCGAAATAGACCGCCAACAAACCATCCAACGCAAAAGCCGGGACCAACTCATACGGGTAGCTTTAGTGGGATATACCAATGTAGGCAAATCAACGCTGATGAACCTACTTAGTAAGTCGGATGTGTTTGCCGAAGACAAACTGTTTGCTACATTAGATACTACAGTCAGAAAAGTAGTGATAGACAACCTGCCATTCCTGCTTTCAGACACAGTAGGCTTTATCCGCAAACTACCACACAGCCTGATAGAATCGTTTAAATCAACATTAGACGAGCTACGCGAATCGGATATACTACTTCACGTGGTAGACATCTCCCATCCCGAATTTGAAGACCAGATCCAAACAGTTAATCAAACACTAGATGAAATAGGTGCCGGAAAGAAAAAAACTATCATGGTCTTTAATAAAATGGATGCCTTCACTATCAAGAAAACAACAGCTGATACTCATAACCTGGATGAAGATCAACCCATCAGTCTTGATTCCTTACAACAATCGTGGATGGCCAAAGCCAACAACCCGAGCATTTTTATTTCAGCCCTGCATAGGCATAATTACGCCGAGCTTCGAAAGCTGCTTTACGACGAAATAAAAGATATGCATGCCATCCGCTATCCGTATGACAATTTCTTATATTGATGATCTGTCGTCTATAAAGTCACAATACATCCGGCTTATATACGCATTATCTTTACTTTTGTGACTTAATTCAGGTATTGATGAATAAGATTCAAGCCGTCATCCTGTCGCTCTTATCTGCAGTGCTGATGAGCCTTGCCTGGCCAGCCAATGGCTTTGCACCTTTGATATTTGTGGCGTGGGTTCCCCTGCTTTTTGTCCAAGACCAACTAGGACAATCAGGAAAGAAAGGTATGTTTTGGTTGGCATGGCTTTGCTTTTTTGTATGGAACACCCTCACAACCTGGTGGATATGGAACTCTACAGAAGTAGGCGCTATAGGAGCTATCCTACTCAACTCATTTTTTATGACAGTGGTATTCTGGATGTTCCACCTGACCAAAAAATTTATGTACGACAATCGCAAAGGCTTTGCTATCTTAATATTTTATTGGCTGAGCTGGGAGTGGTTTCATTTGGACTGGGATCTGAGCTGGCCCTGGCTTAATCTCGGACATGTGTTTTCTACCCAACACAAATGGATTCAATGGTACGAGTACACTGGTGTTGCAGGCGGTACAGCCTGGATATTAGTGGTGAATATCATGGTGTTCCAACTGATCCGAAACTTAGGTTCAGACAAAACTCCTATAAACCGTATCTGGAAACAAGCAGCAGGAATACTAACCGTCATCCTTATTCCAATACTTGCTTCTTTGTGGATATATCACAGCTATGAAGAAAGTGGTCAAGCCGTTAATATAGTGGTGGTCCAACCCAATCTCGATCCTTATAGCGAACAATACGGACTTGCACCCGAATCTGTCATACAACGCAATTTAGAATTAGCGTTACAAAAACTTGATGAGGATACCGATTTTATAGTAGCACCCGAATCGGCCATACAAGAGGAGATATGGGAAGAACAGCTGCATAAGTCATCGGGATTAAACTTATTGAAATCTTTTATTGCACAGCATCCCAAGACAGCTATCCTCATAGGTGCCAGCACCTTCAGCATGGTACCCAATGGGATGGAGGCTCATCCGGCAGCCCGGAAATTCCGTACTATGGAAGGATATTATTTTGCGTATAACACCGTTTTTTACTTAGACTCAACCTCTTACATACAGTCTTATCATAAATCCAAGCTCACACCAGGCGTGGAGATGATGCCATCATGGTGGTGGTTGCGTCCTCTGCGAAATTATGCCATTGATCTGGGTGGGACGGTAGGAACATTGAAGACAGATGAAGAGCGACAGGTTTTTTTGAATCAGGATAAACGCTTTCGCATCGCACCTGTCATATGCTACGAATCGGTCTATGGGGAGTTCGTAACACAGTATATCCGCAGGGGTGCCAATCTGATCTTTATTGCTACCAACGACGGCTGGTGGGGTAATACTCCCGGTTATAAACAACATCTTGAATTTGCGAAGCTACGGGCTATTGAAACCCGCCGAAGCATCGCCCGTTCAGCCAACACTGGTGTGTCAGCCTTCGTGGACCAGCGGGGCGAGCTGCATCAGACTACCGCATATTGGCAGCCGGATGTGATAAAAGAAAAACTGATCACCAACGAAAAAATAACAGTGTATGTACGTTTTGGCGATTACATAGCCAGAGTAGCTCTTTTTGTCAGCGCCATATTCCTGATCAATGCCATCATTAGACGTATCTTGAAACTGCAAAAGGCATTATGACAGTTTCCAACCAGGCTGAACCAAAGCTTCAGTTGGGTCCTTTTCAAGGCATCACCGATGTGTGGTACCGCATCGCATTCCAAAAATATTTTAATGGCATTGATCAGTTTTTCACAGCTTTTTTTAGTGGTATCCATACAGATAACAGTAAAAACCTGCATACGCCCGAGATTGATCCCAACTTGAATCCTATGGATAAACTTATTCCTCAGCTTCTTAGCAATGATGCAGATGAGGTGCTTCGTTTTGCTCAACAGATCAACGCAATGGGCTTCACCGAGATGAACCTGAACATGGGCTGCCCCTACCCTCTTGTAGCACGTAAAAAACGAGGCTCCGGCATATTGCCATATCCCGATATCGTCAAACAGCTATTAGAAATTTTATCGGCTTATGGAAAAATACGATATAGTGTGAAATGTCGGTTAGGGTACGAACAACACCATGAGATTGACCAACTGATACCCCTTTTTAATCAGTATGGGTTGAATCAACTGATCATACATGCACGCATTGGGAAACAGCTTTATAAGGGCAGCCCGCTTACAAAAGAGTTTGGCCGGATACACAAGCGCATCATCCCCGAATTGGCCTATAACGGCGATATCTTTTCAGTGGAGACATACCTCAAACTGTCGAAAAAATTCCCGGCAGTTCAAAGCTGGATGTTAGGACGTGGACTGTTATCCGATCCCTTTTTAGCTGCTGATATCAAAAAACAAGCAGGTACAATACATTCAGTCCAGCGTCTTCAAACCGTTGAAAAATTTCTACAGGAGATTTATTATCTGCGTCGCACACATAGCAGGGATAATCTGAACACCTTGGGTCGAATGAAAGAGCTATGGTCGTATCTGCGCTATTCATTCGATGATGAACAGCAGGTTTGGAGATTGGTCAAGAGGGTGAAAACTTTTGAAGAGTATGAAAATGCAGTATCCGAAGTGATGAAATCAAATCAATGGATAGGGAAAGGCTATCAGCGTAAGCTTGACAAAGAGGAGCAGGATAAAACACAATATCCTTGAGCTTATTATGTATTTTTGCAGCTAATAATAGAAAGATTTAATACCACTTATACTGCTCAAAAGGTGGCAATACCATGAGATCAAAATTACAATCCATCCCAATGAAGCTATGGCTGCTATTGCTGCTGAGTGCTGCTATACGACTGCTATTATCAGCATGGCTTGAGCTGAGCAATGATGAGGTCTATTACTGGACGTATGCACTGTATCCTGATTGGAGCCATTACGACCATCCTCCTATGGTGGGA
This sequence comes from Bacteroidales bacterium, assembly GCA_023229245.1. Lineage (GTDB taxonomy): Bacteria > Bacteroidota > Bacteroidia > Bacteroidales > F082 > JALNZU01. The sequence continues at coordinate 6,287 of JALNZU010000012.1, read as the reverse complement.
TGGTTCATCCGCTTTTTCAGCTTCAGCCTGCAATGGGATCAAGAGGTGTTTATCCGGTTAGCCTCAGTAGTATGTATGACGTTCAACACTTATTTCATATATAAAATTGGATGTCAGCTTCGAAATGAGATGGCCGGCTGGTATGCGGCTTTGCTTTATACTGCCTCTGTTTATGCTTTTGTGATCACCGGTATATTGATACTACCCGATACTCCTCAAACCCTCTTCTGGATCCTATCGCTCTGGCTGATGATACAACTGCTGCAAACAGAAGCAAATAGCTTGCGTTTTCGTAAGAAAATGCTCTGGTTAGGGCTTAGTATAGGTCTGGGGATGCTATCCAAATACACAGCCGTTTTTCTGTGGGTTGGGTTAGCTATGTATGTGCTGCTTTATCAACGAAACTGGCTGAGACAACCTGTCTTATATGTTTCGGTATTCCTGTCGTTCCTTATCTTCTCACCTGTATTGTTCTGGAATATCACGCATCAGTTTATCAGCTTTAGTTTTCATGGTGATCGGATAAATATTTTTGAATCGGGGCTGCGTTTCACTTCTTTCTTTCAGGAATTAGCCGGACAATTTCTTTATAATAATCCAGTTAATGTGATCCTTATTATCCTGTCATTAGTAGCCATAGCAAAAAAGAAATTAGTATTGCGTTCCGATATGCGTCGCCTGATCATATGGACTTCTTTACCCATGATAGGCCTTTTCTTGTTTTTCTCGCTCTTTCGCTTCACCTTACCCCATTGGTCAGGTCCGGCATATAGTGGATTATTGCTTTTAGCTGCTCTCTGGCTTACTGAATCACAGTCTCAAAAAAAAACAAGCCTATTGTTTCCTTCCTCAATTTCAGTATCGCTTTTTCTTTTGATAGCCGTCTTGGCAGGAGGCATTGCACAGATAAAATATGGTATATTTCCTTCAGATAAGAATGAGTCTTATCACAGGATAAGCCGGCACGATGTCAGCTTAGATATGTATGGTTGGAAACAACTTGAAGGATCATTTAAAACCATACGTGAAAAGCATATAGCCTTAGGAGATATGGATGAATCGGATGCGATCATAGGAGAGAACTGGTTTCCTTTAGCTCATCTGGATTATTATGTTGCCCGACCCTTGCATATGCAGGTGTTCGGCTTAGGCCCTCTTCATAAATTACATAAATATCACTGGATCAATGAGCTGAGAGGAGGACTTCAGATTGGCAGGAATTATTGGTATATCACCAACAGCCGCGACTACAAGCATCCGGCAGAAATATATCAAGATTGGTTCAAAGAAATTGTGCCAGTCGATACCATAGAAATTTATAGGGCACAGCAGCCTGCCAAACGCTTTTTTGTGTTCCAACTCTATGAGCTGCAAAAGCTTCCAGACCCGTTCTAAGCTTGATGTATTTTCACTCAAAACATTAATATTCAGATTAATAATCTTTAGCTGATAGGAGTTTCACCAAAAAAGAAAACTCACCTTTGCGTGCCTAAAAACTCGTAAACGATAATACGGTAAAATCAGGATGCTATCCAAAAAAATCTCATTAACTTTACGAACTATATATAATACTTTTATTAAGTCATCAAGCTGAGTATGAATGTATTAAAACGTTTTAGTCTATCAGTGGTTTTGTCTCTTGTTTTTGTAGGATATTTTTCCATTGCCAAAGCACAAACAGATATTCGCAGTTGGGAGGAGCTTCGCAGTCGTCCTTATCCTCAGTGGTTTAAGGATGCTAAACTGGGTATTTTTATCCACTGGGGTATATATTCCGTTCCTTCTTATGGGGGTGCTGAATCATATGGCGAATGGTATCTTCGTGGGCTTCAGGTGGGTACTCACAACAGGGTAGAATTTATGAAGAAAAACTGGGGTGAAGATTTCGACTACAACGACTTTGCGCCATTATTCAAAGCCGAGCTCTTCGATGCCGATGAATGGGCATCAATCTTCAGAAGCACAGGAGCGAAATATATCATATTAGTTTCAAAACATCACGATGGTTATTGCCTGTGGCCAAGTAAATATGCACCCGGATGGAACACAGTGGATACAGGACCTAACCGAAACATTTTGGAAGAGTTAGCCCGTGCAGTGAAGAAACAAGGCATTCGATTCGGACTGTATTATTCACTACCTGAATGGAATAATGCACTTCACAAATGGGATAACGACCCACACGACTCCATACAAAAGTACGTCGAAGAGCATATGATTCCCCAATTCAAGGAACTGATAGAAACCTATAAACCTGATCTGCTGTTTTCGGATGGCGACTGGACACACTCGGCAGACGACTGGCACTCGCGCGAATTGATCTCGTTTTATTACCAAACCGTAGGGCCTGATGCCATCGTCAATGACCGCTGGGGACATGGTGCCAATATCGGCTATCTGACACCTGAATATAGTGCCGGAAGTCTGCAAACCGACCGGCCATGGGCAGAAGTACGCGGGTTAGGACGCTCATTCGGACTCAATAGAAACGAAAAACTCGAAGCCTATCTCACTTCCGGTGAACTGATCCGTTTCTTCATACGAACAGTAGCCAACGGTGGTGGGATAACAATCAATGTAGGACCGGCAGCCGATGGAAAAATTCCTTTGCTGCAAGAAGAACGACTGAAAGACTTAGGCAGGTGGATCGCCATTAATGAAGAAGCTATTTATGGTTCAACAAACTGGAAAAGAACCGGAGAAGAAAAAGAAGTCCACTACCACAGAATAGATCCACAGATTGACTTTAACTGGGTCAGAAACAGTCCAGCACCCGGAATAACAGAAGACCACTTCAAAGTCGTATGGACAGGATACCTCAAAACACCGACTACAGAAGACTACCACTTCAGCGCCATAGCCGACGATGGGATACGACTTTATATCGACAATCAACTGATCATAGATCAATGGGAACAGATGCCGGAAGAAGAAAGATCAGCTGCTAAAGTAACAAAAGACAAAAAAAATACATTCAAACTCAAAAAAAATATCTGGTATCCAGTTCGTGTCGAATACCACGAAGAGTTATTAGAAGCTTCAGTAAGTCTGTATTGGGAGAGTAAATCCATGGAAAGACAAATTATAGGAACAGAATACTTTTATACTGAGAACTACCCGGATGCGCCACACGGGCTCCATGCCACATACAGTTCCATGCGGCAAACCGTAGCTTATACCTTTAATCAAGGAAACCTGTATGCCACCTGCTTAGAATGGCCTGGTGATACGCTCCGGCTGCCTATACCCAAACCGGATGACACAACCGTCATCAGCTTGTTAGGACGTGAAGGACCATTAGGCTGGAGCTATGAAAACGATCAGCTAGTGATTGACCTCAGCCAGATACGATATGCCGAGATACCACACCACGCAGCCTGGACTTTTAAGATTGAAAACTATAAATAGACTTTTTATTGTGTTTACAGTACAACTCAAACTCCGGACTTATATGTTCCATAAATCCAATCAAACGGCTTCAAAAATATTTTCGCTGATAATGCTGCTGTCTGGCTGCCTCATGCTGCACGCACAACTGCCGCTTATACCTTATCCGGCACACCTGCAACAGATGGAAGGCAACTTCCGGTTGAGCCAGGAAACAAAAATCTATTACAACCATCCCGATCTGCTGCCATTAACCACATTATTTGCTGAAAAGCTAAACCTTGATCCTGCGCAAATTTCCCTTCAAAGTCATGTAACTCTTCAGGATGCGATTCTGTTAGCATTTCTAAAGCCTATGGACAAAAGGCTTGGGACAGAAGGTTATAAGCTTCAGATTGACGATCAAGCCACGATAGTTCAGGCCAATACCATTGCCGGGTTTCGTTATGCACTTCAAACCTTGCTACAACTTTCCGACGCTCAGGAGGGCAATATTCCGGCCGTACATATCACTGATTATCCCCGATTTGGATATCGTGGGCTACACCTTGATGTAGTACGTCATTTTATACCTATAGAGTTTGTGTACAAACTGTTGGATCAGATGGAAAAGCACAAACTGAATGTGTTTCACTGGCACTTAGTGGATGATCAGGGCTGGCGTATTGAAATAAAAAAATATCCCAAGCTCACCGAAACGGGTGCCTGGCGTGTTGATATGAGTGATATACACTGGGACTCGCGTCCTTTTGCTCCAAACGAGAAAGCAAGCTATGGCGGCTATTACACACAGGATGAGATCCGTCATATAGTGACGTATGCTGCCGAGCGCAACATCACTATCATACCTGAAATTGAAATGCCGGCTCATGTGATGTCGGCTTTAGCAGCTTATCCTGAGCTGAGTTGTACCGGTGAAAATCTGGGTGTGGCTCCCGGAGGCGTCTGGCCCATATCGCATATCTATTGCGCCGGAAATGATGCTACTTTCGATTTTCTGGAAGGAGTACTGCAAGAGGTGATGGAACTTTTCCCTTCAAGCTTTATCCATGTTGGAGGCGATGAAGCTGATAAGACCGAGTGGAAACGATGCGAGAAATGCCAGAAACGCATACAGGACGAAGGATTAGCCAATGAAGACGAACTGCAAAGCTATTTCATGCGCCGCATTGAAAAAGTACTCAATAAACATGGAAGACAAATGTTGGGCTGGGATGAGATCCTTGAAGGAGGCTTGGCACCCAATGCAGCCGTGATGTCGTGGAGAGGGGAAGAAGGAGGTCTAACTGCCGCACAACAACAACATTTTGCTGTTATGACACCCGGTGAATATTGCTATTTAAACTATTATCAGGGAGATCCTGATGTTGAACCATTAGCAATAGGCGGATACACACCGTTAAGAAAGGTATATGACTATGAGCCAATCCCTGCTGAACTAACCACAGAAAAGCATGATTTCATTCTTGGTGCTCAGGCAAATCTCTGGACTGAATTCATCACGCAGCCCAAAGAGGCTGAATATATGCTTTTCCCACGATTAGCCGCCTTGGCTGAAGTAGTATGGTCTCCAAAAGAAGTACGCAACTGGGGTTGGTTTTCAGCACGTATGGAGACTCAGTACAAACGCTATGAAAAAGAGGGTCTCAACTACTCAATGAGCGCTTTTCAGGTCAGAGCACATCCACATGCAGATCCGATGAATAAACAGCTTGTCATAGAACTGAGTTCAGAAGCGTTCAAGCCAGAGATACGATATACACTGACAAGAAAAGAGCCGACAAAAAATGATATGCGATACGAAAACCCTATACGCATCACAAACAGCACCCAACTGAAAGCCGCAGTGTTTGATGACAATAGTAAAAAAGGTGCTACCATGACACGAGACTATCGGATACATAAGGCGTTCGCAGCAAAGCTAAGTCTTACACATCCAAATGCTGAACGCTATGACGCTCAAGGCGAATATGGGTTAGTGGATGGCATATTCGGTTCTAACAGCTTTTCCGATGGGCTGTGGAAAGGGTTTCAGAGCGATGATATGATTGCAACCCTTGATCTAAGAATCCAACAAAAAGTGCGTAGGGTTGAAGTGCACACATTGCAGCAAACCGGCTCATGGATTTACTTTCCCACCGAAGTGATAATAGAGATAAGCCGTGATGGCAAAACCTTTACCGAATGGACAAGAAAAGAAAATGATGTGCCGGCAATGGCAAGTGGTAGGCTTTTAAAAACATTCCGTATGGATAAAAAAGCTCAAAACATTCGCTATCTACGTGTTACCGCCAGGAACAGAGGTGTAAATCCAAAAGAACACTCCAGCGCAGGCGAGCCTTCATGGATATTTATCAGCGAGATAGTAGTGGAATGAACCCACAACGTATCTTGAAAACAGCACTATCCTAATGAGCTAGTCTCGTAAAACAGGCGCACATAATGAATTGTAGTACATTTATGTCCTATGCAATCACACGATTGAAAATGTAGTTTTGCCTTCCATGCTAAGGTAGTTCTTGAGGGTATCAAAGGGATAACGTCTGACCAGTAGGCTGCTGTGGCGGTTTTTTATCGATCCCGAAAGCAACTATCGGGATCAATTGAAGAACATACTTTCAATTCTAAAATAGTAAATGCCACTTAAATCGCAGCAGCTATTAGATTGTTTTTTAAAATTTTGAATCAATTTTGCCGATCCCACGGTATCCCAAAGACTTACAATTTGGACATTGGTAGCCACCAAGAAATGACCAATTTTTACAACCACTACAATAGGCACTTTCAGAAAATAGAATAATTTTTAATTTTAGGGATTAAAAACGCCTTTCAACAATCTCCCTTTGGATAAAACCATCAAAAGGGGGATTTTTTTATCCAAGAAATCGTGTGTGGAAGAA
>JALNZU010000046.1 GCA_023229245.1 Bacteroidales bacterium | reverse complement strand
GTCTAAAATTTCGAGAAATAACTGTTTAACCTTGATTTCCGCTAGATTCGGGCCTAAATCCAAAATTCAAAAGGGGAAAATGGTGTGATTTGAAAGTAAATTGTAGGTTTGTGAATTAAACAGGCTAAGTATGAAGATAGACGAAAGGAAATAATAAATATCTCATCAAATATTGTTTAATCGCAATCAATTAGGAATTTACACATTTCATGTTAATAAAACATCTAATTTAATTGTTTCTAATTGAATTACTGCGTATTATTTATTATTTAAAATAAGCTTTTCTGAAAACGACAAATAGATTTTTTTATTCAGAGTAGAAAGATCAGTAATCTTCATTATTGTCTTCCGGTTTAGGCTTTTCGGAAAAGCTCCTCACATGTCTGTCAATTTTCAGATAGACATAAATCCCTATTCCTAAGAAAACAAAAGAACCTGGTATCAACAGAATTCCAAGCCAATGCAAAAATTCTCCTACATCAAGGAATTTTATCAATGATACTCCACTGGCTAACAGCATGAAAGCTGTCCGTATATAGGCTAAAAGGGTACGTTGGTTAGCCATATGTGTGCGATCGGATGCCCAATAATCTTTCGATAGAGTAGCGTTCTCTTTTCTCATACACTTGAAAATTTATACAATCCTATTAAACAATTTTTAAAAAAATTATCTGGTGTAACTACTTTGTTGCTCATCATCAAATTCCAATACTGATAGCTGCAACATGAAAAAACCTGATATTTTTTGTTTCATTACAGGTCTTTTAACAATTTAAAATGAGAAATGTTTTCTATGCTGTTTCGAATCAGCAGATTCTTTGCTGTCTGCTTCAATATTACTATTTTTATTCTATTGCTACACTTTTAATAGTCCTCTAAAACCTCTGGCGGCATAATAGGATTCCGCACTATTATGGTAATAAAACACGCGTCCAAACCGAAAGTCACCAAATATTGCACCGCCTGCTTCTCTTACATTTTTTGGTGTCTTTAACCAGCTTGATGTTTTCGTGTCAAAATTTCCTAATGACTGTAAATAACTGTATTGTTCTTCATCTAACAGTTCAATACCCATTTCGTAAGCCATAGTCACAGCGCTATTTTTTGGTTTATGTTCTTTTCTCAACTCCAAGGCCTTGTGATCATAGCATAGACTTCTTCTATTTTTGGGGCTTTCGGTTGAACAGTCGCAAAAAATGAATGCATCTTCAAGCTTGTCGTAGCCGATAACATCTGGCTCGCCACCTGTTATTTCCATTGCATGTATAGACCATAATTTGTTTGGGTGCTCTTTAAGTTTAGCCTCTACTTCGCTCCATTGGATGTTTTTATGCTTAGATTCATTTTTCTCAAAACGAAGTTTCAAAGTTTCCAGAAGATTCTCCTTTTCGCTGTCAATAATTTTATTATTCATGTTTTTTTAATCCTTTAGATTCACATTATGTCACTTGGTACTAATACCTTAGTCCTGCAACTAATTCAAAACTTTTGCATATAAAAATGCACATCGCTTGCAATTATTTTAACAAAAGACTTGTACAAATAAATAAAAAACCAGAAATATAACCGGATATTAAGAGAAAAAACCTGAGGTGTTTACTTTTTTTCACGACAGGACATATTTTGCCCTATCAGATAAGCTTGTTTGTTTTGTAAAACGCTTATACTCTGCACAAAGACATCTAATCGTACGGTCGATCAGTATAAAGGCAAAGCTTGCATTGCTTACTTTGTCTGATCCTTTTTCCGGCCTCACAGATGAATTTGACAGTAAATCGCTATATCCTTGAAGTAGGGAAAAAATCTTTAAATCCGGCTGCTATTGGTTGCCTTTTTTCCCAGGAAAATTGTTACATAGGCAAGCTTTTAACCCTATCTGTAGAAAAATATATCAAAATATATCAAAAAAAATGAAATTTTATATTGTTGATATTCAATATATTAAAAATTAAATTGAATTTTTTTCAAAAAAAAACGATTTTAGGTGGTTAGATTTAGGGGTGAAATGGTATTAATGTATAGAAGGTCAACACACAGATTACCCTTGATCTAAAAAATAGGATAGTCTCTTATGTGAAAAAAATGGATTAAAATAATTTAAGTTATGAGCCGGTTAAGAAGAAAAGAAAGAAATGACAACAACATCAGTAAAATCTTAAGAATCATTGAGATTCCTATTTAAAGTTATTCAAAAAAGCCAATTTGTACATGCGTGCATGACTTCTTTACGAATACAGTCGTATATTTGAAACCAGAATATTATTCTAAGCCAAAAGATTGAATTATGAACAAAATTAAAATTTTCCTCAATTTTATTCGATTTAAGCAAATTACCGCTGACCAATATCACATCCAAAGGTACATTTCAGTACGGCATCAAGGTGCATTATATGGACGGTGGCCAAGCATCAGAGCTTTAATACTCATTGATATGAGACATTTAATCTTTATATTTTTCTTTTTTATTACCATTCAGTTTGTTAATGCCCAGCAGTCATTCGAGTTAAGAATTGGCGATCAAAATGTAACGGAATGGAACATCCACTCCACTGAATACCAAAATACCTATTATGCAGTGGGTTTTAGAAATGTGTCCGATAATACTTCATCTTATATCAATAGAATAAGCTTTGAAGGTGAAATATTGCAAACCGAATGGTATCCAAAGCAAGACACTATCAATTACCTCAGTCTTATATTCAAAAAAGACAACGGGAACTTGCTGTGTGTTGGTAATATTGTTCGAAATATTTCTGACGGATATTTAAACCATCTATATTTCAGGGAAATAACGCCTGATCTTGATTTGGTACAGGAAGTGTATGACAGCCTGCCGGCCACTAATGGCAATACAAGCTTCAGGATTAAAAACTACCTCATCAGCCCCATGAACGAGATCATCCTTCAAGGTGTGGCTGATACCGCCATTGAAGGTTACACACATTGCCCCTTTTTTGCTAAATATGATTTTAACGGTAATCGAATATCCCACAAAATATTCTACAACTTTATAGATAGCACCGAGGGGAGTGAACTTTTCTTCAACGAGGATAGTACTGCCTTTTATTTAATCGGCAGTTTATCCCTTCCTTATGCTTATGATTGGGCAAAGTTTGACCTGGATTTCAATTATCTTGGTTGCGGCAATTTCCCCACCAACGAAAGCGCCTTCACCAATACACCCCTGAGTGTGAAAAGGTTGCAGGATGGCAATTTTATTATGGCGCATAAACTGTATAAAGTAGGAAATACATACGTGAACGGATTTGAAATGCGGTTGTATAACAACAATTTTGATTTGTTGGACAATATAGTGATATATGATGAGGATGAAGTGAATATTCCAGTTGATAATGGCATGGGATTCATAAATGAGGATCATATCTGGGTGTCAACCTTTGTGGCACTCCCTCCAGGTATTCCTGGTATATCAGGCATTGAGGATATAAGATTTTATGTGTTTGATTTAAACCTCAACCTTAAAGGCAGTAAAGTTTCTCAGGGGGACCGTCGCTATTGGCTTTTTGATTTATTGGCCACATCAGATGGCGGTTGCCTGATAAGTGGGATTTGCGATGAAACACCAGTATCTACCTCTCATGATACCTATCTACAAAAAGTAAGTTTAGCTGATGTGGTAACAGGCAGCAGTGAGCAAATGGCTGTAGGGCAGGAAGTGCGTATAGGACCTTTGCCGGCTACCGACAGGTTAGCTATTCAGACCAGGAACACCGATTGCACCTTGTTGCTCAGGGATATGAAGGGTCAAATCATTTTACAGCGTCGGCTTAACGATGGTGTCAACCAGCTTGATATCCGGCATCTGCCTTCAGGAATGTATATAGCCACTGTTTCAAACAATGAAAGCAAGCATATCGAAAACTTTAAAATCATAAAACAATGAAACATTTTATTCAACACCGTCTCAGCCGCGGCATGCTAAAAGCTGCTGTTGGTTTTTTATTGCTTCTAACTGGCCTGCAACAAGGCTATGGACAATGTGTGGAATGTGATAGTACAACGACCACTGGTTGGTTTTCAAGTGCAGTAGGACGATATTCAAAAGCTACAGGCCATTATGCATTTGCCGGAGGTATTTTGTCAGAGGCAAATGGCGGGGCATCTTTGGCATTTGGCAATAGGGTTCGAGCTGACGGAACAGGCTCTTTTGCAATTGGTCAGTTTGTTCGTACCTGGGGTACAGCTTCCGGGGTATTAGGGACTGGTTTTAGCTTAGATGATCCTTTGGTTAATACACAAAGGCACTCACTTATGATTGGTTTTGGCTCCACCAAACCAACTTTTTTTGTTGGTCCATCAAATGGTGTAAATAGCACGGGTAAAATAGGTATTGGCAATGTAACCGATCCACAGGCTAAGCTACACATTAGGGCAGATCAATATGAAGATGCCAGTTTACTGCTTGAGACTACCGGTAGTAACAAAAGAAGTAGTATTTTAATGGCTGGCGGTCAAGCTGTTATTGGTACTAGTTCGCAAAATCAGTCTTTATCGATTGTAACCGGTACTACGAATACCCGCATGTTTATCAATGCTGAAACCGGAAATATTGGAGTAGGAAGCGAAGATCCTATGGCTAAATTTCAAGTCAAGGATGGTGATATCTTCATTGAAGACATCAATCGCGGTATTATCATGAAATCGCCTGATGGACGTTGTTGGCGTGGTGTGCTGAATAATTCTGGTCAGCTTGAGTTTACCGAAATCCCGGATTGTATCATTTCTTCTACAAATGCTCAGACCTTTCAGCCGGATTTAGGAGTTACCATTAGTCCTAATCCGGTAAGCGATCGTTTGGAAGTTGAGTGCCGATTGATTGGTGCCGAAGCGCGTTTGATGAATCTTTCCGGCATTGAGATTTCTTCACATCCCTTACAGCAGGGAGCCTCTTTTATTCCGGTACATGATTTAAAACCGGGCATGTATCTGTTAAACATTGTCATGCAAGGTAAAGGAGTGGTTGAAACCCATAAATTTGTGAAGCAATAAGAAATATTTAGCGTTATTAATTGCGATTATGAAATTCATCGCTTAATAAAGCCTTATCTTTACCCTATTAAATCAGGCTATGCCGTAGAAACAACAAATGAGCTGGTTGTATATATATAAAATAACTAATGACTATCTAAGAGTAGAAGCTACCTCTGTGATTCTGTATAGCAGAGATGTTAGTAGTTGGTGGAGATAAAACATGAAAATGAATTTTATCATATATTTATTACTTGTATTTTCCTGCTCTTCTGCCAAGCATGAAACAGAGAATGATTACAAAGCTACTACACAACATCAGCAGTATATTAAAGAAATAGAGCGTATAGGCTATGTATTAGACAAATACAACTTCTTAAGTTTTTCGACTTCTGAAATAAACTCTAATACTGGAGAATGGTATAAATACTTAACTTTCTTTTCTCAAAAAAACAATTTGTCAGAACAGGTAATTTCCAAAACGGATTTGTCAGACGGATTTTATGGAGACACATTGCTTTTTTATAAGAATAATACAACCAATAAACAGGTAATTATATGGAAACAGGAAGGAGAGTATTTTTCATTTATCAATGTTTATTTATTTGAAAAAGATAATCTAATTTTTGTTGGAGATTTGTGTGTTGGTTCTGACTGTACAAACTGTGACGTTTATAATTTCCCAGAAAGTCAAATAGAAATCAAAGAGACAGAGACAGGAGAAGAACTAAAAGTTGAATTTAAAGGACAAACTACGTATCGAGGATCTATATCTCAGGGTACTCCATATAATAGCGTAAATATAAAAACCGACAGATTAACTCTTTTGTATCAAAAAATAGGCAGTAAAATAAGTTATTAAGTACAAAGCCTCGGTTCAACCTGGGTTTTCTTGTTGGTATTAGAAATTAACCTTCCTGTCCGGCAAATCCTTCATTCTCTTTTTAGTGAGCATAAAATTCACCTAAAGTGCAATTTCTCCTAAACTGAGTTTGCAAAACTTAAAAAATTACTTCTAAACAACACTCAATCCAAAAAGAACTTATCTTTACCTTATTAATCATGTACTGCCATAGCGCACCAATGAACCGGTTGTATACATATAAAATAACTGCTGACTATCTTAGGGTAGAAGCTATCTCTGTGAGTCTGTATAGCAGGGATGTTAGCGGCTATACCGGTCACAAGCACTTATACGCTTTCAACCTGATAAACATGAACGGCAGGAATGGAGTTTATCCCGAATGGCTCTGCTATTTCGGGAACACCGTGGTTTCGCGTATGCTCTCACCCGACAACTTTGTGCAGACTCCCAATTTCTCACAGAGTTTTAACAGGTATAGCTATGCATGGAATAATCCTTTGGTGTTTACTGACCCGGATGGGGAGTGGGTGCATTTGGTTATAGGCGCCGCTATTGGCGGCTTTACAAATTGGGCTTTTAACGGTTTTGAATTTAATTTGAAAGGATTGGGTTATTTTGGCGTTGGCGCTTTGGCCGGGGCCTTGGGTGCTGGTGTTGGAGCAGGAATTAGTTCGATGTTACCGGTGGCAGGTACTGCTTCTGGTGGATTTGCTGCTGGGTTTTTAGGAACAAGTGCAGCAACAACGGCAACTTCAAGTTTTGTTTCAGGCGCGTTAATAGGAGGAGGTGCAGGGTTTGCAAGTGGATTTACCTCTGGTTTAGGAAATGGTCTATTAGGTGGTCAAAATTTTGAACAAGCGTTATGGAGTGGCACAAAAAACGGTTTGATAGGCGGATTATCTGGTGCGACTATTGGTGGTCTTTGGGATGGTATTGATGCAGCCATTGACGGCAGAAGATTTTGGGACGGTGCAACAGTTCAAAAAACAACATTAGCACAACAAAATATTCCTGTTGTGGGTCAAAGAGGCAAGATGAATTGCGGTCCTGCGAGTGCAGAGGCAATTGATGCGTCATTTGGTGGAAGTATGACACAAGAACAAATCAGAAACTTACCAACACTCGGAGGAGACCCCAATACAGTTCCGTTAGGGGATATTACACTTTGGGATACTTATACTAATGCTTCTGGACATTCATTGAGCCATAATATACCAACCAATGGGGAATTATCTAATATACTTTCAAATATGCAAAATGGAAATAGGGTGGCTCTTAATTTGCGGATAGATGGCAATGTTGGACACAGCGTAGTAATGCAACGTGTTGTTCAACAAACGACTACAAAAATTAATGGGACAGTTTCTCAAAAACTGCTCTATTATGTGATGAACCCTGCCAACGGTGGAAGTATTACCCGAATTTCAAGTCACAGCATACTTAGTACGTATCGTGTATTTTATATTCTTCCTTAAAACAAACTGATATGCGTAGATATATAATACAAACAACACTAATTATATATTTTGGGATGTGTTCTTTTTCTTTTACTCAAGAAAATATCAATATGATAAAGGCTTTAAATATTGAGCAGGATATCGTTTCTTTGGAAAACAGAATAACAGAATTAATAAAAAAGAAACCAGAGATAGCCAATATTCAAGGATTGCAGCAGTTTCATATTCTTCTGTTGGGATTTTCTGATTATACTAAAGTTGAGATTAAAAAAGAAGATTATTTAGATTATTCTTTTTTGTATCAACTTCGTCAGAGTTATTATCACTTGGGTTCAAATTCTTTGTTTGCAAAAAAGAAAAAATATCTTTCAACAATAACATTAGTAACCGATTCCACAGGTAATTTAGTTGCCACAGGTGATGCTCGGTTAGTTCATACAGCACCTGTTTTTGCTCAAAATGATATTGAATTGGCAAAAATGTTTTTCGATCAGGAAATAGATTTTATCCTTTGGTTAGAAACTCCACATACAACGCGCTATATGGTCGGTATCAAAAGTAATAATTTGTATTCACTTGAACGCACCAAAGAAGGCTTAAAAATATATTCTTGGGACGAATTTATGAAGTGTTGCTTTGATAAATGGATATTTCCGAGAAAGCAATAGGAATAAAAAACAATAAAATAGCGTGGATTTTTTAATCTCTTGTCTTCCACACATTTTGAGGCACCCAAATTAAATAGTTAATATTCAATTAAATATCAAATTATTTTTCTATTTTTGTGCGTTCCGTAATATTTTTTATATTTATAAGAGAAAAGAAAAACAGTTCCGGAAGTGTTAGTGTTCAGATCATTAGCAAGGCTTTAGGTCGATATAAAGTTGTTAAAACTATAGGATGCAGCGCAGAGCGCTACAAAATTGAAGGCTTCAAAAAATTGGCAGAGCAAGAGATAGAGCGTTTAAGAAAACAGACATCCCTTTTTCAATCTGACACTGACAATTTGGTTGAAGAGGCACTTTAATCCTAACCCACCGGCCAACTACATCTTGTCCAACAGAGCTAAGAGGCTGAATTTGCGGACAAAAACTATAATGACAAGACAGGATAAAAGATATTATTCCCAAATTTACCTGAAATACAATTCCCCCTAAATCGGAGTTTGTAAAACTTAAGAAAATTCAGAACATGAATCACTCAATAGTTATTTTACTAGCCTAAAAAACGACTTCTAAACTACATTCAAATCCAAAAAAAACCTATCTTTACCCTATTAAATCATGTACTGCCATAGCGCACCAATGAACCGGTTGTATACATATAAAATAACTACTGACTATCTTAGGGTAGAAGCTATCTCTGTGAGTCTGTATAGCAGAGATGTTAGCGGTTTTACCGGACACGAGCATTTGTACGCCTTCAACCTGATAAACATAAACGGCCGTAATGGAGTTTATCCCGAATGGCCCTGCTATTTCGGGAACCCCATGGTTTCACGCATGCTCTCGCCGGATAAGTACATACAAGCACCCGATTTCTCACAGAGTTTTAACAGGTATAGCTATGCATGGAATAATCCGTTAGTGTTTACTGACCCGGATGGGGAGATTGTTTTTACTCTTGCTACACATATTGCTGCTCCATTTACTGGTGGTACTTCTTTAGCTCTTTTACCAATTGCAATAGGTGCAGATATTGGATTGTGGCAAGGTGGTTCACTTGCAAACGGAACAATGAATCCATTCTATTCAGATTTTGTTCTTTTGCAACTCGACAATGAAATTCAAAACAAACTAAGGGCAGCCAAGTACAAGATTTCATTTAAGGCTATCCATAAACAAGCATTAAGCTTGCATCAATTTAGCAAGAGCTGGTATATACATTTAATACTGTGGACAATTTCTATTTTATTTATCTATAAACATTTATTACAATGAACAAACTAACTATTTTAATTTCAATCGTATGGTTATGCTGCACTAGTTGTTCAGCCAATCATAGCTCAGGCATGGAGTATGTTAAGTTATTGGAAGATAGATCTCTTGAATTGTCTGAAAACACAGAACCAATTCAACAGAGAATTTATCAATCATTTGTTAATTCCATAATTAGTAAGAATACATCCCTTTTAGATACAGTGTATAAAGAACTGGAAAATATGTATTCTAAGAATCCAAGTAATATTATTGTTTATTGGAAGGCTTATCTCTTGTACTATAAATCTATATATTATATTCAATTAAGCGATAAAGATAATTCTGAACTTTCAATTAACGCAAGTATAAAACTGTTAGAGGAATTAAAAAGAAAAAATTCTGATGATTATGCTTTGCTTGCATTACTACAAGGCTTCTCTACCCAATTTCAATCAGGTATTATTGCAGGCAAAATCTCATCACAGAGGGAAAAGAACGTTAAACGTGCTCTTGAATTGGACCCATCAAACATTAGGGCATACTATGTTTATGCCAACGGCGACTTTTATACTCCTATACAGTACGGTGGTGGAAAAAAAGCCGAAGAATACTTATTAAAAGCGCTTGCCTTAGAGGAAAAGCCTATTATCAATCCCTTTATACCAACCTGGGGCAGAGAGGAATCTTATGTCTTGTTAATTCAACTTTATATTCAAGAAGAAAAATGGGGCTCTGCAAAGAAAGTGTTTTCAGAAGGAATTAAGCAGTTCCCTGACAGCTTTAGCATTCAAAGGTTTGCACAAACTTTGATTAATCATTAGCCATGTTTCTAACAGGAACTTTTTCATACTTGACAATGGTACTACTCAAATGGATTTTGGTTTTATTCTTAGTTTTTTGTTTTCCGTTCATGGGATTAACACAAAATCACAAGCTTGTAGGCATAGTAGTCGAAGCGAAGAAGAATCCAATATTTGCTGCCAACGTTTATCTTTCCGACCTCCGTCATGTTACTATAACCGATTTGGATGGTCGTTTTGAGTTATCAATTGACCAAATATTTCCTGAAGACACTTTAGTGGTTTCTTTTGTTGGATATCAAAAAAGCACCATAAAACTATCAGAGCTTGATTTCAGAGAATTTCATGAGTTTTTATTACTTGAGGATATAATAAGCTTTGAGGCGGTAGAAGTTATAGGCAAAAATCCAATTTCTGAGAGTTCTTCCATCTCTAAGCTTGAAAGATTAGAAATCTATGGTATCCCAATAGCTGCAGGCGATCCGTTAAAAGCTGTAACGGCATTGGCATCATCAACTGATACAGATGAAACTGCCAATCCTTCGTTAAGAGGCAGTTCTACTGATCGTTCAATAGTAACTTTGAATGGTGTTCCTGTTTTGAATCCGGTTAGGAATAGCCAGATATCAGGAATTGGTAATTTTAGCTTGTTTAATACCGAAATTATTTCTGAACAATACATCTACGCCAGCAATCCCCCTTTGACGTATGGAAATTCAACAGCAGGCCTAGTTGAAATCAAAACACCACACGAAGTATCTGCAAATCAGACACAATTTTCCGTTGGTTTAGCAAACCTGGGGCTTTTTCTAACCAGAAAAGTCAAGGATAATTCATTTATACAGGCTTATAGCAATTACCAATTCAATGACATTTTTACCTTGGTTAATAAAGAATCGATGGATAAACTAAATAGCTTTGGGAATTACGATGCAGGCTACAATTTAAAAATCAGGATAAATGACAAGTTGACATTAAATTCATTTACATACTGTATCAGTGAATTCTACAATATGGAGTCAGAGCAATTTTCCTTTGTCGACAATTCAATTGCTGATAATAAAAGGGTTTTCACTATAAACAATTTGATACTAACCACCAACAAAGGGATTTTGAATTTAAACAGCGGTTATGATATTTCCAACTCAAATTACAAATACGGGATTATTAAATCGAGTAAAAGAAACAATATTTTATACAGTTCCATTGATTATAAATGGTTTCTGCATTCTAATAGTGTATTGCAATTTGGAACTTCATACACTCATTC
The DNA here is from genome assembly GCA_023229245.1 of Bacteroidales bacterium. Taxonomy (GTDB): domain Bacteria; phylum Bacteroidota; class Bacteroidia; order Bacteroidales; family F082; genus JALNZU01. The sequence continues at coordinate 11,049 of JALNZU010000046.1, read as the reverse complement.
AAGGTACTCTTTTAGAGACACTATACCTAAGTTATACTTTTTATTAACGCCGGAATCCCCAAATTTTTCTGTTGATACCAGCCTATATAATAATAATTTTGAGAGTTACTTTTTTTCAAAATGGCAGCTAAGCAATAAAATGGTATTATCATCAGGTATCCGATCTAATTTGCCTATAGGTGATCAAAAGCACTACATTAGTTTTCAATCAGGGCTTCGTTACGATGTAAGTATTAATAGTTCTTTTCTTTTCAGCTTTGGTAAATATAACAATTATTCTATACCTAATTATTCGTTGTATAAATACCGGTTGTTAAACAGTAAACACCTTGCCTTGGACTATTCATTTAATACAAATAAAATGCTTATTAATGCAGCAGTTTATTACAAAGATGACAGCGGAGAGAATACCCCTCAGGATGCATTGGAAGGATTGGTTATTTATGATAAATTGGAGTATTTCGGTTTAGAACTTTCTGTTGAAAGAGACTTTTATAGATATTTTAAACTCTATTTAGCAAATACATTTTTAAATCAAACACTATTTTATGATGGAGAGGAATACACTGGTTCTAAATCATTGAAGTATTTTATTAAAACATCACTAAACTATAATAATCCTAAGCTATTTAACTTATCACTAACCTACATTACACGCCCCGGGCTTTATTACACAAATATTATTGGAGCAGAATATATTTCAGAATACGACATGCTTTTTCCAGTTTATGGCGTCTACAATAATGACCAATACAATAATTATAACAATTTGAGTTTGAGTATCAATAGATACTTTAGACTAAATAACTCAGCAGTAATTGCTTTTGCTTCCATTAGCAACATTCTAAATTTTCACAACGAAAGAACCTCAATTTATAACAACGACTTCTCTTTTAGCTATTTCGATTTTTATCAAAAAAGAACAATTTATTTTGGGGCTATTTTTAGATTTTGACATATACATATGACTCCAGCTTTCTATTCTGTCTTTTAGCAGTAAAGAGCATATTGAAAAGTTAAGTATTAAAAGGCCAGCTACCAACATGGTATATATTTTATTGCTGAGATTGTGCTAATATGAAAGGTTGTGGTTCGCATCAAACTTCATCCTGGTCAGGCAGTGATGTACTCCGAAATCGACAACAAAAACATATCGCCAACCCATTTACAAGAACCAACAAATGAGCTGGTTCTACACATATAAACGAGCTGCTAAGAGTAAGCCAAAATTATAAAAGTGAGTTAGGAGAAAAGATCTGAGATCAATAGCATTAAACATTAGTGAGAATATCAAATATTTCTAAAGGATACCACTTTAACTGTTAGGCACATGAATCATACATATATATAGGTAAGGTATGGTCCTGATGCGTTCAGGTGAAAGGATTTTTCAAGATCAGGTCTACTGCAAAATAATGTCCTGAAATCGGTCTTTTGCTACCAATAAGCTGGTGCATATATCCCACATGAACCGTTATTGGTGTTGTGAGAGGCGAAATTGCATAATACAGCATGAACCGGCTGTCTTTATATGAAAAACTACCCCAGCTTTGGTTTTCTGAAGAATGTGAAACCGCAAACAACTGTTCGGATATGGCTATGATCTTATGTTTTTTGTCTTTAGTGACAGGTATTTCAAGCTTAAGTTTAAAACGAGACCTCAGTTGAATATCTTCTGGATACTTCTCAAACTCAGGGGCATAAAATCTTCTGAACTCTTGTTTCAGGCTTGCACTAAGAGCTATCTTCTCAAACGATATCTGATAGGATACTGCTCCATTGAGACGTATCTCCTGCCGGTAAGCCGGGTCAGCTCTCTCATAAGGTGCTGATGTCATATATAAGTTCAACGATCGATAGCTTATCGCAAAGGAGTAGTCCCAATGTGAGTAAGCACGCCTTTTAAACTCCTGATTGAACGTAAACGCACCTGGTTGACCAAACGGATTAGCCTCATCTGCATAATTTCTGGTACCATATCCTAAACTGGTGGTCGATTGCCAAAGCCCTTTTTGATCAGGCTTAATAGTCTGATTGACAGCCAATGCCACCCAAGCCCCGTGATTGATCTTGCCCATACCCGGCGGACTGATCTGACTGCATACAACCCAAGGTAACATAACAAAAAGAAGGATGAAAAACAAGTGTTTACAGTTCAACCGATGATACAACATATACAGATAGCTATATTTTTATTTAAAACCTAAAGATTGCGGCAAAAATGCAAAATTGTTTGTACAATCCAATGCAACCCTTAGGTTTTATTTTACGTCTTTATCATAGTCATTAATTTTCAAATCAAATTTTCACTTATCAAACTAAAAATCTATTTATGAATAACAAATTATTTTTCCCATTGCTTTTTTTTATCTTCGGCTTTATTGGATTATCGGCTCAGAATGAGCAATCCTTGCCTTGGTATACAGGGAATCATCTGCTTCATCTTGAGGGAGGATCCTATTTTATGGGTGGCGATATAAAAGAAGACTTGTCTATCCGTCAGAATATCAGCTATTATGAGGCAAGTCAGTACTCGCCGGGTATTATAACACCTGAAACTAAGACGTATTTATTTGGTATAAAGTATGAATATCATTTGCCTCATTTCAATAGTGGTATATCAACAGGAATACGTTTTATCGGATTACAAAACGAACTAATCGGTTATACCTCAAGGGTGTCTCGCTTTTTTTACCTGCGTTATTCGGAATCGGATAGTGATACGAAGTTTGCACGCATCAGCTCTCTTATAGAAAACTATTACGCACTAACCGTTCCTTTTGAATTACGTATAGGATTATATCAGTTTACCGGTATCAATTTTTTTGCGAAAGCTGGAGTAGAATATTCCCTAATCAATTTCAAAAAAGAGGTGAATATTCAGTTTCAGGAAGAAACCATGATGCCTTATCACAATATGTTGGTACAAGAGATAACCGATCCTGCCAATACTCATTTTGCTACTTTTTATAGCTCCTTAGGTATTTCTTTTGGAAAGAACGACAAGATCAATTTTGCTCTTGAAGTGCTGTTACCATCTTTTGTATTGACCGATAATAATTTTCATCTTCTTGATATCAAGGAGTTTGATGGAATAAAATTATCTGTTTACTTTCCTGTTTCACCCTTTAAAACCAATAACCGATGAAAAAGATTTTAATAGCCTTCGTATCCGTACTTTCTTTGAACCTCCTTTTCTCATGTCAAAAGATGAGTGATTATGAATTATCTGGAACAGTTTTCATAGAAGACCCTTATTATCCGGGCTTACCAATTTATTCCGAATGGGGTTATAACACGTTTGGGGCTTATATTGATCGCAAACCCTTTATTTCCACCGACTATGACTTGCCGGTGAAGCTGATAGCCAATTCTGATACCTTGCATATGATATTCAGAGGGAGAATGGGACAAAAATCGGTTGATATGACTTTTTCTATCAAAGGACCTACGCCCTCTTCCTATGAAGACCTGATTGAATTGGATGAGACCAATTATAATCTTCAAGATACCGGACGATTGGTGAAGCTGAAAATAGATGGAACAACAACTGAGCTTCGTATTATTGAAGGCGAGTTGAAAATCAATCGCGTACAACGGCTTTTTGTAGATGAAGAATTAAGCCGGACGATCATGTCAGGCTATTTCAGATTCAAGACATTTTTATATGATGAGCCTGTAGCCATTTCACAAGGAAGGTTTGACTTTGGAATCGGATATGAGAATTTTTATCGGTATTGACTGGTAAGGTTGGTACTACCACTGAACCAGCATGCCTAATTGTCCATTTTATTTATTGGTTTTGTTTTACCATAGTCGATAGCTGGTAGATCAATGGCAAATGTTATACCCGAAAGCACTACTTTTGCAACAATTTGGTTAGTATGAAGCATATTGTTGCATTTTTTTGTGTCTTTTATATCTTTAGTGGCCTAGTGTTTTCACAGCAAAGCCTTATCAAGCCTGATTTACATCCTCCCTTAGAAATTCCCTTGTATTTGTCTGGTACTTTTGGTGAGTTACGTTCGGATCATTTCCATGCCGGTGTTGACCTTCGCACTCAAACAGTAGAAGGTCATAAGGTGTTGGCAGTTGATGACGGGTACGTAAGTCGGATAGCTATTTCTACAGGAGGGTACGGGAAAGCTTTGTATATCACACATCCTTCCACAGGTCTCACCTCGGTATATGGGCATCTTCAACGGTTTAACAAAGAGATAGGCGAATATGTCAAAGCGAAGCAGTATGCATTACAATCGTTTCAAGTGAACTTGTTTCCGGAAGCAGCTCGCCTTGTAGTCAAAAAAGGCGAGCTGATAGCCCTTTCGGGTAATACAGGCTCTTCGAGTGGGCCTCATCTGCATTTTGAGATACGGGATACACCAAGCCAGCAAGTGATGAATCCATTGTCGTTTGGACTGAAGATAAAAGACTATATACGTCCGAAAATTGTAGAGATCGCTGTTTATCCTGAAAATGACTCAGCATTTATTCTTGGAGAAAACAAACGATATATCAGTTCTGTAGCCGGATGGGGCGAACAGCACCGGCTGCTAACCAATGAACCCTTAACCGTATGGGGCGAGCTGTCGTTCGGGATAAACACTTACGACACCCATAACGACACACCCAATAAAAATGGAGTTTACAGCATAGAGCTGATGATAGATTCGACTATAGTGTTCAGCATGGCAATGGATCGCTTTTCATTTGATGAAACACTTTATATCAATTCGTTGATAGATTATGGGTACTATATTCAGAATAACACCCGTTTTATCCGAACAAAAATTGATCCGCTCAACAAACTAAGTATGTATGGAGACATGCCGCATACAGGCAGTTACAGCTTTATGGAAGAAAGGGAATATACAGGTTGCTATACAGTGACGGATCATCATGGGAATATCTCAAAACTGCCTTTCACTCTTGTAGCTCAAAAACCATTAATAGATACTGCTGACACTGAAGTGGCAACAGATAGTACAGTCTTGGTTCAAGCATCTGAAGGATATAGCTACAAAGAACAGTCGTTTTCATATACAATACCTGCAAGGGCCTTGTACAGGGATGAACGACTCACTCAGTATAAAATCCGGCAAAACACTTATTTAAGTGATGTGATTTGTGTGGGAGATGAGAAAATACCTTTACACAAAGCGATACAACTACATATAAATATTCCCGAACTATCGCTGCCTGAGGAAAAGCTCCTGATGGTATCCCTAAATAATGACAAACCTCCTGTACCTCTCGGAGGAAAGATTGAGAATGGAACCATCAGCCTGAAAACCCGTAAATTTGGATGTTTTGCTATAATGGCTGATACCCTCCCTCCTCAGATACGTCAAAAGAATGCGTTTCAGGATACACTGACTGACAGTGTTACACTTCTTAGATTTGAAATTGAAGACGAGCTGTCGGGTATTGGAAGCTATAGAGCCGAGCTTAACGACAACTGGCTGCTGATGGAGTATGATCCTAAAACAAAGACCTTGTTTTATGAAGTAGATGAACGACTAACTAAAGGAAAAAATACGTTTAAACTGATAGTTACAGATAAGCAGGGAAATGCTTCTGTGTTTAGAAAAACTTTTATCAAACTATAGATGAGCTCTTTACAATACGATTTCAACAAACAGATTCACCGGATAGGTACTTCAAGTATCAAATATGATCGAAGAAAAGAGGTGTTCAACACCGAAGATGTACTACCTATGTGGGTGGCCGATATGGATTTTGAGACCCCCGATTTCATTCGTTTTGCCATTATCGAACGGGCTATGCACCCAATTTACGGATATACTTTTCGGGATGACAGCTATTACGAAGCGATGATTGGCTGGTTGCACAGACGTCATGGCTGGCAGGTTCAGAAAGACTGGATACTATACACACCAGGTGTTGTGCCGGCATTAAACATAGCTGTATTGGCGCATACCGATCCGGGTGATAAGATCATCATACAGCCACCGGTGTATTTTCCATTTTTTACTGCGGTAGAAAACCATGACCGCTCCTTGCTTATCAACCAGCTTCTGTTAGAGGATGGGCGATATCGTATGAATTATAATGAGTTGGAGCAGCAAGCAAAAGAGGCACGCATGCTGATCTTATGCAATCCGCATAACCCTGTAGGCCGGTCGTGGGAAAAAGAAGAGCTTCAGCAGCTTGCCGATATTTGTTTGGCCAATGATGTGCTGATCTTATCCGACGAGATACACAACGACTTAGTGTTACCTCCAAACCAACATCAGGTACTTGCTGCATTATCCGATGAGGTTGCCGGTATCACACTCACAGCTCATGCAGCAAGTAAAACATTTAACTTAGCGGGATTAGCCAGCTCAGCCATGATCATTCCTAATACAAGTCTGCGGCAGCAGTTTGAGAAACAACTGAAAGCCATGCACATTGAAATGGGTAATTTATTTGGGTTTCAGGCTACACAAGCTGCTTTTACTCATGGGGATGAATGGGTAGATCAGCTGCTGGACTACGTGCAGAAGAATATAGAGTTTACTATAAAGTTTCTTAAAGAAAAACTACCCAAATTACGGGTCATACAGCCAGAAGCAACCTATATGGTCTGGCTTGATTTCAATGCCTATGGCCTTACAGATGATGAATTGGCCGAGACTCTCATACATCAGGCCGGGTTAGGACTGAACCGGGGCAGTATGTTTGGCCCGGGAGGTTCTGGATTTATGCGTATAAACCTGGCGTGTCCGATGAAAATAGTACAGAAAGCATTGGATCAACTCGTACGTGCTTTTGAAGCCATCTAATCACAGGCTAAATAAATATATATTTCAATAAAAACAGCGCAGCAAGAATATACATTGATACGCTAAGTTTGTTGAACCTTCCTGTTAAAAGGTTAATGATCACATAGCTCAACATACCTAATGCGATCCCTTCGGATATGCTGTAGGCCAATGGAATTATCAATACACAGATAAAAGCTGGTATTGACTCGGAATAGTCGTTCAGGTCGAGCTCCCTGATAGAAGAAAGCATAAACAATCCCACTACTATCAAAGCTGGTGCTGTGGCTGCCATAGGAATAGAAATGAATAAGGGAGCAAAAAACAATGCTATAATAAAACAGATAGCCGTAACTAAGGCAGTCAGTCCAGTCCTGCCCCCTTCTGCAACACCCGAAGCACTCTCTACAAAAGTAGTTACCGCACTGGTACCTAAAATAGCACCTGTAGTAGTACCAATTGCATCAGCCATAAAAGCACGTTTGATTTGAGGTATTTGACCATTCTTATCCAACATATTGGCTTTGGTTGCTACTCCGACTAAGGTACCTAAGGTATCGAAGATATCAACAAATAGAAAAGTGAAAATGATGATAAGCATATCAAAAGTCCATATCTGAGAAAAATCGAACTTGAAAAATATTGGTGAAAAAGATGGTGGCAAACTTGCAAGCCCTTGAAAATGAGTGATACCCATAGGTAAGCCAATGAGTGTTGTAAGTATAATACCAATCAGCAGATCGCCTTTGATCTTTTTCAACATCAAAAATGAGGTAATAGCCACTCCTATCAGTGCCAACAAGGCTGGACCGGAAGTGATAGTACCTAATTTAACAATAGTAGCTCCATCAGGTATAATGATCTCTGCATTTTGCATACCCACAAATGCGATAAAAAGTCCGATACCTACACTGATAGCTGTTTTCAATGAGTTAGGAATAGCATTGACAATCACTTCACGTATATTGAATAATGTCAGTAGAATAAATAATATTCCTTCTATCAGCACGGCTGTCAGTGCAAATTGCCAGCTATAGCCCATATTTAATACTACAGTATAGGCAAAGAAAGCATTGATCCCCATGCCAGGTGCTAATGCAAAAGGTAGTTTAGCCCAAAAAGCCATAACAAGAGTTGCTATGATAGCCGACAAAGCCGTGGACGTAAACAACGCATTGGCATCCATACCTGTAGCAGCCAATATAGAAGGATGTACAGCTAATATATATGCCATAGTAAGAAAAGTGGTGATACCAGCCACTGCCTCGGTACGTATATCCGTACCGTTTTGTGTAAGTTGAAAGTATTTCTCTAACATAAGACTTTGTTGTTTTTTAAATAGTATGACACGAACTTCGTATCAAAAGAAACGGATCTGAACACCAGATACTTTTCAAAGTCAAAGATAGAATAAGAGCAATACCTATGAAAATAAATAGGGGTATAAATATAAATATTAATATAAATATTTGATAATGAGTAGATTAAATTTCATTCTCAAATAAATATCTAAGAAAAGAGATAAGGTTGTTTCGGGCTTTAGTATCAGGGGATAAAATGTCTGATAATTTCTTTCGCATAGCTTTCCCAGCTCATATTTTCAGCAGTTTTGGTAATATTTTGCCTGTCAATAGGTTGTTTAATTGCTTTGAGCATACAGATTTTCATATCCTCTATGTCGCCATCTTTTGCCAGATATCCATTAAAGCCGTCTATCACTGTTTCGGGGAAATGACCTACGCGCGTAGCTAACATGGGCATTTGAAAATTATATCCTATAGATTCTACCCCTGAAGGCGTAGCAGTCAGATAAAACAAAAGCAGGTTATCGCTTACCTGAAAATAGCGATGAACCTCTTCATTAGGCACAAACTCATTCACTACTACTGTCTTATCTTCTATAGCGAGCTGCTTGATCAGATTTAAAGGCTGATAATTCTGTTCGTCATCTTGTTTTTTTAGCACTAACTTTTTAGCCGTATCAAACAAGGCTTTTTTCACCTTTGTGCGTACCTTTTTTGTATCCAATGTTTGCCAGAATGATTCACCGACTATCAATAAGCTTATATCATCTCTTTCTTGTGCCAATCTGGCGAATGCTTCTATAGCCTGATGCAGCCCTTTATATTTTCGGATAAATCCAAAAAACAGAAAAACATGTTTTCGAAGTCCTAATTTATTTTTCTCAGCTTGCTTATCGAAATCAGGATCTGGTTTAAACATGTCATAAACTGGGTGAAACAGTCGGATCACCTTTGTTGCTTTCGTGTCAGACACAGTTTGTTCTGGAGCTATTAGCTGAAGTTGTTTTTTTGGAAACAGAGTCTTCAACTGATCAGCTGTTTGTCCGGCATGAACCAGATACCCATAAGCCGAGCCGATACCAAGCTTTGTGAGGCAGTTGTCAAGCTTGCTTCCTTCTTTCTGGATGACAAAATGCAGGTCGAATACAATACGTATTTGTGCCTTTGCCAGCCGTTTGGCGATATATCCAAGCGGTATTCCCTGTACGGCAATAGCCCATTGCATCACTACCAGATAAGGTTGAAGCCTACGGATAAATTTGATGGTCTTTTGCCAGCTTGAAGGGCGGTTATAATTTGTCAGATAGTGCACCTTGATCCGGGTACCTTCCAACTGATCGGCACGGCTTTTACGATCTATAAAATCACGGGGAATAATAGCCGGATATTGCTGTGTCCATGAAATAATATGTACTTCAAGGTTTTCAAACCGATCAAAAGCCTTGGCAAGTGAGGTGTTGTAATTGGCAATGCCGCCTTTGAAACGTGGTCCGGGACCAAAACAAACGATACGTGTCATCCGTTTTTATGGCAAAAATAGCAAATATGGCCTTGTAAACTATGACTTGGTTATAGCCATCAGACCAAATTGTAATTATCCAATCATTCCACTAAGGCAAACATCTCCATATGCCATAACTCTGAATTAAGTATCGCCTCTTTACTATTCAACCATATCTCAATAGTAAGTGGGCTGATTGGCATCTGATGATCCAAAAGGAATTTCTGCAGTTCATCGTACACATATGTTTTCTCTTCATATTTCCCTTGAAACGATGCTCTTACTGCCTTACCACCTGGTCGTATAAAATATCGGACCCGCCCGCTTTCTGTAACTTCTTCCGGTATTGGATAAGCTAAAGTAAATTCTATTTTATCGGGCTTATCCGACTGTTGAATCAGCACAAATAAGTCGGCTACAGGTTGTTGTCGTGATTGCCGCATATATGTCTCCAATTTATTAAGTAGTGAGCTTGCCACTTCCGGTATTTCTTCTTGTGAAATAATCTTTGTGATCCCAACAGCAGGTTGTGGCTCTAATTCAACCCATTCTACCTTAGGAAGCTGCTGTTTACCTTCAGTTAATTCTTTGAGTGTTCGCAAACCTTTTACCTGCATAGGAGCTATTAAATTGCCACTAAAAAAGCCAAAATACCGATGAAAAGGGTACGCTAATTCGGTTAGCTTGAGCGTCCAGACCACCTCCACGCTATCACCCGACACAAAAAACTCCCACTCGTCTATCGCATGCCCACCTTGTTTCATATCCAATACATTTTGAATTAGCTTATAAGGCTCACTTCGAATCACTTCAATACTTTGAGTATCATTTCGGTTACCAATCCATTCCAAGCGACTTCCCTGTCCTGTCTCCGGTCCGGAATACAACAGGCGTAAATTCGTATCAGCCCACTCAAAAGGGCTCCATTCAGGCCATAACCGAAGACTGTTGACATGACGAAAAACAGTCTTGACATCAGTTTGCATCCATAGACTGTTTCGCACTTCAATATGATCCGACATGAAAAGTGGAAGAATAAAGATCACAGCAGTAAGAATAAAAAAAACCGATCCAAAAAATTTTAACACACGCATAGCGACAACCTTTAGATATGAATAAGCGAAGGTAAAGATATTTTACAGGCCCTATAGTTGATTTATCAAAGACACTACAGTATCAATTTCTCAAGCTTTGAGCCTGATTATATATTATAGCTATGCATAGTCGAACAGTTTCGGTCTTATCAAGATTCATTATAAATAAAGTATTGACACAGTTTGACCCGATGGGATTCATTAATTTTGACCTTCCAATTTGGAATTTGCGTAAAGATCAAGATATATGCTATTGCCTTAATTCCGCAAGCTAATTTTCAATTTAAATAGGCAAAGCGCTGATAAGAAATATCTTACCTAACGCTTTGCCATGTGTAAGATTTCACCTATTTTTATGGTTCTAAACAAATAAACAGTAAATC
>JALNZU010000045.1 GCA_023229245.1 Bacteroidales bacterium | reverse complement strand
CTTGACAACCACCCGACTTTGAACTACGAAGGATGAAATTTTTCAGGGACAACTTCCAGCATTTCCAAAAAACAGTTTACCCATTGACTTGGAGACAAACAAACAATTTGAGCATTAAGGTTTAAACCGAATTTTTCCGAAATTGACCTGACCTGACTTTTCCTGAAAATCGACTTTAAAGCTGTTTTTACAGATAAATCAGGTTTCTCTAACAGACAGGAAATAAATGCTAAGTATTTGGCTTTAAACTTAAAATCAAAAAATAAGTGTTTTCTTTTAATGTTTAACAGGGCTGATTTGACAGTTGGCGGTGGCAAGAAACTTTCAGGACCTACCTCATAGACAAGTTTCAAATCAAAAAAAGTATGATAGAAAACGGTATATGGATTGTAAAGCTTCCTCGAAAATAACTTTTGTGTAGGTTCTAACTGAAGGATAATGGAACCTCCCAGAAAATTTCCAAGACTCTCAAACATCAGGATTTTGAAAATATCGGAAGTAATGCCATAAGGAATATTTGACACCACTTTGAAAGGAAATTTCGGAACTGCAAAATTCCTAAAATCACAACCGACAACTTGAACATTTCGGGCATCAGAAAATAATTTTCGTAAATGTTCAACCAAAGCTGTGTCGTTTTCAATAGCAACAACATTGTTGGCGATTTTTAATAAATGAACAGTAAGAAACCCCTTGCCTGCCCCAATATCTAAAACCGTATCCTGATTACTTATATTTGCTTGTCTTATTGCATCTTTTATTAGCACTTTATCAATAGTAAAGTGCTGACCCGTAAAACGAACGGGCAATTTCTTTTTTGTCATTAGTAACTTCTTACAGGTGAATACTTGAATTCAAATCACAATTCATAATTCAAAAATTGAAATTGCTTGACTGCAAATTTAGTAACTTTGCTTGACAAATTAACGAGAAAGAAGAGAAAATGAAAGCCGACCGCATAACATCACCTATACGCAAGCAGGGGGTTCGTGCTTCGTAAGACAGGAAAGTGGTAAATTTGAAGTTCAGTTCTTCGTAGGAAGTTCAGTGGTTAAAATCCCTGCCTGCGTATAGCTGAGAAACGTTAGTGAAAATCCCTTCGGGCTTTTCACTAACGCCTCTGGCGGTTTGCCGTGTCCAGCCCTACGGGACTGTCCACTAACAAGCGATTTGCAAAATGCAAATCACTTCGCAAACCGCCAGAGGCGTTATAGGCAACCCCAGAAAACCCACCGCACATTCAAGCACATTTGGTTTTCCAACCGCACAAGCCTAAACGCAAAAACCAAAAGAGTTTGAATTTTCCCAACGCACCGAAGAAATCATAACTTGTTGAAAATTTTCAGGGACACTTTTTGTCCTTAATTCAAAAATATTATTACCTTTGGACAAACATTGTCCTTGATAGATGAGTAAAACAATAGCAACATTTGGCGAACAAATTCGCTTACTTCGTGAGGAAGAAACGCTTTCACTTCGAGAAGTAGCTGAACAAATCGGCATTGACACTTCTTTGCTTGGCAAGATTGAACGCAATGACAGACAAGCAACCAAAGAACAAATCAAACTGATTGCAAAGTTTTTTAAATTGGACGAAAAGGAGTTGCTTAAAGAATTTATCAGCGACCAAATCGCTTACAAAATTTTGAAAGAAGAAGCTGACTTAGACACTTTGAAAGTCGCTGAAATGAAAATAGAATATTTAAAATCGAAGAAATGAATTATTACGAACATATAAGAGAGTTAATTAAAGGAGTCCCAACAACTATTATTGATTGGGAAATAGAAAGAGTTCGGAGCAAGCCACCAACACAAGCATTTTCGGAATTTCTTACAAACAGAGAACAAGGTGATTGGGCAGAAAACATAGTTTTACAAGCAATCAATACTTTGTCGAAAAACTACGTAGCTGTTCAATATGGGAAATCTGAAAACTTGATTGCAGGTGAAGAGGGTTTTGAAGAGTTTTATGAACAGTATCAAGACGAACTTGAAACAATTGGCAAAAGACCAGACATTTTATTGTTTTCAAAGAATGATTATTCTGAAGATTGGAAACATAATATTAGTCGAAAATCAAAAGAAGAACTAGACAAAATTGTACCACTTGCGAAAGCAGGAATAGAAGTTCGTTCAAGTGCATTTCTTTTGGACGAATACAATCAATTTATGCAAAATAGAAAAACTGAATTAACTCAAAAGATTCTTTCTATTAAAAATACTCTTTTGAATGACTTTAACGATATTCTAACCCAAAAAACAGGGTGGACTGAAAGTTTAAATGCAATAACAGAAGAAACTATTGGTGTTTTAGAAATTAAGAACGCACCAGGTTGGAGAGGTTCTGAAAGATTAAAATATTCAAGCGATTTGATTAAAGAGATGAATGGTCTTTTGAGAGAATTTAAGAAAAGAGATTTTCTGAGTATTACACCCAAAGTAGAAGATTTAAAAGTGGTTTATAAATGGATTGAAACTTTCAATGTTCCACATTTCTATTTTCAAGTTTTTTTTGACAAAGTATATGGAATTGGTTTTGAAAAAATACTAGAACTAATTTCAAAACCTGAATTGGAAGAGGAAAAGTACTTTATTGGTTCAGAAGATAGTAAAAACCAAAACAAATGGACGGTCAAAATTGATTATAAAGAAGGAAAAGAAATAGCAAATAAAATTGATATGCCTGACCATAAAAGTGAATTAAGAAAATTAAACCGTGGGCGGCTTTTGTTTTATGTAACGTTTGAAGGTGGAACCGCTTATTTGGACGTAAACAATTTGCAAGAAATTTTAGGAATAAAGCAAAACGATTTTTAATGCTTACAACTAAATTTAAAATAATCGATAATGAGCCTGAAAAGGAATATGCTCAAATGGTTTCATTGGAGCATCGTAAAAAATTTGCTCAATTTTTTACACCTTTTGTTATTGCCGAATTTATGGCAAATTGGATTTTGGAAAACAAAGAACTGCAAACAGTTTTAGACCCAGCTTTTGGTTTGGGAATTTTTGCAAGAGCGATTAGACAAAAAAATGCTGATTGTTTAATTAAAGGTTTTGAAATTGACGAAACAATTTTACAAGAAGCCAACGCTATTTTTGAACACGAAGAAAACACTTCTATTTTCTTAAAAGATTATATGTTTATCGATTGGGGAAATCATTATGACGGAATTATTTGCAATCCGCCTTATTTCAAATTTCACGACTACGACAACAAAACGGTTCTGAATGAAATTGAAGAAAATTTAGGATTAAAGCTAAACGGTTTTACAAATTTATACACGCTGTTTTTACTCAAATCTGCATACCAATTAAACAAAAATGGACGTTCAGCGTACATCATTCCTTCAGAATTTCTAAATTCTGATTACGGAAAATTGGTTAAATCATATTTGATAGAAAATAAATTATTGCGTTACATTATTGTTTTTGACTTTGAAGAAAATGTTTTTGATGATGCTCTAACAACCGCTTCTATCTTATTGTTCGCAAACGACAACGAAAAATCAGAAGTTGAGTTTATGAATGTAAAATCGCTTGACGAATTACAGTTTCTACAAACAAAAATTCAATCTTATCCGAAAAGTAAAGCAGATAATTCGTTCTCATTTTCCGAACTCAATCCTGATATAAAATGGCGTGCTTATTATCAAAAACAAAACGCAACACAGTTTAAAAATCTTGTGCCGTTTTCTACTTACGGAAAAGTTATGCGTGGTATTGCCACAGGTGCAAACGAGTATTTTACATTCAATCAATCTAAAGCAAAGAAATATGACATTGATGAGAAATTTCTGTTGCCTTGTATTACAAAATCTGTTGATGTAAGCGGTGTATTTTTTACAAAAGAAAATTTTGAAGAATTAAAACAACAAGACAAAAACATTTTCCTGTTCAACGCAACAGAACAAACCGAAGCATTATCTAAGTATATTTTAAAAGGCGAGGCAGAAAAAATCAATAAAAGATTTTTGACAGCAAGTCGCAATCCTTGGTATGCTTTGGAAAAACGACCACCATCGCCAATTTGGGTTTCGGTTTTCAATCGTAATGGACTGCGTTTTATACGCAATGAAGCAAACATTAGCAACCTAACAACCTTTCATTGTATTTATTTAAATCTATTTTCAGTACAGAAAGTTGATTTGTTGTTTGCTTATCTCCTAACAGACATTTCAAAAGAAATTTTTAACGACAACCGCAGAGAATACGGAAACGGCTTGCACAAATTTGAACCAAACGACATCAACAAGGCCCTAATGGTTGACCTTGATAAAATCAGCAAAACAGACGAGAAACAAATTTTGGCTTTGTTTTTCGAATATAGAAAATCAGAATTATCGGGAAATCCAAATATAGGTTTGTTGGAGGCAATAAACGGAATTTTTGTAAAATTATTTTCAAGCTAAAATTAAAAGCAATGGAAAGATACTCAAACAGACGAGGCAATTCGCCAATTACTCATTTTCAAATAGAAAGTGAAAGAATTATTGTTTGGTTTCACAATGGAAAATCTTATTCATATAGTTATCGCAAAGCAGGAAGAAACCACGTTGAGCAAATGAAAGTTTTGGCAAGAAGCGGAAGCGGATAAAGTGCCTACATTACGCAAAATGTAAGATTTTCCTATGATTAACGAGGCGAAAAATAAAACTGTTACTATCTATTTTGATAGTCCAATGTCATTTGAAGCAAAGAACATAAAACCTTTGAATGGCATTATAGGTTTATATTTTATTTTCAGTTCTACAATTCAGGTGCAATATCCTTTTGATAATTCAAAGTTGTTGTACATCGGAATGAGCGAAAAAAGGACAAATAGTATTGGTAGAAGATTAATAGGACATCTTGAAGGCAAGTCAAAAAACATTGGATTAGTAAATTACAGAAAAGTAGATCCTCTTTGGTTTACTTACATCAATATTGAGATATTACGGAATATTTGGGATTTCAGAGTAGAGGATTTAGAAAGTTATTTCATCTTGAATTTTGTTGAGCATTATGGTGTCTATCCGATTTGCAATAACAAAACAGGATTTGAGATTTTGAAAAATACGCTTAAAACAGATTTTAAAATTGATTGGAGTTACTTCAAATAGAAATACAATGGCAGAAAATAAAGTAAAATCAGGCAAAGAAATTTTAGATGATTTTTTCAAGGAAATATCATCTATTGAAAACGTTGATAAAACGATTGCCAATAGTTTGGCAGAATTATACACCAATGGAAAATTAACCGACAAGAATGTGGCTAATGAATTGCAAAAAATAAGAACTGAAAATGGCAACAAAAATTAAAAGCATATCAATCGCAGGAATCAGAGGCATAAAAGATTCCGTTTCATTACCGCTTAATGAAAAATCTGTTTTGCTCTATGGCGATAACGGAACAGGAAAAAGTAGTATTTCTGACGCTATTGAGTGGTTTTATACAGACAAAGTTTCTCATTTGTCAGGCAGTGAAATTGATTTGAAAGATGCTTTACGAAATTCGTATCAGAAAGATAACGACACCGCTTCTATTGCCATTTCATACAACAGAAATGTAATTGATGCTACAAAAAATTTATTTAGCAAAAGAGGAAAGTTGACATCTGAATTGTCTAATTCGTCCGATGATTTTGAAAAATATTATTTCGCTTCTCAAAGTGAAAATTTATTGCTTAGATACCAATTTCTACGTGATTTCATTGACCAAACCAAAGGCGACAAACTCAAATATTTGTCGGACATTATTGGCTTTTCAGAAGTAACCAAAACGAAAGATATTTTGAGAAAAACGTTTAACTCAATTAAATCAGAAATAAAAACGCAAAACTTTGAAGCACAAATCAACAACGAAAAACAAACACTAATTGCTAAAATTGGTGCAGCAGTCAGCCAAGAAAATAATTTATTTGAAAAGATAAATGAAATTATTGAGCCATTACAAACAGGAATTACTGTAAACTCTATTGAAGATATTAACAAGGTTTTGAATCACATCAAAAAACCAGCAATCACAAAACAGATAACAGAACTTCAATTTTTAGAAAATACCAATAAAGCACTTTCAACACTTAAAAGTGAAATTTCATTTATTGACGAAGAGTATCAAAAATATTTTTCAGAGTTCAATAAAATTGCCGAAGATGTTCAAAGCATAATGCAAATTTTTTTGGCTGAACTTTTGAAATCGGGCGAAACTGTCATTTCAAAGAAATATCATAAAGAGGATAATTGCCCATTATGCTTACAAGAAAAAAATCTTGAAGAGTTAAAAACAGATATTCATCGAAGATTAAAAGAAATTGAGGAATCATCTAAAAAGAAAGTCGCATTTGATACCGCTAAAAAATCTGTTTCCGACATTATCACAGAACGTTTAAAACGGCTTGAACTCACATCGAACAACGCTTTATTGAACGAACAAGAAAATGAAGGTATTAAAAAGGCAATAAGTAATTTAAGTACCAAGTTAACAGAATATCAGAAAATAGCTAATGAAAAAGTCACTTCGGGGAATAAACTTCCTGCAAACATTACTTTGCTTTTAACGGAAGATGATTTCAAAATTCAAGAGCAGATTACTGCAAGATTTGAAGCATTACAAACCGCAATAAAAAATGACAAATCAACCGAACTTTATGCAAATATTTCGGCTGCAAAAGATGCCTTTTTGAAAATCAAACGATTTGAAAAAGACAAAAGCAAATTAGAGCATCAGAAAAATTCTTTTGAGCTTATTTACAACGAGTTTGTAAAACGCCAAAAAGAAGGCTTGGAAAGTTTCATAAATACGTTTTCTTCATACATAAATGGCTTTTATCAATATATGAATCCTGATGAACAATTTCACGAAATAAGGATTGTAACTATTGGCGAAGAAGACGAGCTAAACGGTATTACGATTGAATACAAATACAATGATGTGTGGGTTTCACCACCACAAAAATATTTTAGCGAATCACACTTAAACTGTTTTGGAATTTCATTTTTCTTGGCTTCGGTAATTGCGTTTAACAAGGAAAATAAGTTTATCGTATTAGATGATGTTATTTCAAGTTTTGATTCTACACACAGAAAACGCTTTGCTGACTTGTTGTTTGAAAAATTTTCCGAATATCAATTTATTCTCTTGACACACGAAGCAGAATGGTTTAGTTATGTTCAACAATTAGCCAAAAGAAAAGGTTGGACAATCGGAGAAATTAAATGGACAGAAACCAAAGGAGCGCATCTTGAAGAAAAACCAAACGACCTAAAAGAATTTATAGAACGAGAACTTGCAAACAGTTCTGTAGAAACGCTTGGAAATCCAATACGGAAATACTTAGAGGCTAAACTGAAAGACATTGCTCTTAATTTAGATGTAAAAGTTAGTTTCAGACTAAATGACGTGAATGAAAAGAGAATGCCCGATGAATTATTAAATGAATTGAAATCAAAAATCAATAAAAACGGTGGACAAGATATAAAAGCAAAAGTTCCCATTATTGAACGTGTTGCAAATTCATCTTTGCTTGGCAACTTACTTTCTCACGATAATCCTTTTAATCCCAAACTTGGCGACTTAAAAGCATTTTGGGCAGACATAAAAGAACTTGAAAATATTTTTTACTGTCAGGAAACGACTTGCAAACGACCAAAAGTTTCAATAAAAAACTATGATAATGTTGCAAAGAAAATACGATGTGGTTGCGATGCGACAAAATATGATTGGAAAGAATAATCCACACATTTGGTAGCACATTTGCATTTTCGCAACACACAAGCCGACAAACAAAAATGCAAAAGAGCTACTAAGCCAACGCTATAAACAAGAGCCGACATGTCGAACGAGAATATAGGGGTATGCCTATAACAAGGGCTTTGTGAAATGGCGGGGAAACGGCTTCGATTGTAACTTTTGTGCTATCTTTGAGGTCGGTGCTTCGATTAAAAGTTAGTGCAAATAATCCGCCACTTCACAAAGCCCCGACCCGTTAGTGAAAATCCCTTCGGGCTTTTCACTAACGCCTCTGGCGGTTTGCCGTGTCCAGCCCTACGGGACTGTCCACTAACAAGCGATTTGCAAAATGCAAATCACTTCGCAAACCGCCAGAGGCGTTGTGCACTATTATAACTGACAGAATAACAGTAATATGGATGAATTAAATAACATTATCCTTAATTTGTGGATTCAGAATCACAATAATTTAAATCTTGGAATTAGATTTGAAGGAAACGATATTCAAGTACCGCTTCTTTGGCCATCATGTTACTTCAATCCACCTGAAAATGTTCAAATACTATTTATAGGTTTAAATCCATCTGATAGTTTTCCTGGTGCTGCTGGATTAATTAATAATAATTTGCAAAATCCTCTTTTCCATAACGTAATAAACCAAGATTTTCAAGCAGCTTTAAGCTATAATCATCAACAATATACTTCACAAAATATTGCTGATTTAGAAGAAATAGCATTTCATAATCATAACTATTTTAATAAGTTTAAACGACTAGGCAATTTTATATTAAATGGAGATGAGGAGAATAATGATAATCAAAGCTACTATCATTTGGATTTATATCAATTTAGACTACAGAACTCAAACAAATTCATGCTGATTAAAACTAATAATACTGAATTCTTTGATTCACAAATTGATAATTCAATAAACCTAATTAGACAAATACAACCTCAATTAATTTTTGTAGCAAATAAAAATGCGAGTGATTTGATTTCTGACATATTAAACTTAGACTGGTCTATTGATAAAGGTTGTCATGAGTTGATTGGCGAAGATTGGAACTGTAACGTGTTTCTTTCTGGCATGATAACACAAACACGCGCAATTGATGATTATTCATTTCAACGTTTAAAATGGCATATGAAATCTATATTTGAAGAGAGATTAATGCAAAATCAATAATAATAACAGTGCACAACACATGGTATAGTGCATGCGGGTTTCAGAGGTTTTCGATCGTTTGTGGCTCGTAAAATAGGTCGGTGTAAACTGATAGGAAATCGCTTCGTAATCCCGCACGGCACCATACCATCAACCGTTGGGCGTCATTTTCTATAACTACAAAGTCATTCCAGACAATGGTGATACAAAATAAAAATATATTTAGTTGAATTAAATTAAAGGAAATCATTATGAAAAACGTAACATTGTTTTTGTGTGTAGTTTTTTTATGCATCTCTTGTTCTCCATCGAAATTTTTAACATCCGATGTAATACCTGATGAAATAACAGAAATGTTAAAAATTGAGCCACTTTCCTATATTTCGCTTATTGAATCAGGAAATCGAAGCGTTTATAATGATTCTATTTCAAAAAATACTCAACTTGTACTGAATGAATCATTGGAAACTTTCAAAAATAAACTTCATTTATCTTCAGAAGAAATTGTACTGACCGATTCACTTATAAAAAATAGATTGGAGCGAGAAATTAATTTTTTGATAATGTCAGCAGAGCGTAAGAGAAGTATAAATGGTATCTCGATTACACCCTTAATTGATTCTTTACTGGATGCAAATAATAAAAGATTTGGCTTAATCATTGTTCAAAGTGGCTTTACAAGAGCCAAAGGCAATTATGGGGGACAAATCGCAAAAGGTATAGGAATAGGTATTTTGACTTTAGGAATGTATTATCAAACTCCCATAAAAGCAAATTCGACATTGTATGCAATGATAGTTGACAATAAGAACAAAAACGTATCATTTTACAACAAATCGGTTTTGCAGGACAAAGAGCCAACAGAAAAAGAGAATATAATAAAACAAATAAAAATAATTTTCGAGAAATATTTTTGGGATAAGAAATAACAACGAACGCACAACAGCTCGTTTGGCAAAAGCGGCAGGAAACAGCTTCGATTGAACGCTTTCGGTAACTTTGATCCCGATAGCTATCGGGATCGGAAAAATCCGCCACTTCAGCAAGCTGGTCAGACGTTACAGTATATTTTAATCAATCTTAGAAAATTTATCAACGATATTGTATCTTTGTAAAGATGAATAAGAAAACTGAACATATAGCCCAGCGTATTAAACTGCACATTTCAGAAATAGACAAAAATGCTCAAGTGATATTATATGGGTCACGAGCCAGAGGTGATGCCAGAAAAGATTCAGATTGGGATATCCTGGTTCTTACAGATTATCCGGTAACATTCCAGATTGAAAAGACATTTAGAGACCACCTCTATGATTTAGAGCTTGAAACGGGTGAAATATTATCTCTGTTTGTTTTTTCAAAATCCGATTGGAATACAAAGCACCATATTACCCCTTATTTTCATAATGTTACTTCACAAGGCATTCAGTTATGACCAGAGAAGAAAGGATTGAATATTCCAGACTGAGAATGGAATCAGCCTATACTACTTTTGAAGCTGCTCAAGTTCTTATTCAAAAACGGGTTTTGGAATTCAGCAGTTAACAGACTATACTATGCCATATTCTATGCGGTTAACGCCTTGTTAGTGTTAAACGTGATTGATTCTCAGACACATTCTGGTCAGAGAACACAGTTCTCCAGACATTTCATTAAAACCAGGAAACTTGACAAGAAATATGGAAAACTACTTGTACAACTATATGATTGGAGGCAACAAGGTGATTATGAAAATTTATTTGACTTTTCAAAAGAAGCAGTAATTCAGCTTATTGAGCCAGTCAAAGAAATGTTGGATACTATTGATAATGAAATAAAAAACTCCCTGTAACAGGTCGGTATATTTCATTTGCCGTGTCACAATTTTTGCCTCGCTCCTATAACACTATGTATAAAAAGAGAACTTAGCAAGTACCAGACATTTTGTGCTTTATAAGGATGGCAAAAATTACGCAATCCCTCCTATCGTCGGGCACGCAAACAAAACATGTCGCTGGTCGTTAGGCAAAATTAAAATTTACTCCCTAACCCGGATGAACATACTGATGACAGGATTTATCCGGCCTGTTTTTTAAGCGGACTCACCATTTGATGTGCTATAATACAGCCCGGTCACAAGAAGAAGGGTTTCTTAAAAAAATCAAAAAATAATAGGTTAAATATTTTATCTCCAATTCATTTGATAGTACATTTGTGAGACTTCAGACTATATAAATCCGGGCTGATGAACTATGTATATCGTGCAAAAAACCTATTTGCTCTTGTTATAGGTCCACTGTTGTTCTTTTTGATTTATTCCATGCCTATCGAAGGGCTTTCCGATGCAGGGCGGGCTGTATTGGCCTGTACGAGTTGGATTGCGCTGTGGTGGATCACCGAAGCTGTTGACTTAGTGGTCACTTCATTGCTGCCCATCTTGCTGTTTCCGTTGTCGGGAGCACTTTCGGTCGAGGAGACGACGAGTTCTTACGGCAATCCTTTCATCTACCTTTTTTTAGGTGGATTTGTAATGGAGTTAGCCATTGAAAAATGGAATCTGCACCGGCGAATTGCCTTTACTATTATAGGCTTTGTGGGGCTGAACGAGAAAAAAGTACTGCTGGGGATCATGGTCGCAACGGCTTTCATCTCGATGTGGATTTCCAACACCGCCACTGCCATCATGATGTTGCCCATCGGGTTGTCGGTAGTTGGCCATTTTCAGTTGAAACAGCCATTTTCGCGTAATATCATGTTGGGCATCGCCTATGCCTCCTCTATAGGCGGCATGGCCACACTCATTGGCACTCCACCCAACATCATTTTGGTGGGAGTTGCCAAAAGCTCCTTAGGGTTTGAGATTTCATTTTTCCACTGGATGCTCTTTGGCGTTCCTTTTGCAACCCTTTTATTGTTTTTGGTTTGGATGTATCTTACCAGCTTTCGTTCTGCGAAACAAGACAAAGAATCCGTGCTGCAATTTGAACCCCTGCCTCCGATGACAACAGCCGAGAAAAGGGCATTGCTGGTTGTTGCCGGGATAGCGTTTTTGTGGATCACACGCACTTTTCTCTGGAACCGGTGGATTCCACGTTTGGACGATACCCTGATTGCGATATTCGGGGCTTTGCTACTATTGGTTTTGCCCTCAGGCAAAAAGGGCGAACGCCTGCCCGACTGGAAGACGGCCGGCTGGCTACCCTGGTCCGTCCTCATTCTTTTTGGCGCCGGATTGGCCATTGCCAAAGGTTTTTCTTCGACCGATCTTACGGACTGGATGGGAAGCCTGTTTGTCCGTCTTAATTTTTTACCGGCAGGGCTTCATCATCAACATCGTTTCGACCTTTCTCGCCTATTTATTTGTACGTTATATGTGGGGGTTTGCTTTTGGTTAAGCCAATTGATTCGGGCACAAGGAAACGATGAGTGGCTTTACTCCAAAAAATCAACATCAAAAAAATATGCGCAAGAAAAATACCTTTGATATTGATGGACAGACAAAGCGGACAGAAACATCAGGAACCATCAGACAAACAAACTCTTTACCAATCTACGAGTACCAGAAATATTGATTTCAATTCACTTGTGTCTACTAAAAATCAAAGCTAAGTATGAAGAACATTTTTGATCAGGTATTGGCAACATCAGGCTATTGCAATATTAATTGTGTTGCGCTTTAGTAAGCTGATTATACATAGAAACATCTATATTTGTCGTCATAATCATTCGTGGTATGTATGAAATCTGTAACTGTATCTGCTTATAAACCCGTGAATCATATTCGGATCGTTTCGGCTGCTTCTTTATTTGACGGGCATGATGTAGCTATTAATATTATACGACGTATCCTGCAATCAAGCGGAGTAGAGATCATTCATCTTGGGCACAACCGTTCGGTACATGAGATCGTCCGCACTGCCATACAGGAAGATGTGCACGCCATTGCCATCACCTCTTATCAGGGTGGGCATATGGAGTATTTCAAATATATGTATGATCTGCTCCAACAGGCTGGCTCTGGTCATATTCAACTTTTTGGCGGTGGCGGTGGCGTCATCCTTCCAGAAGAGATGGACGAGCTGCATGCCTACGGAATCAGTCGTATTTATTCACCTGATGATGGCCGCGCCATGGGGTTGCAAGGGATGTGCAACGATTTGCTTCAACGCATTGACTATCCAATGGGTAAAGATTTTGAACCTGATCTTGAAGCAATCAAAAGCAAAAACTTCAAAGCTATAGGCCAACTTATTACGGCTGCTGAAAATTTCCCTCAGGAAGCAAAGCCATATATTGATCAATTAGAAAAGCAAAGCTTAAAACGGTCGCCAGTGCTTGGGATCACTGGTACAGGCGGAGCCGGGAAATCCAGCTTAGTAGATGAAATAGTACGTCGATTTCTGATAGACCAGCCAGATAAAACCTTAGGCATTATCTCAGTCGACCCATCCAAGCGTCGCTCAGGCGGAGCTTTATTAGGCGATCGCATCCGGATGAACGCCATTGACCATCCAAATGTCTATATGCGCTCATTAGCTACCCGACAGTCAAACTTAGCCATGTCGAAATATGTGAAAGATGCTGTACATATCCTACAAGCAGCCGGATTCGACCTGATCATACTGGAAACATCAGGCATAGGCCAGAGCGATACCGAGATCATTGACCACAGCAACGCATCACTATATGTGATGACACCTGAATATGGCGCTGCTACACAATTAGAAAAAATAGATATGTTGGATTTTGCTGATATCATCGCACTGAATAAATTCGACAAACACGGCGCTTTGGATGCATTGCGCGATGTGAAGAAACAATACCAGCGAAACCATACTTTGTTCGATCAGTCGCCTGACGAAATGCCGGTCTATGGCACTATCGCCTCACAGTTTAACGATCCCGGAGTAAATGATTTGTATATCAATATATTAAATATTATAAACAAACATACCGATACTCCTTTTATCACTTCTATGCACAGGCCGGAGGAAATGTCGGAGAAGATATATATCATCCCTTCCAAAAGAAAACGGTACTTGAGCGAGATAGCCGACACCGTCAGACATTATAACCAGCATGCGATGGCTCAGTCGGAAAAGGCACATCGTCTGCAAGTGCTCACCGAGGCCTTAGATTTATTAGCCGGAGCAAAGTCCGAAAACGCCAGCCTGCATGAGCTGATAGCCCGTGAAAAACAAGGATTGGATGTGGAGACACTCGACATCATTGAAGGGTGGGAATCAAAGAAAAAAAGGTATAGTGATCCTGTGTACGAGTTTGAAGTAAGAGGCAGGACAGTACGTGTTGAGACATATACCAAATCTCTTTCACATCTTCAAATACCTAAGGTATCGCTTCCTGCTTTCAGATCCTGGGCTGAGATAGTCCGCTGGTCGCTCATGGAAAATGTACCTGGCGAGTTTCCTTTTGCTGCCGGAGTATTTCCTTTTAAGCGCGAGCAGGAAGACCCTACCCGTATGTTTGCAGGCGAGGGAGGCCCCGAACGCACGAATCGCCGGTTTCACTATGTGTCAAAAGGGCTTGCTGCAAAAAGGCTTTCTACAGCTTTCGATTCGGTAACCCTCTACGGCGAAGACCCTGACAGAAGACCCGATATATATGGTAAAATAGGTAATGCCGGAGTCTCGGTAGCATGTGTGGACGATGCCAAGAAACTCTATTCCGGCTTCAACTTAGCCGACCCGAAAACCAGTGTCAGCATGACAATAAACGGACCCGCACCAGCACTTGTAGGCTTTTTTATGAACGCCGCCATCGACCAGCAATGCGAAATATTCATACGCGAAAATGGACTGATCAACGAAACAAATGCCATCATAGACGAGATATACAGGTTGAAAGGACTGCCACGACCACTATATCAGGGAGAGCTCCCCGAAGGAAATGACGGGTTAGGACTACTACTGCTTGGAGTAAGTGGAGATATGGTACTGCCAAAAGAAGTGTATGAAAAAATAAAAGCCGACACTATCAAAAAAGTACGCGGAACCGTACAAGCCGATATACTGAAAGAGGATCAGGCACAAAACACCTGCATCTTTTCTACCGACTTCTCGCTGAAGCTGATGGGCGATATGCAAGAATATTTTATCGAAAATAAAATACAAAACTTCTATTCGGTATCCATTTCAGGATATCATATAGCCGAGGCAGGTGCCAACCCCATCAGCCAGTTAGCATTTACCCTTGCCAACGGATTTACCTATGTAGAATACTATCTGTCGCGGGGAATGCAAATAAATGAGTTTGCACCTAACCTCTCGTTCTTCTTTTCCAATGGTATTGATCCTGAGTTTTCTGTCATAGGCAGGGTAGCCAGACTCATTTGGGCAAAAGCCATGAAACTGCGATACGGTGCCAACGAAAGAAGCCAAAAACTGAAATATCATATTCAAACTTCTGGCCGATCGCTGCATGCACAAGAAATTGATTTCAACGACATACGCACCACCTTACAAGCGTTGTATGCCATATATGACAACTGCAACTCCCTGCATACCAATGCCTATGATGAAGCTATCACTACTCCTACTGAGGAAAGCGTGAGAAGAGCTATCGCTATTCAAATGATCATTAATCAGGAATTGGGATTAGCCAAAAACCAAAATCCATTGCAAGGATCGTTCATTATTGAAGAACTGACACAGTTGGTTGAAGAAGCAGTAATGGCCGAGTTCGACCGTATCACCGAAAGAGGTGGTGTACTAGGAGCTATGGAAACTATGTATCAGCGCAGCAAGATACAAGAAGAATCGCTCTATTACGAAAATCTGAAACATAATGGAAAACTACCTATCATAGGTGTCAATACATTTTTATCAAGTACCGGATCGCCTACTACTATACCCGGTGAGGTAATACGGGCTACTCATCAGGAAAAAGAATACCAGATTGACATGCTTGAGCGATTGCATCAGACATGGGAAAAAGAAAGCAGTGAGGTTCTTACCCGGTTACAACAAACGGCGCTGCGACACGAAAATGTATTCGCCTCGCTGATGGAAGCCAGTAAATATGCTTCATTAGGCCAGATCACTAACGCATTGTTTGAAGTGGGAGGTCAGTACCGACGCAATATGTAGAAAAACCAACAGGCACAAATTAGAATTAGTGAAATTCCACTACCTTTGCAGCCATACTAAAGCCTTCTTAGCTCAGTCGGTAGAGCAGCTCACTCGTAATGAGCAGGTCGTGGGTTCGAGTCCCATGGAAGGCTCTGTTTTTTGCCGGGATTGAGAACAATATTTAGCAAAGGGATAAGGAGTTCTACACATAGGCGGCTGTGCCGCCTATGTGTAGAACTCTCTGTCTGTAAAAAGCTCCACGTCATGTCGAGCGTCAGCGAGAAATCTCACACATGATTCTTTACGACTGCTTCATGCTTGCGGAATCATTTATTTTACTATCAGTTTGTTAGAGTTAATACTGAATAAAGTACTTCCTTTCCTTAGTGTTTCATTAATTTCTGCACCCGCCAGCGTTCTCCGTCCCAGAGGCGTACCAAGTATAAACCTGCCGGATAAGACTCCAATGCTATCTGATAAAAACGTCCCTTAGCCGGTGCCTCATACAGCGTATGTCATGTCGGGCTGATGCGTTGCAGCTGCATGACAGCTTGAATGTCATGCTCAGGAAGCTCTACCCATTCCTTAAAATTAGAGTTATACTTTTTTTGGATTCCTCACTGCGTTCGGAATGACAACAGGTAATTGGGATAAGGAGTTCTTCACATAGGCGGCTGCACCGCCTATGTGTAGAACTCCCTGTCTGTAAAAAGATCCAGGTCATTTCGAGCGTCAGCGAGAAATCTCATACACGATTCTTTACGACTGCTTGATGTCTGGAGAATCATTTATTTTACTATCAGTTTGTTAGAGTTTATTACTGAATAAAGTACTTACGTTCCTTAGTGTTTCATGAGTTTCTGTATCCGCCAGCGTTCTCCGTCCCAGAGGCGTACCAAGTACAAACCGGCCGGATAAGACTCCAATGCTATCTGATGAAAACGTCCCTTAGCCGGTGCCTCATACAGCGTACGCCCTGTCGGACTAATGAGTAGCAGCTGCATGACAGCTTGAATGTCATGCTCAGGAAGCTCTATCCATTCATAAAAACCATAGATACACTTTTTTAGATTCCTCACTGCGTTCGGAATGACAACAGGTAGTGGGGATAAGGAGTTCTACACATAGGCGGCTGCGCCGCCTATGTGTAGAACTCTCTGTCTGTAAAAAGATCCAGGTCATTTCGAGCGTCAGCGAGAAATCTCGCATACGATTCTTTACGACTGCTTGATGCCTGCAGAATCATTTACTTTACTATCAGTTTGTTAGAGTTAATACTGAATAAAGTACTTCCTTTCCTTAGTGTTTCATGAGTTTCTGTACCCGCCAGCCTTCTCCGTCCCAGAGGCGTACTAGGTACAAACCTGCCGGATAAGACTCCAATGCTATCTGATGAAAACGTCCCTTAGCCGGTGCCTCATACAGCGTACGCCCTGTCGGACTAATGAGTAGCAGCTGCATGACAGCTTGAATGTCATGCTCAGGAAGCTCTATCCATTCATAAAAACCATAAATACACTTTTTTAGATTCCTCACTGCGTTCGGAATGACAATAGGTAATTGGGATAAGGAGTTCTACACATAGGCGGCGCAGCCACCTATGTGTAGAACTCCCTGTCTGTAAAGAGCTCCGCGTCAATTCGAGCGTCAGCGAGAAATCTCACATGATTCTTTACAACTGCTTGATGTCTGGAGAATCATTTATTCTACTATCAGTTTTCCGGTTAGAACTCCGTCTTGGTATATTATTCGTACCAAGTAAACTCCTTCTTTCCATCCTGCTGTTTGTATTCTGGCATTTCGACCACGTAATCCAGTTTGTTTGGTTTGTAATAGATTCGATCCTGAGTAAACCTCTAAATCCCATAAGGTGTTTTCATCAAAAGTCGTTTCGATAGTGTTGGATTCGATAGTAAGAAAAGTTTCTCCGCTAGTTGGGTTAGGAGAAAGCAGCATGCGAGTAGCACCTGTTCCTGGCACAACCCAGCCTGTACGATTAAACCAGACGCTTTCGCCACAATTGTTTCCTGCTTTAACGGCAACACCAAATTGAGCCTGAACATTAGCAGGTATTTTTATAGTTTTTACTGTTATCCAATTAGTCCCTTGTCCACTAATAATAGTGCCACCATCAACTTGCCATGTATAATAAGTAGAACTGGGATGTGGTCTAACCCTAAATTCATAATAAGAATCATTGCCAAACTCCATTCCATTGTTCCAAAACGGGATAATATCAGTGGGAGTATGTGGCATCCCCACCCAAATATTTTTTGTTCTTGTTAAAAAAACTTGCCCTTGGCTGTTTTTTATAGTGGCAGTCACAAATCCATTTCCAGAACCACTAGCCCTTACTTTAAATATAGTATTGGTATTACTGCCAATCTGAGTCAAATTTGTACTTTTACCCCATATTACACTAGCTGTAGACGGAATGGTTACTTTATATTGAGTTGTATCCGGAAAACAAATTGTTGATAAACCATCAAGTTTGAAACAGTCATCTAAAATTGGTTCAGCTCCAATTATAGCTTGCTGATTGGAGTTGTAATTAGATGTGCCGGGAATTAAATTAGCTAAATAATAATAATCATCATGTTCACCGTCCCAGCCCCAGTTACAATGAAACTCATCAGTTTGTTTATATCCATCAATCACCCAAGCATGACCAGTGTTAGGATATACAGTGGTATTTATTCCGGCATAATAAATAGGACGACCCTTGTCAATATCATTCTTTAACATATTTATCCAAGTAGTCATGTCTTCGTTTTTCGGTTGTAAACCTAATGTTTGAAAACCAAAATAATTTATCAATGCTTGTTCCACGTTATAACTAATACCACTAGTTGCAGTTTCAGAGTAATTAACCCCAATTGCAACTCCACAATGGTAAAGTAAATCAGCAGCTGATGCGGGTTGCGTACTAATTATATCCCAGTCATAATTCTGATCATAAAAATTAACCGTCAAAGGAGATTGGAAATAAATATTTGGAAAATAAGTTTTTGTTCCATCTGGAAACACCTTGCAATTCCAATAATTAAGTATTTGTCCCAACGCTACAGCCGTACATCCAACAAGACACCTTCTGCCAGTATTTGGATCCAAAGGACAACTACTATTATATGGACTCCTTTGGCCCCAAGTAGTTTTTATCAAATTATCACCTAAAGTATAACTTCTATTCGGCACATAGTTTTTGTCGGAATATTTCCTCCAAGTAACTGTATTTTCCTCATCTACGTTTAATTTATTCTCGATGATGTACTCCAACTCATTTTTGTATTCATTAAGCAAGTATATAAGTGCAGGAGGGGCTTTGGCAAAATCAAAATTGCTTTTTAATCCGTAACCGATTACCGGTCTTACATTATCGTCGGCGGTAACAACAATATAACCATTTGGGCTAAAATTAAAAATACGATATAATACTAAGTCCCCATTTCTTATAGAAATAATTTCTTTGATTTCAAGTAAGCTTTTCGCAAGCCCTGTTTTCTCAGAAAAAACATTGACAGCAAGCTGGCTAGCCGTTTCTAGTGAAACATTTTTAGCATTCAGATTAATCGAAAAGAGAAATGTAATTAAAAGAAGAAAGGGGATACTAACTTTTTTATAGGATGTGTTGATTATTGTTTTCATTTTAACTTATTTGATAAAAAATTAATCTATTTTAATTGTGTAAAAACCGATTTAAAGGTTCCATCTTCAATCATTTCGTAAATTTCACCTACAGTGAATATTCTTTCAGGTTTGCCGATGCCATAATAAACATAATATTCAGTAAATGGATCGCTATCAATTATTCGGGGCGCTATTGAACTACCGGACCAGCTGTTAACACCATTTGAAGTATTCCAGTCAATATATTCCTGATAAGTGATATCTGTAAAAACATGATTTATACTTGATTCTTTATCAACAATATACCCATTTCTTAACCGCCATCGAGTCTTTACCTTGATTTTTCCATTTTCATCAACTATTATTCTTGGATCATTCAAAGTCAAACAAGGTATAGCATTCACTCTACCATCTTCCAAAACTTGAACACGGATATTTTCGAAATAATCATTTTTGGTTTTATAAATAGCTATTGAGGGTATTGAAGAAATTTCAATATTTTCATCCGCAAATTCAATTTTGTCTTTTTGGCAGCTTGTCCCAATAAATAAACAGAACATTACTACCGTTATTAATTTAAAAAATTCTGTATTCATAACATTTTGTTTTAAAAAATAATTTAATATGCTAAATCATAAATAATATTCATACGAAATACCTTATATATATGCGATGTTATAAGGTACCTCATTGTTTCATCAATTTCTGCACCCGCCAGCGCTCGCCGTCCCAGAGACGTAGCAAATACATGCCTTGTGACAAATGTGCGACATCAATGGGATGAAAATGATTCGTAGGCCTTGCTATATATAAAAGCCTGCCGCTGGGGCAGTAAAGCTCAATCATTGCGTTTTCAAGAACTGCATTTTCGGCAAATTGTATTTGGGTTTCGGTATTGGCAGGATTAGGAAAAACAGAAATCACAAAAGCAGATTCCACAGCAGGGTATTCGTCTAAAGAAACAGTGCCATCCGGTTTTAGTTTTATCGCCAATAAATTCATTAATGGCGCCTGACCGGGATAAGTCTTGAACCCAGATAAGACAACCCCTCCATCAGAAGTAGCCGTTACACTATTCACTTGATAATATGCATCACCGCCAATATATTTCTCCCAAATAATATTTAACTCATTATCTAATTTATTAACTCTGATCCAAGAAGCTTCATTTTGATATGGCCATTGGGTAGGAATTATATTCTTAATGCCGGCTGTATAAATAATATGAGGCTCATAAGAACTTATTGCACGGTAAGGTGCCGGAAAGTCTCTAACAATCCCATCTCCGAAAGTAATATAGCCAAGTGTAGAAATAGATTCGTCTGCAAGCACGAATACGGATTTATTAGCGTCTTCAGTATAATTTGCAAAGATCCACTCCAAAGTATTATAATATTGGTGATTATCAAATCCGGACATGATAGTACAAGGAGAAAAACTTTTTCCGGCAAATGCAATTAAACCATTATCTACAATTGCCATATTCGTATTTCCCACACCTCTAATATTTGGTATCTTATCAGTTTTTAAGTATTGTAAGTCTTCATCAAATTGAAGAAAAAACTCTTGTCCTTGATTTATATAACCTTCCATCGGACCAGTCACGGAAATACCATATTTAATCGGATTCTCAAAAAACTGAATAACATCATTAACAAAATGATTTCCTTCAATTATATGGGTAGTAGAGTTTAATAAATTTCCAAACATATCAATCTTGATAATTATAATATCCAAAGATCCATAAGAGCCATAGGAGCCGGCCCATATTAAGTTATTATTATCATCCAGAGTTGTATAAAAAATTTCAAGATGATGTTGTATTTGGGTATAAATTTGTTCATTGATATGCAGTTCATCATCTAAATGTATTTGTAGGGCATAGCAGTCGTTCAAGTTCTCAGAGAATTGTGCCAGGCCGGTTAAAACTATATGGTTGTCATCAAACCGATGTATTCCGGATAAACTTATAATAGTATCAGGACTTCCAAAATGATATTGCGATATCGCTTCACCATTAGCAGATAATCTAACAAGCATATCGTACCCATATGCAGGGGGGACAATTACTAAAACCAGAAACTCATTATTGCTTGTCTCTACTATATCCTTCCCTTGCATAGGTGATGATTTTTCGTACTCGAAATAAAAGCTGCTTTGTGCCTTTATGAACGAGATGAGCAAGACATTCAAAAAAATCAATAAATATATTTTTAGCGAATTATAAATCATTTTGTTTATGATAACTACCGTTAATTAAGTTATAATAATTATTCTTTTGCTGCAAAGTTCATTGTAATTGCGGCACAATAGGCCTATAGGAAGCCTTATCATAATACCTTTTCCCGTTTCTGATGGTGACCATAAGGAACGCTCGCAAGGGTATCTAAGTTGTTGTGTCTTCATAACTAAATACTTGTGAGTTATAATTAAGCTTGCAATATACAAAGACTCTACGTAAAATTCAAGCAAAAAAAAACAAGAACCCATTCGGTGGATTTGTAATGAATACTAACTAATTGGAGGTCAGTATATAAAATCTTATTTAGAATCGTTATAAAATACTGTTTGTCTTTTTTAATTATTTTTTTTGATAAAAAAGTCTCAAAATCAAACATAAATAAGCGGGACTCACAGATTTAGATAATTAAAGTAAATTTAGTAAAACAAATTGAACATTTTCTTTATTTTAATAATTCGTAGTATTGTATGAGCCTAAGTACCTATAGTTTTGAAACTGTTTCTGCCCATTCATAAAAATTAGAGATGTATTTTTTTTAGATTCCTCACTGCGTTCGGAATGACAACAGGTAGTTGGGTAAGGAGTTCTATACATAGGCGGCTGAGCCGCCTATGTGTAGAACTCTCTGTCTGTAAAAAAATCCACGTTATTTCGAGCGTCAGCGAGAAATCTCACACAATTCTTTACAACTGCTTGATGTCTGGAGAATCATTTGTGTTAGTATCAGTTTGTTAGAGTTAATACTGAATAAAGCACTTCCGTTCCTTAGTGTTTCATGAGTTTCTGAACCCGCCAGCGTTCTCCG
>JALNZU010000044.1 GCA_023229245.1 Bacteroidales bacterium | reverse complement strand
AAATCTAAATACTGTCTCTTCGATGTGTCGCTTAAAATGTACTATCTTACTAAAGAAATTATACCAAAAACAAAAATATTAATATAATTCCCATAGGCTTCTTGGCTTCAAAATATCAAAGAACTTTAAAAACTTCCTAAAAACAAACCAAACAAGAAAAATGTAAAAAAAAATATTACATTAAACTCGATTGGGAGCGCAAAAGTAAAAACTTTTTTAATTAATACAACAAAAAATATAAAGAAAATTAAAAGAAAAAATTAACTGCCTTAAAACTAATAAAGTAAGAAGCAAATAAAATTAATTTTTTTTCTTAGCTTGTGTTTCCTGATGTAGTTTTCAATAAAAGTATGAACTTTTGCATCAAATTTGGAGGACAAAGATACAATTTTTTTTCATACCCACGCCCTTTTTGAGTTATTTTTTATCCGCGCGTAAAAACGGGCGCATATTTATCGGACAATTGATTGTTGTAATGATAGCCATCGGCACTGAAAGCTACAAGATCTTCAGCTTTGCTTATACGGTTCTTAATGATAAACGAGCTCATGCGACCTCTTGCCTTTTTAGCATAAAAACTGATCGTTATATACTTCCCGTTCTTAAAGTCTTTAAACTCAGGAGTAAACACCTCCACATGCAACTCCTTAAAGGTAACAGCTGCGCTATATTCGTTGGAAGCCAGATT
Organism: Bacteroidales bacterium; assembly: GCA_023229245.1. Classification (GTDB taxonomy): domain Bacteria; phylum Bacteroidota; class Bacteroidia; order Bacteroidales; family F082; genus JALNZU01. The sequence continues at coordinate 22,443 of JALNZU010000044.1, read as the reverse complement.
TACTACCAATGGCTGCTCCATTGTTTGCAAGTCTTTTTTTATAGCCTTTGTAACAACTTCTTGCCAATATGTAGTTAAATCCTTACCGGCATCGGTTTGCAGTTTGGTTCCCATTTCCAACCGGTGTGGTTTAATCATATCGGCCGGCCTGAGGTAGCCATACAGGCCTGAGAGTATTCTCAAATGCTGTTGCGCAAACAGCAGATCGTCCATACTGAAATTTTCAGCTTCTATTCCTTGATACACATCCCCTTTAAAAGCAAAGACAGCCTGCCGGGAGGGCGTATGTTCGTGATCCCAAAGCTGATAGCGTTCGAAATTTAGTCTGGCAAGCTTGCTGCTAACCGACATGAGCTTCGACAACTGATCGATAGAAAATTGCTGCAGCAGAGATGCTAGATAATTGGCTCTATCAATAAAATCAGGCTTGCTAGTTAAAGAAAGATGCACTTTGCTGGAATAATCAAGGATTTTGGCAGGTGAAAGCAGTATAATCATAGTATTGTATTTTGGAGGTTACACCTTATTATATATCAGTATTATATATCAGTTGTTATTTTCGATCTGGTGATCAATTTTGGCCAACAGTTCATGGTCAATGAGACTGAATCGTGTATATTTTTCATTGATCTCCATATGGATGATACCTGTCAGAATAAAATCTGTCACAATTTTTTCTGCCCTTCGTTTGGTAATACCGCCCATCTTCATATATTCCTTCAGACTCACAGATGGATTCCTTGACAGATAGCGGAGCAGCATCATTTCGGTATTAGTGAAACTAATTTTTACAGGGATGGCATGTTTTTGTCGTTTCCATAATTGAACCAGGATACTGTTTGCCAATAAGTTTTGATCTTTAACTCGAATAAAAAATTTATATTCACCTTCTTTAGCAGGTGCTTTATGTTTCATTCTGGTGCTTTTTGGCACTGTGATCTCTAACACCATACGTCCGTCAACAGTCCATTCTTTGCTTGTAAAATACACTTCAGGCTGGCAATATAACTGAGCTGCTGCTTCGACCATATAATACTCTTCTTCGGAGCGTACACCAGCTATAGCACCATTATCTTTTACACCAATCAACAGGCGTCCGCCATCGGTATTGGCAAAAGCAACCAGAGAGCGGGCAATTTTTTTACTATCGGTTATCTCAAATTTAAAATCCTGCTGCTGGTGCTCACCTTGGGCAATAAGTTTATGGATGTATTCAGACATGTTCTTTACAAATAACAAAGTTCAGCCACCTCAGGCTCCTTTTTGCAAAAATACAAGCTTTCGCATGAGTGTAAAGCTTCATTACGCCCTATATCAACAATAGCTGTGTGTTATACAAACACGAAATTTGCTTTTGATGTATTTTTCTCGCAATAATGACAAACTAATTTCAGCAGGCCGTTTTCATCATAAATCACATGAAATCGAGTAGAAATAAGCTCTTTGTTAGTGATGCAATTCGGGTTAAAACATTTTACAATTTTCTCAATAGTTTCAGGTATGACAACATGTGTTTTGCGAACTACTTCAAAGTCATGTATTTCAATCAATGTAGCTGATGGTGCTACTAACGCAATTTTATTAATTTCTTCATTTTCGAAATAGGTGTCGCTAATTTTTATGATGCCTTTACGGCCATATTTTTTACTTTCCAGATTGGTTCCAAAATAGACCTGTTTACCTGTTTGGTCAAGGCCTAATATTCGGATGACTTGAAACACTCTTTCGGGTGGTATATGGTCAATCACTGTTCCATTATTCAAAGCCGAAACTATCAGTTCTTTTCTTTTTCTATTCATAGTCAGTAAGTTTAATTCAGGAAATAAGTCCTAAAATAGATGCAATAAGTGCCTGACGTACAAACACACCATTTCGTGCTTGTTCAAAATAATATGCCTTTGAGCTGCTGTCAACATCTACGCTTATCTCGTTTACTCTGGGCAGCGGATGTAATATTTTCAAATTTGGTCGAGAGTTTTCTAACATATTGTTTCTAAGGTTATATGCATTTTTCACTTTTTCGTATTCTATGGGATCGGGGAACCGTTCACGTTGGATTCGTGTCATATAGATAATATCAGATTTTGCTACTACTTCTGTCAAGTCTATGTATTGCTCGTAATGCAGTTTTGCTTCTTTAATAAATCTTTTCACAGCACTTGGCAACTTGAGTTCAACAGGCGATACTAAATGAAATCGTGTGTTAAACTGGCAGAGAGCGATGATCAGGCTGTGTACCGTCCGTCCATATTTCAGGTCGCCTACAAATGTGATATCAAGATTTTCGAGCTTATTTTGTGTTTTTCTGATCGAATACATATCCAACAGGCATTGAGTGGGATGCTGATTGGCGCCATCACCGGCATTAATTATAGGTACTGGGGAGACCTCACTGGCATATCGGGCTGAACCGTCAACCGGATGCCGTATCACTATCAAATCGCAGTAGTTACTGACGGTGAGTATAGTGTCTTTCAACGATTCTCCTTTTTGCACACTGCTGCTATCAGAGCTTGTAAACCCTACAACACTTCCCCCAAGCTGTTGTACTGCACTCTCAAAACTAAGCCGCGTTCGGGTAGATGGCTCGAAAAACAAAGAAGCAATCACTTTATTTTTTAGGATATCACGCCTGGGATGCTGCTCAAAATTAGCTGCCCTGTCAAGTAAATCAATCTGCTCCTGTTTTGAATAATCGCTGATGGAAATTAAACTTCTATTTTTCATGCTTTAATCCGTTAATTACTGATATACTCGGAATTGACATCTATGATACCCATCATCAAAAAAAAAGACGGCTATTGCCGTCAATAATACAGAATAATTTCACAACTTTCATTGAAAAAGATAGTTATATCCCGAAGAGTATCAAAAAATTGTCGATTCATTTTTTCCCTTTTCGGATCACAAAAATAATACAGTTTGGCATTATAGTCAAGAAAAAAATAAAACAGCCCGTTTAGTTTTGCACAGTATAAACAAGTAGGTTTTCTGGTGCGTTCAAAATCATGGAGCTATGCAGACCTGCTCCAACCCATTAATTTAAAAGGGATTATGGCACCTCTATTTTTTAAAAAAAAATGTGTTTCAGTATGCTGAAAGTCCTTGCCAACCTGGTGCCTCCTATCAGGGTCATTTCAAATTAGTACGCATATAATCATGCCCATGCACTTCATTTTGACAGATCACCAATATTCTTCTTGTTTAAAGAGCTTATTATTTTTTGCGCTGTTTCAGTGAATGAGCTTGTTGGATTAGTTCAATTTCTTTGCTTGTCATTTTTTCGGGTATAGTGATTTGTATTTTAATGATCAGGTTTCCCGACAATTCGCGTCCATAAATTGGCATTCCCTTGCCTTTCAGCCTAAGCAAGCTACCGTTTTGTGTATTGGCTTTCAATGGAACTATAAGTTTTCCGTCCAAGCCGTTTAATGTGATCTTACCTCCAAGGACAGCAGTATAAAAATCTATTTGTACTTCCATCCACAGGTCGTTTTGTTTACGGGTAAAGGTTGGATGTTTGTGTATTTTGATCGTCATCAGCAAGTCACCTTCCAGACCGGGCTGACTGCCTCTACTGCCTTTTCCTTTCAGTCGTAGGATTTGGCCGTCTTTTACACCTTTTTTAACAGGCACTCTGATACGGGAGCCATCTATGTTTAATTGTCTGACAGTTCCATTATACGCTTCTTCAAGGCTGATCCATACTTCAGTTTTCAGATCACTACCTTTATAAGTAGTTGATTTGCGGCTATGTGTAAAGCCACGACCAAAAAAAGCATCAAAAAAGTCGGAGAATCCCGATTGACCTCCAAAAAACTCACCGAAGTCAGCTTGCCTGAAGTGCGTCCCACCATAGTTCCCAAAATCGTATCCGCTAAATCCACTCTGTTCGTACTGCTTCCAATTGGCTCCCAGATCATCATATTTTTTACGTTTCTCCGGATCGCCCAATACTTCATACGCTTCTGCAACCGTTTTAAACTTTTCCTCAGCAGCCGCATTCCCCTGATTTTTGTCGGGATGGTACTGTATGGCTAACTTTCTATATTGCTTTTTTATCTCGTCGGCTGTAGCATCTTTTTCGACACCCAATATGGCATAATAATCTTTGTATTCCATAGCAATTTAAGCAGTTGCGCAAAAAACATGCCACCCAACCTTAGTTGTCAGCTTGTCAGCAAATGTACTACACAACTGCTTAGAAAGATTCACAAACAGCTATAAAGATTATTCCCGTATCACTGTAAAATTAGATACTGCCGAATCCATGCGGACATAGATTTTTTGCTGCTGTGAGTCGAACTGATCTGTTTCATAGGCATTACTTCCCATTTTTGTAAAGCCCGGAAGGTTTCTATTTGATAACACGGAGGCCCCTTCTATCCGACAGCCTGCTCCTATAGGGATATTCAATTCAATAGAAGAAGCTCCTGAATTAATAACGATATGAGTTTCGTCATAAAGCTCTCCTAATCTAAGGTAGATAGAAGCAGCACCACAATCAATATTCAGATTCTCAATTTTGAACTCCCGCATATCAAAATCCAATTCAGCTGCCCCCACTGCCAGATCAAAACTCCATACCGGATCGGGGTGTAGCATCAGACTCAAGCGATTAATTTTTTCTGATCTGATCTTGCGTATAGGAGTGGGTTGCTGTATTAGAATCCGTACTTCGGTACCTGAATCTTCTACCTTGTATTCAAACTTTGCTGATCCGCTTTGCTCTTCAGCATGAACCAAATCGCTTGATATACCGACTAAATTAAACGATCCTGCACCAGCTGCTAATTTTAATGTACCGCGCTCAATATCCGGATGAAAAGCCTCGGAGAAATAACGTACTAATGAGTCATCATAGCTTTGACTTCGTTTTTCGATGCCAAACCAATGTCGGGATTTGTAGTTGTCCGCATCAAAATGGCTGTATGTAAATATGCTTAGTACGATCAATATGAAGGTTGCTCCAATTTTAATCGCAGGTTTAACAGGCAAAAGGGTCAGACCCCAAAACATGAGTAGGAATGGCCATAGATTTCGAATTGCCCACCAGTTCAGGTGAATCACATTCAGTTTATGGATCAGGAGCAAGCTGCCAAACAGCACTAACAAACTTCCCCAAAAAATATTTCTCTGTTTCATATCGGTTAATTTATTTATGTGAAGATGGTGTTAGTAACACAAAGATACCGCCTACGATCAGTATGAGCGGCCACCAGTCATTGGTATTAAACCCGGGTATAAAGATAGCTGTCAAAAACAGTCCGCCAATTAAAATCAGGGCGATACCCAAAAATATTTGTCCATTGCGATATGTGGGTGTAGCCTCCTTTAAATCCTGCCTGATAAACTCTGTATCCGAGCTGTCCTGCGACTGATTGGCGTTCACCACCGGGTCATCATATCGTTTAGGCATGACTATCCATAAAATGATATACACCAACACCCCGCTACCACCAGCCAATACCATAAACACGAACAACAGACGAATTAAAACAGGATCAATATGAAATCGCATTCCCAAGCCGCCACACACACCAGCTATAACTTTGTTTGTAGCTGAACGGTAAAAACCAGATTGATTTTCCATAATACTTTATTAATTAATGTTTATCAGACGTAAAGAGTCGATAAAAAGTTACATATGACAAGAAAAACATTCGTCAAACCCAACGAAATTAAAAATAAATCCCATAAGTCCGTTTTTAGAAAGGATGTTTCAAACAAATTTGTATTTTTATCGTTCAAATTTATTCACACATATACGTATCTATATTTTAACATTCAAACTAAAAAACATGACAAAAATCAAGGTGATCAATCCTATAGTCGAGCTTGACGGGGATGAGATGACTCGTGTCATCTGGAAATTCATTAAGGAGAAGCTTATTCTACCTTATTTGGATGTCGAGATAAAATATTACGATCTCGGCATCGAAAATCGAGACGCAACTCATGATGAAGTAACCGTTGAAGCAGCTCACGCTATTCAGAAGTATAATGTAGGCATAAAATGCGCTACTATTACCCCTGATGAGAAACGTGTGAAAGAATTTGGCTTAAAAAAAATGTATCAATCACCCAATGGTACTATACGAAACATTTTAGATGGTACAGTTTTTCGCGAGCCTATCATTATCCGCAACATCCCTCGATTAGTAAGCGGTTGGGAACACCCTATAGTGATAGGTCGTCATGCTTTTGGCGATCAGTATCGTGCGACAGACTTTGTCACCAAAGGCAAGGGCAAGCTCAGTATCACCTTCACCCCTGAGGATGGTAGTGATGTCACACATTTTGAGGTGTATAATTTTCACGACGATGGTGTAGCTCTTGCTATGTACAATACCGATCCTTCTATAAAAGGCTTTGCCCATGCCTGTTTCAATATGGCTCTACAAAAAGAATGGCCGCTTTATCTATCTACAAAAAACACCATTTTAAAACAATATGACGGAAGATTTAAAGATATATTTGAAGAAATTTATCTGAGCGACTACAAAGAGCGTTTTGAGGCTAAAGGTATCACTTATGAGCATAGGCTTATTGACGATATGGTAGCTGCTGCCTTGAAATGGAACGGCAAATTTGTATGGGCATGCAAGAACTATGATGGCGATGTGCAGTCAGATACCTTAGCACAAGGATTTGGATCATTGGGACTGATGACTTCTGTGTTGGTCACACCCGATGGAAATACTGTAGAAGCCGAAGCTGCCCATGGAACAGTTACACGGCATTATCGCGAGCACCAAAAAGGAAATCCTACTTCAACAAACCCCATTGCTTCTATTTTTGCATGGACACGTGGATTGGCCCATAGAGGAAAGTTAGATAATAATAATGACCTGATTCATTTTGCAGCAACTTTAGAAGAGGTCTGCATTGAAACAGTTGAGGCAGGAAAAATGACTAAAGACCTGGCTTTGCTCATACACGGCAACAGTTTGAAACCGGAACACTATTTATATACTGAGGAGTTTCTGGAAGCTATACACCAGAGGCTGAAAGAGCGTTTAACTCAAAATTAAATCAAAACTACGCAAAAGTCATGTCAAACTTAAAAAACACTTTACGAGAAAAAATCGAAGCCTGGAGACCACGTACCAAGATGCTGTTAGAAGAATATGGCAACACTGTTATTGACAAAGTTACTATAGGACAAGCCATTGGAGGTATGCGGGGTATCAAGTGCCTGGTAACTGATATTTCTTATTTGGATCCTAACGAAGGGATCCGATACCGTGGATATACCCTGCCGGAAGTTTTCAAACTGCTTCCTAAACCTAAAAATGCCGAGATGCCTTATGTAGAAGGGCTTTTCTATCTTCTGCTTACCGGTGAAATACCCAATGAGCAAGAGGTATTGGATCTGGTTGATGAATTTTCTAAACGCAGGATATTGCCTCGTTATGTGTATGAGGTCATTGATGCGTGGCCCTGTTGCAGCCCTCCAATGGCCATGTTCTCATCAGCTATTTTAGCTATGTCAAGGGAATCGTTCTTTGCCAAGAAATACAAAGCCGGTATCAATAAAAACGAGTACTGGGATCCTATGTATGAAGACGGGCTGAATATGTTAGCCAAACTTCCGGAGATAGCCACGTATATTTATGCCAAACTTTACCGAGAAGGAAAACGCATAGTGGGCAATCCCAATTTGGATGTAGGAGCTAATTTTGCTCATATGATGGGCAAAGCCAAGCCTTACGATGATGTAACCCGTATGCATTTTATCATCCATGCCGATCACGAAAGCGGTAACGTGAGTGCCCATACAGCTCATTTGGTTGGCAGCTCGCTCTCCGATGTGTATTTGGCTACATCAGCCATGATCAATGGGCTGGCCGGCCCCTTACACGGGTTAGCCAATCAGGAGGTACTGCGATGGCTGCAAGAGGTGATGGAAAGAATGGGTGGCGAGATACCAACTGAAGAAGAATTACGGCAATTTGTTTGGGACACCCTACATAGCGGGCAAATAGTTCCAGGATTCGGGCATGCCGTATTGAGGAAGACCGACCCCAGATATATGGTACAGCGAGAGTTCAGTCTGAAATATTTAGCGGACGATCCCATCTTCAAATATGTGGATATGCTGTATCGAATAGTCCCACAAGTACTTATCGAACAAAACAAGGCTAAAAACCCATGGCCTAACGTGGATGCGCAGTCGGGGGTGATACAGTGGCATTATGGGGTAACCGAGTATGACTTTTATACTGTTTTGTTCGGTATTGGCCGATCAATAGGAATAGTAGCTAATCTGATATGGGACAGAGCATTGCTGTATCCGCTTGAGCGACCTAAGTCGTTGACAACAGATATGTTAGAGGAGATAGCCGGTATTAAAGAGAAAAACCTTACCCATGAATTGGGTGACGATTAATATTGTTGATATGCTTATATTTGTACTCCGGCGCTTTTCAACACCGGAGTTTTTTATATGATACAACAGCTACAGCTCATATTGCCTGAGATGCCGCGCGGTTTCCATTTGATCACAGATAAGGTTGAAACCTTTGTTCATCCATTACCCGAGAAAGGATTGCTGAATCTTTTCCTGCAACATACCTCAGCAGGATTATGTATCAACGAAAATGCCGACCCATCAGTGCGAACCGATTTAGAATATTATTTTGACTGGTTAGTCAAAGAAAACAACCCTCATTTTACGCATATCTATGAAGGTACAGACGATATGCCGGCTCATATAAAATCCGTACTGACCGGCAACAGTCTGAGCATCCCTATTCATAACAATAGGTTAGCTTTGGGGACATGGCAGGGAATTTATCTGTGCGAATTCAGAAATAAAGGCGGAAGAAGAAAAATTTGGATCACAGTGATCAGCTGATCTATTAATATCTTATCTCACAACTATCATGGGTTTGGCATAAAACCGTTCAGCTGTTATAATACGGACAACATACATAGCCGGGGGATAAGAGTTCAGGTCTATACTAAGTTCTGAATGTTCTGATGACTGGAACGTATAATACTGCTTACCGTGCATATCAAAAATATGGATTACAGCCGGCAGCCATGATCCCGGTATTTGAATAGTTAGTCTGTCGGATGCAGGCTGAGGGTAGATACGTACGGTTTGTGCATCCTCTGTAACCGCAACTCCAACATTATAGGTAGTGAAGCGCGACAGCTCTGACCAATCCGATACCATACCATCCTGACAATGAGCCCTTACGTAGAATCCATATTGGGTCAGGGGTGACAGGGTATCTAACAATAGCATATTCGTATCTATGGCTTCAACAAGAAAAGTGGTTATCAGGCTGTCTGTATCCATCTTACCCCATAACAGATCCCAACTTTCGATATGCTCGGGTGATACCCAATGTAACCTTGCTTTATTCTCGCCTATCTCGTTGACAAACAACGCCAATGGTACCGGACAGTCTTGTATCTGCTGAAACACAGCCTCTATAGATTGATCGCGCGTAGCCAAAAAACTATAGGTAGCCTCATAAGAAAAGACTAATCCATCAGTTATCCAGGCGACAAACTGATACGAATCGTTGGCTTTTGCCTTGATAGTTACAGGACTGTTATGATGATAGCTTCCACCACCTATTGCCTTGCCTGCCAGAGTATCATTAACAGTTAGCTCAATCTGATAAATATTCTGATCAAAATGTGCCATCATTTGTACTGGGGCAGCAGGCATGTCGAAGTAATAGTTCTCATTGGTAGATACTAAAGCTCCATTGAAATACCAGGCTCCAAAGTGATAGCCTTCAGCCGGATATGCCTTTAGCTGGACTGGTGTGTTATAAAAATAATTGCCGGCACCTGTAGTAGTACCGCCTTCAGCTGGAATAACATCAATAGTTACAGCATACGCAATTTGATCAAAAACCGCCCATAAATCTAAATTTTCGGCAGGCATAGTGAAGGTATATACAGTATCATCAGAGACTATCTGCCCATTGCTGAGCCAATGAACAAATTCATAGCCGGTGGATGGATCAGCCTGTACGGTTACACTTTGCCCGTAGGTATATACTCCGCTTCCTGTAACCGTTCCACCCTCCGATGGATCGGTATGAAGGGTAAGCAAATAGCTGTTACGCATGAAATTAGCCTGTAACAAAGTGTGATGGTCAGGCATGATATAGCTAAAGACAGCATTATTAGAAACCTGGTTGCCGTTATACGTCCAGTTGATAAACGAAAACCCCTCTGCCGGTATGGCTTGAACAGTTACGGATTGTCCGGGGAAATAGCTTCCTGCTCCGCTCAGAACTCCGGCATCAGAAGGAACAGCCTCTAAGCTTAACTCGTAGGTTTGTACAAGCATTCCGTTGACGAAATCAACTGCCAAATTACCTTCCAACCCTTTCACATAACTCCCGTGTAAAAACGTCAACGGCACATTACCTGTACCGATACGGGTAAAAGTAAGATATCCTAATACGGTTGTAGATGTGCAATTGATAGTAGAGCTTGGATTGCTCCAGTTAATATATATATAATTTGCATTTGTGGTAGCACTTATTCCGGAAATTCCGGCTGGCTGAAACCCATCAAACTGTAGGAAAGCAGCATCATATTGTATCAGGAAATAAAACTGGCTGACTGCATTAAATCCCGGACCACCCATCTTAAGAGGTATTTGTACATTCTGAATATCCTCAGTGACAAGGGTTGAAGCAACGGCAGTATTCGATCCCATCACTGGCAAAGCGTCAAACTGTGCATGACACAACTGGCCAGCCATGAGGATAAAACCTAATATCAACCATTTAACTATCAACCGGTTCATCAAATACATCTATAGGTGATGAATATGTAATATGAATACAAATATATAGTAAGTGAAACAAAAAATCAATGAGCGAGTGTCCTAAAAGGGTTAATCTAATTTTAGTACAGCCAGAAATGCCGTTTGTGGCACTTCCACATTGCCTACCTGCCGCATTCGTTTTTTACCTTTCTTTTGTTTTTCCAACAATTTCCGTTTCCGTGAGATGTCGCCTCCATAACATTTGGCCGTTACGTCTTTTCTCAGTGCTTTGACAGTTTCTCTGGCTATGATTTTCGATCCTATAGCAGCTTGTATTGCAATATCAAATTGTTGCCGGGGAATGAGTTCTTTAAGTTTTTCGCACATTCGGCGTCCAAAGGTATAGGCATGATCTCTATGTATAAGTGTTGACAATGCATCAACTGATTCGCCGTTGAGCAGTATATCGAGCTTGACTAAATTAGCCTGTTGATACCCAGCTATATGATAGTCAAAAGATGCGTATCCTCTTGATATAGATTTTAATTTGTCGTAAAAATCAAACACTATCTCACTCAGAGGCATCTGAAAGGTAAGCTCTACCCTATCGGATGTCAGATAGACCTGATTTTTCAGCACTCCTCTTTTCTCAATACATAACGTCATTATATTGCCTAAGTATTCTGATTTAGAGATAATCTGTGCGATGATATAAGGCTCTTCTATATAGTCTAACCGGGATGGGTCGGGCAGTCCACTTGGGTTGTGCACTTCAAGCACATCGCCGGAAGTTGTATACACTTTATACTGTACGTTGGGTACCGTAGTGATCACATCCATATCAAACTCCCGGTCTAAGCGGTCTTGTATGATCTCCATATGTAGTAAGCCTAAAAATCCGCATCGAAAACCAAATCCCAATGCTGATGACGATTCAGGTTCGAACACCAAAGATGCGTCATTAAGCTGTAGCTTTTCGATGGAGGCTCTCAGCTCTTCATAATCATCGGCATCAACCGGATAAATACCAGCAAACACCATAGGCTTAACATTCTCAAAACCTGCAATAGCTTCTGTACAGGGTCGTTCGACATGAGTCACCGTATCACCTACCTTCACTTCTTTTGAAGTTTTTATACCTGAGATGATATAGCCTACATCTCCTGCCGAGAGACTGTTTTGCGGCTTTTGACGCAGTTTAAGAACACCGATTTCTTCGGCATGATAAGTTTTTCCGGTAGCCACAAACTTCACATGATCGCCTCTATGCAATGTTCCGTTCATAATACGAAAATAAGCGATGATCCCTCTATAGGAATTAAATACCGAGTCGAAGATCAAAGCTTGTAGTGGAGCCTGAGGATCGCCTTTAGGGGCAGGAATCCGATTAATAATAGCTTCTAACACCTCGTCCACACCTAATCCGGTTTTAGCACTGACACGTAAGATATCAGTGCGCTCACATCCTATCAGATCAATGATCTGGTCTTCTACCTCATCGGGCATGGCACTGTCCATATCAATCTTATTTACTACCGGAATGATCTCAAGATCATGGTTTAGTGCCAGGTATAAATTTGAAATAGTTTGTGCTTGTATGCCTTGAGTAGCATCAACCACTAACAAAGCGCCTTCGCAAGCAGCAATAGAACGCGACACCTCATATGAAAAGTCCACATGTCCCGGAGTATCAATCAGATTCAAAATATAGTGCGTATCCTGATGCTGATGCTCCATTTGGATGGCATGGCTTTTAATTGTAATACCCCTCTCGCGCTCAAGGTCCATACTATCAAGCACTTGCTCTTTCTGATCTCGTTCGCTTATGGTATGGGTCAATTGCAATAACCGATCGGCCAGTGTGCTTTTGCCGTGGTCAATATGAGCTATAATACAGAAGTTACGGATATTTTGCATAGGCGGCAAAAATACAACAATTCAGGAATTTACGACGGTCTGCTATAGAAAAACTAGTAGAAACAGATCAAAAAAAAATGGATGGATTTTTAATCTCTAAGTGAAAATATACATTCATTTTAAGTTGTGGTAATGCCTTTTAATATAGATAATCTGAAGTATCAATAGTTTTTTCTGTAGGATAGTGTCCTGCATACACATTCCCAAGGTGTCCATCTATGGCTATTTTATCTCCCGACAGCACTGTCAGCTCTCCGAAGTGGCATCGTTTTGCGGCTTCATCTACTATGAGATCGGTGCAGTTTACCACACATGTTTTCCCAAGTCGTACTGCTGTAACAGCCGCATGTGAGGTGGCTCCTCCACGGGCTGTGATCAGTCCGTCGCAGGCAAAGACCATTCCTATATCATCGGGCACTGTATCCGGCCGAATCAGAATAACAGGGATACCGGGCTGCGATTTCCTCAACTGCTCCATATCATCTTCGGCAAAAGCTGCGATCCCATTCATGGCTCGCCCTCCTATGCCTATCCCTCTGCCTAAAAGCTGCATCTGCTCCGGCATGACGGTAAAACTATTCAACTCTACGTTAGAACTAAGGTCTATATCACGTATTTGTAAGATATACAGCTCATCAGGTGAATCGGATTCAAAGGTGAACTCTATCTCTTGTGGGCTGTATCCATAGTTTTCGGTCAGATCAGTAGCTATCTCAAACAGCCGTTTATAAATCTGAGGATACAGGCTTTGCAGCGATGGGCCTTCCAGGCCACTTTTTTTTCGTTGACTTTCGCTTACCGGCAAGGGTTTCACCAATCCTGCCACTATATCCTCGCCCTGGCTTCGCATAGTGAAATCGCCGAACAGATGCACGCCGGGCCGTTCTTTATACGGACTTTGAGTAAATACTACCCCTGTACCAGAACGGTTGCTCAGATTGCCGTATATCATTTGCTGAACAATCACTGCTGTACCCCAGTTATCGGAGAACTGCAAATGCCGTCTATACACATAGGCTCGTTCGGACGACCAGGAGTCAAAAACCATATTGATGGCTTTGATCAGTTGCTTAAACAGGTTTTCTTCAAACACAACCTGATAATCCTTCAACACCTGCTTGTACGCTATGGCAATCTCACGCATATCTTGAGGTGAGAAATCCAACTTTTGTGTAATCTTTTTCTGCTGTTTAAAATGCACCATAACGGCATCGAACACATCCCGTTCAATGCCATGTGCCATACCCCAGCTTTGCAGCAACCGCCTATACGAGTCCCAAATTGACCAGCTATACCGGTCCTGCTTGCTGATCTGTTCGACTAACTGATCATTCAGACCTACGTTGAGGATAGTATCCATAGCGCCCGGCATTGAGATAGCCGTGCCCGAACGCACCGACAACAAAAGGGGGTGCTGTGCATTACCGTATTGCTTACCGCTGATCTTTTCGATCTTTTGCAGATGCTTCCCAAACAGTTCATACAGCTCTTTTCTCAAAGCCGGCAGCTCTTGAATAGTCATATTACGCCGGAAAACCTCTGAGGTGATGACAAAACCCGGTGGAACAGGAAATTTATTGATCAGCAGGTTTTTCAAGTGATAGGCCTTACTTCCCAAAAACACCTGGTTATCCATTTTTTCAGTCTTTTCTCCAAGTGAGCTCACCACCAACTCCTTATTGTAAGACATAATATCATCTATCAGGCTTTTATCTAATCGGTCGGCCATGCTTCGTAGCGACTGCAGGATTCGGCTCACAAAATTATCTAAAGGCTGCACCAGGAATGCATCGGCTATCACATCGCGGTGAAACTCTTCCGACTTGCGACTGATGAGCTGCACCAACTCTTTCTCGGCTAATTTGCTCTTAGGATCGAAAAGTTGAGGCACCACAACCTTTAAAGGATATTCAAACGACTTGAGGAAATATTTAATAATAGTACGTCTTATATCTTGTGCTAAAAACTGGAAGATATTGATGTACTGATCAAAGGAAAAGCTGCGGGAAGTGAGGCTGTAGCGTAGCATCTGCAGATTGGAATCGAAGCTCTGGTTGCTGATGCCGTCTAATTCCAGACCTTCACGAAAATAATCCAAAATCACGTTGATCTCTTCTAAAGTAGTAGCCGAGATATAGTCTAAGTTGATGGTTTCCACCACTTTCTCCATCAGTCGGGTAGCTACCCTTTCTAAGCGAAAGGTCAGTCCGAGTGCTTCAAACTTATCTTCACGATAGGTGCCATACATGCTGGGAATACCAATAGCTATATGCCGTTTGTGATAAATATTCTCCCAGCCTTCGCTTTGAGCCGGATTGAAGATAATATCCTTCAGCTTCTCCATAAAGGAATAGATCAGCTTGAGTGATCGGCGATAATCGTTCTGACGAAGAGCTTTATCCAACAGCTCAATCTCATTTTCAGGGATAAAAGAATGTTTACGAATGAGTTGTATGATATTTACCGACTCAAAGGAATATTTTTCCTGTAAATGGGCATACAAACTGTGGATATCGTGCAGTCGTTCCAGATCGCGGCTGTTATCACTATTGAGTTTATTGAGCAGGCGATCAAACTCTTTTGGTGCCAACATCAGCAGTCCTTCAGGCTCAGACTTATTCAGCCGGCAGAGCTCATTCACCATCTTATGAACTGGCGCAAACCATTGACTGTTTTTGTCAATAGCATGTAACACATTTAGTGGAAGGTAAGGCTCTAACTTCTGCAGATCGCCATCATACCAAAACTGGAAGATACGCTGGGTCAGTTCGATAAGGGTGTTATTACTTTCGGTATGTACCTGCTTTCTCAAGAAATGGATCAGCGTATCCTGTCGGCCCGAAATTTCATCCATAGTAGTAGTAACTTTCCGTATCTCACCTTCAGCTCCTATCTCGCTAAAGAAAACCGGAAAGATACGGGTAAGCTGCTTTACCTTTTTATAATAAGGCGCTATATTGGAGTTCAGTATCTTGGTGATCTCGCGTTGAAACAAATCTGTATCGCTGATAAATATCCCACCCAACTGAAGATTTACAATCAGGGCAGACAATAGCTTTTCCATATCTGATTGCGACGCTTCTATCAGTTGTAGCCAGACCCGAATATTTTTTATATGGTTAGAGTTAACCGTCAGTTGCCAGTCGTTGTCCACATATACCATTCCCGGGCTCACAAACCCAAAGGCTATAAGCTTTTTTTCAAAATAGTTTACTAATGGTTTGTATTCCGATTTATCTAAGTCAATCACCTTTAGGCCAAGGGTTTGTATAAAGTCTAACACCGATGATGTATGATCTGTTTTCAGTTCGGCAGCCAGATCGAATATCATATCAATAAACGGGATAACCGCTTCCTCATCTAACTCGTCCACTGCTTGCCGGATCATTTTTTCAAGCTTCCACAACAGCCGCTCTCCCATTATGCTCATGCCGGGCAAATGAAGCAGGTAAAAAATAAAATAAAAACGCTTGATAAACTGACCAAGCAGGTCAACTGCTGATGCAAAACGCTCTGCTATGTCGTCATATACCGGTAGATATGAGATCAGGTCATCCCATGTCCTGGCTTTATCTAAGGTGTCAAACAAGGATTGAAAATAAGGTTCGCCAAGATGTTTTTCTAATACAACCGCTTCACTATCAAGCAATTCCGATTTAGACGCAGTCCATTGTTCGATCTGGCTCGTTTGTCGCCAAAATGCATAACACGCCTCAAACACCTCTGTAGTAAGCTGTATCACCTGAGGTGTAAAATCGGGTTGAAGAGCTGCTGTGTGCAGGAAACGAACAAAATGACGGGAAGAGATGATATAGGCATATTGATTGGATTTCAGATGCTTTTGCAATACTTCAAGGCAATCAGCAACTAAGCCTAAATGAGTGGGTTTGTTTTTTGCAAGCAGGGATATCAGCTCTAACAACGACTGTACTATGGTGATCGTCAGGTCTTGGGCTAGTTTTTCGTTTAACATAGTATCCATCATCCCGATAGGCACTTGTAATGCTGCGGACGGGATGGTATCTTTGGTATAAAACCAGAAGTCGGAAATAAGTATCTCCCTTAATTCTTCTATCACAAACTTCCGGTTCGACAAAGGGTGATGAAACTCGGTTATGCAATCGTGTGCACGTTTTTTTATTCCCACATAATCCTTCGACAAAGCGATAAAATCCAAATGATCCTTAGGGATATAAATATCTCTGTATCTGGTTTCTGCGAGATTTGCTTCCAATGCTTTCGACACAAAAGGTTCCTTCATTTTCTGTTAGGTTTAATCGAATATAGAATGTAAAATTATAGTAAATTTGGAGGTAAAATACAAATTTTGGATTCAAGTAGTTATAAATAAACATTTAAACGCATTTTACTCATGTCAAAAATTAAAATTGCCATCAATGGTTTTGGCCGTATTGGCCGCAATGTATTCAAGATCATTCATGAACGTGAAAATATGGAGGTTGTTGGTATCAACGATCTCACTAACACAAAAGTTTTAGCTCATCTGCTCAAATACGATTCTACTCAAGGCAGGTTCAACGGAACGGTTGACTATAACGACACTTCTATAGTAGTCAATGGTCGCTCAATTCCTGTTACCGCCGAACGTAATCCACTACAGATCAAATGGGCTGATACTCCCGATGTGGTCATAGAAGCTACCGGTATCTTTCGTTCAAAAGAAAGTAACAAAGGTGGCTATGGCGATCATTTAAAAAATGGAGCCAAAAAAGTGATCCTATGTGTACCTTCTAAAGACGAGATAGATGCTACAGTTGTATTAGGTGTTAACGACAATGATTTGAAAGACACCCATCAATGTGTATCAAATGCAAGTTGTACGACCAATTGCTTAGCACCTGTTGCTAAAGTCTTACACGATCGTTTTGGTATCGAAAACGGTATGATGACGACTATCCATGCCTATACCAATGATCAGGTTATCTTGGATGCTCCACATAACGACCTTAGGCGTGCCCGTTCGGCTGCTGTGTCGCAGATACCTACCTCAACCGGAGCTGCCAAAGCTATAGGTTTAGTCATACCTGAACTGAGCGGTAAATTAGACGGACTGGCTGTGCGCGTCCCTACTCCCACAGGCTCATTGGTTGACTTAGTAGTAAACCTGAAAACAGAAGCTACCAAAAGCGAAATCAATGCAGCTATGAAAGAAGCAGCTGATGGACCTATGAAAGGGATATTAGAATATACGGAAGACGAGATCGTATCAGTTGATATCATCCATAATCCGCACTCAGCCATCTTTGATGCCGCTTCAACTATGGTCAACGGAAAAACAGTGAAAATTTTAGCCTGGTACGACAACGAATGGGGCTACTCAAACCGAGTGGTTGACCTGATTGACAGATTCAGACTGTAAGAGTAAGCACACAAGCTTCCGATACAAAGCCCCGTACAAAATGTTGCGGGGCTTTTTTTGTGGGAATACGGAAACAACGTATTTTTCGTATTATAACCGGATGTATTTACGACTTCGGTTTACAATCTATCCAAAGGGCTTTTTATGGTCGATTTCGAAACCTCGGTAATGTGCGTATATATTTCGGTGGTTTTTATGGATTTGTGTCCTAAAAGCTGCTGTATATAACGAATGTCCGTACCCGCTTCCAGCAGGTGTGTGGCAAAGCTATGCCGCAAAGTATGCGGAGTTACTTTCTTACGTATCCCTGCACGTTGTGCAGCAGCTTTAACCACATTTTGTACCGATTTTTCAGAGTACATACCATTATTCTGACCTTCAAAAAGGTAAGCTTTTGGTTTATGTTCCTTGTAATATATTCGAAGATCTTCTAACAGACTTTGTGATAACATCACCAATCTATCTTTATTGCCCTTTGCTTTGCGGATCAGAATCAGCATATTTTCGGAATTGATATCCTCAAGTTTGAGGTTGAGAAGTTCACTTAAGCGCAATCCTCCGCCATACAATATTTTTATGATGCAGCGATGCTTGCTGTTTTGGGTACTCGCAATCATTTTTTTCACTTCATCTTTAGTCAGATAATTGGGCAAGCTTGTAGACTTGCGTGAAGGGTACAGATGTTTTATCCTAAGCTCCCTGTCATATAGCGACTTATAAAATTTTTCAAGTGATGCAACAATCAGACGCTGATGTGAACTGCTGATTTTATGTTTGTCAACTTTCCAGTAAACATATTTTTCCATGACTTCTTCGTCTATCTCATTCGGGTGAGCAAACTTCTTTTCGGTCAGCTTAAGGAAACTCCTAAGTACACTTTTATAAATCAAAATTGAATTTGCACTGTATCGTTGCAAAATTAGTTTTTGCTCAAATTCTTTAATAAGGCTGTCGACATCCATTGCTTTACATTTTATTGGGACAACGAAAATAATAAAACATTCGTTAATGCTATTTTTTTTAAGATATTTTTTTCACTATATCTATTTGTTTTAATGTCTTATATAGATTTTAGGCACAAATTAATAAAATGCATTAGCGAATGTTATATAGATTGTATTAACGAATGTTGTATATTTATTGCGTTAATAAGGCGTTAGCACCAATTATATTACGACTATGAGAAGACAAAATATTGACAAGTTTTACGAACTCTTAGATGAGGTCATTAAGAAGTTCCCTAAACGAACTTTGGACACTATATCCAGAAATAACCTTCCCGAAAAAGGTGTTTATTTTTATTTGAACAATACCTTTTAATAGCAACTGATAGGCAAAAGATAATTTACAAAGTGAACAGTTTTTCATTAAAAAAGAAACAATATGAGCAAACAAAAATCAACAACAATCCTTGTCATCATTTTTGTATTACAAATGTTTCCCGGAAAAATTTCTGCCCAGTTTTTCGCACTTCCATCAGAAATCCTGGATACTGCGAATGTTTCTGTAAATTATACCATTACATGGAAACAAGATAAAAATAACCTCGGGATAATCCGGAGTGAGGATATGTTGCTTTTCGTTGGGAAATCAGTAAGCCTTTTTATGAGTAAAAACCAGTATAAAGTTCTTTTGATTGGGCGAGAAGCGGAATCAGAGGGACGTCTTATGGATTTACTGAACAGAGAAGAAATTAAGAATTATGTGAGCCGCTTTAGTTACAGAATTTATAAAAATTACCCGACTGGACAGATAACCTATATGGACAAAATTATACCTACCTACTTTCAATATAGCGAGCCACTGGACGTGTTTCAATGGCAACTGGCTGATTCATCTACCACAATAGGGGATTTTAAGGCAAATTGCGCTTACACAGTTTATGGTGGCAGGCGATGGGTGGCATGGTACACCACCGATATTCCCATAAGTGATGGCCCATACAAGTTCAGGGGTTTACCGGGATTGATCATCAGGCTTTATGATGACCAAAAGCATTATGTATTTGAAATGGAAAAGCTGGAACGGTATGAAGAAGGCGTTCCCATTGAATTGATCGACAGGGATTGGGTGGAGACAAACCGCACTGATTTCCTTAAAGCTCAGGAAAATTTAAAACGCGACATCGTAAACCGTGCACAAGAAGCCGGGGTAGATGTTGAAGGTCAGCAGCAGGCTGCCAGAAATGCAGCAAAAAAAAATAACCCCATTGAATTTTAGCCTGTAGTATATGAAGTTTTCCCCAAGGCTGCTAATCGCAATTTTATCCGGTTTATTTGCACCTTCAGCTTTTTCACAAATTGAGATTTCCGGAAAAGTTACCGACACTTTGGGGAAGCCCGTTGAATTTATTAATATTACAGTATTCACCAGGGGAAGTACAACCCCTAAAGCATTTGATTTTACCGATGGAGAAGGAGAATATATTATCCAGACAAAATTAGATGCCGACAGCCTAGATATTCAGGCCAGCGCTCTGCATTTTGAAGCCATAAAATATACCATCACAAATAAAAGCCAGCAGGTTGATTTTGTGCTCAGGCCGGATGTTAAGTTATTGGAAACAGTTACCGTAAAAGCAAAGCCTATTGAATTGCAAGGTGACACATTGAGCTACCTTGTCGAATTGTTTAAAGGAAAGGAAGACAAAACCATTGCTGATGTTTTACGTAAGTTACCAGGCATTGAGATTGAAGACAATGGAAAGATATTATATCAAGGGCTGCCAATCAACACATTTTACGTAGAAGGATTAGACCTTACCGATGGGCGGTACAGCAAAATAAGTGAAAACCTTCCCGACGATGCTGTCTCCGTGGTAGAGGTATTTGAAAACCATCAGCCCATACGCATCCTCGAAGACCGGGTTTATTCTCCACAGGCAGCCATCAATCTTAAATTAAAAAAGAAAGTGGCTGCAACAGGCAGCGGAAAGGTTGCCAGCGGCTTTTCACCCTGGCTTTGGGATGTAAACCTTACGCCAATGCTGCTGAGCACCCGATTTCAATTGTTGGCTTCTTACCAGACAAACAACACAGGTAATGATGTGTCGCGACAAATTGAGCAATTGACGTCTTACGGTCAAATGCAATTTCCTTATGAACCAGATGAAAACATTCAGCTTTTTGATGTGGGATCATATACGCAGTACGGCGCCATTGATCAAAAAAGATATCTCGATAACCGGATTCATCTGGCCAATTTCAACATATTAGTCCCGCTTAAAAAAGATTTGCAGTTAAGGGCTGACATCTTTTTTGTGGATGACTTACGTAAGAATAAAAGCGAAATTTCCAGCTTATATTTGCTGCCTGATGATACTTTGCGCATAATCGAGAACTATTACCGAGAGCATTCAAGAAAGTATTGGCAGGGCACTTTCCATTTAAAACGCAATACCAAACGTAATTTTCTGAATAACAAAACCGAATTCAGGTTTAACGACGCTAATTATCAGGACTTGATCATCAATGGGATTGATTCAATACTTCAACACGTAGAAACACCTTATCAAAATTTTTCAAACAGGTTAAATACCATTTTCCGGATCGGTACGTCTCTAATTGAGTTTCAGTCATTGATATCATACCTGGATGGTCCGCAAAATCTATCCGTATTTCCCAACCAGCTTTTAAACCAACAATACGGCATCACCGGACAAACAGAGAATCTTCAGGAGGCTATGCTTGAAAGAATCTATTTGGATCATTATGCCGGCACCAATTTTAAATTGAAGCGATGGGTGCTTTCGCTAAGATTAGGTTTCGCCTATCGTATGCAGAATTTAAATACAAAATTGGGTATTGAAAATCATGAAACTTTAATCGATACCCTGATATCAGAAAACAAACTCAA
Organism: Bacteroidales bacterium; assembly: GCA_023229245.1. Classification (GTDB taxonomy): domain Bacteria; phylum Bacteroidota; class Bacteroidia; order Bacteroidales; family F082; genus JALNZU01. The sequence goes on along the minus strand of JALNZU010000044.1, from coordinate 544 downwards.
ATCAAATCAGCATCAAATTTATCTGAATCCTTCTATTCAATATCAAAACAGAAAGCTTCGATTTTCGCTTGGATGGCCTGTTAGCCAGCAACAGTTGAGCTATCAGGATAGTGATTTAGCCCTTTCAAACAGCAAAAACAAGTTACTGCATGCACCTGAATTTAGTATGAATTATGCTTTTAGCATTTGGTGGGAATTTCGTGCATCTTGGAGGTTTGATCAAAGAATGAATGATCCTGATGATTTTTACTATAACTACATGCTAAAGAACTATCGAAAGCTAATTAAAACAGATGCACTAATCCAGGAGCTGAATCGTCATTTGGGTAAAATTTCAATTTCATACAGGAATACCATCACCACTTTTTTTAATAAGCTGTCCTATTTGTATATGATTCGCGAATCGAATCTTTTATATAGTGTCTGTCTTTAAAGTAACAAACAATTTCATAATCAGATAATTAATGTTGATTATATCATAATAAATTGTATATTTGCAGTGTTGATTTATACAATACTAATATGAAACTATTCAATACACTTG
>JALNZU010000043.1 GCA_023229245.1 Bacteroidales bacterium | reverse complement strand
TTTGAGACCTTTTCAAAGGGGTCTCCAGAAAATTTCAGAATAACTTTGACTGCCAAACCCGGTTTATATGAATACATTAACTTAAATTTGTTAAAAAGTTGTCTAGTCAAACTAGACCATCTCATTTGAAACTTACAATATCGTCATTTGCAACTTGTAAAAGCATTGTTTCAAACTTATCAGATTGAAAGAAAGATTTCAGATTTCATTTTTGAAAATATTGAATAGAGCAAATGTTACCCAATAATCTTTTTCCACATAAATTTCTCGTATGCCTTTTTGTTGTGAAGTAGCAATCACAGCATCTCGAAACAGTTTTTTATTTTTGTGTAGTCTCATTTAATGTTCCAATTTTCTATGGTTGGTAATTGTTTTTTGTCAATGCCATATTCGTATTCCGAAAGTGGATTTAAACTTGTTTTTAATGCCGTTAAGCCGTTTTCAGTGTTAAGATTTTCCAATAATGCACCGAGAAAGCTACGCACTCGTGGCGGATAAACTAAACCGTATTTTATCAGAAGTTTTGTTTCTGTAGTACTGAGTTCATTTAATTTGTTGGAAAGGATTTTAATTGCAGAAGATTTATCCAAGTCAGGAATTTGTTTAAAATCCTTTAATACGTCTAACAATCCCAATAAGTGAAAATTTTTGTCGGTTACGTCCACATAGCTTTTTACAGGACTTGCCTGTAGGTAGTCGTTTGAAACAGAAATTCGTTTATCGCGACTTGCAATTTTTATGCTCTTAGGGACTTGTGTTGTCAAACCCAGGCGGTTGTATAGAGAAGTTCCTGTGATGTAGGCAATTCGTTTACCTCTTTCAAACAGATACGGTTTTAACATTTCGTCTTCGTTGGGTTTTAGTTCGCCAAAAACGGTTTTCCTTGGCTTGTAAAACACACCTGTCGAAAACCTTTTGATAATACCCTTTGCAATCAGTCGTTCAATGGCTTTGGCCGCTGCCGGAAATTCCTGCGGCTCAATAGTCAACTGCTCGTATTTAAACGTAATTCCATCCGCTATCTTGCTGATTTGTTTTTGTATGTTTTGTGCAACTCCCATAGCTTTGCAAAAGTAGTAAATAATATACAATTATCAAGTAAATGAAACATAATACTTGACAATTTTTTTGACTACTGCTTAAATACTACCATCCTTGTACATCGGGATATGCCTTTCTTTACAGTATTTCTCTATTTTCTTTTCAAAATAACTGCTCAAAATTTATCCAATTTATTTTTGGCTTCTTAAATATATTTTTCACTTGCAGTCAGTAGTTTTTCTGCAAGCTTGCTGAACCTTTCCAACTCCTTATTCATTTTTCAAAATTTGTCATTCGTTTTAAAATCCAAATCATAGAAAACATAGGAATAAAAGGAAAAGTATTGAGTTCTATTGCACCCATTCCAAATGAAGGATTCAGTCAAGCTTCCTTATACGGGTGCCGGCATTGGGAATATGCAGATGTGCCGCATCGGTGATGATACATTCGCTGCCTCCATTTTCAATAAAATACAAGGCAGCGCGTATTTTAGGAGCCATACTGCCTTCGCTGAAATGACCGTCGATTAAATATTGCCGTGCATCCGCAATACTTAGTTCGTTCAGAGGGATTTCCTGAGAGGTATTAAAATATAGACAGGCATGCTGAACATCGGTGAGTATGTACAATTCATCAGCTCTCAATTTAGTGGCTAACAAAGCTAATGCAAGGTCTTTATCTATAACGGCTTCTATACCTTCAATATCACCATTTTCGTTGCGTACAACAGGAATACCACCTCCACCAGATGCAATGACTATGTTCCCTTCTTCAGCCAGTCTTTTGATGAGATGAATATTTTGTATCTCTAATGGCTGTGGAGATGCTACCACCTTGCGAAAACCACGTCCTTTAGGATCGGCAGCATAGCTGTCTTCTGGATGTTGACCAATAAGCACATCTTTTTCTGCCTCAGTATAATAAGGGCCTATAGGCTTGGACGGATGCGAAAAAGCTGGATCGCTTTTGGAGACTACTACCTGAGTAACAAGAGTTACTATCTGTCTTTCAAAACCTTTTGTGCGGATCAGGTTACTGAATTGTTGTTCAATCAGATATCCAATATGTCCTTGTGTGAAACTTCCACATATATCCAACGGCATCATGGGTAAACCAAACAGCTTATTACCAGCTACACTGCCAAGTAAAACATTTCCCACCTGTGGCCCATTCCCATGACCAATCACTATATTATAATCCTGCTCTACAAAATGAAGCAACTTGTTACAGGTTTCATATACGTTCTTCCGTTGCTCTTCGATAGTACCTTTTTGACCTGAACGTAGCAGAGCGTTCCCACCAAGAGCTATTACAGCAAGTTTTTTGATCATAAATGTCAGGAATGATTTGAGGAAGCAAAAATTGAAAAAAACAGCATACCAATGAAATTTTTTTTTGTTGCAGTAGTCACTTTCGAAAAAGGATAATGAAAAATCAAGACGTTCTTTAGTAGTATTGTTAACTAAATCAATCATATAGCATTTTATTAAGGAAGCAATATTTTTTTCAAAAATAAACCATCACATCATTTTACTGTGACAAGCATGGTGTATGTTTAAAACGCTTATATCCAGTAGTTACATAAAAAGCTTATGGTAAAGAGCCTATTTGTATATTTATCGGTTACTTTGTTAGCTATGAAAATTCCTGTTTGTTATCAGGACGAGTTTATCATTGCCATAAACAAGCCTCATGGATTATTGGTTCATCGCAGTCCGATCGCTGCCGATATCAATGAATATGCGTTGCAGCAATTGCGTAACCAGCTTGGATGTTATGTGTATCCGGCTCATCGCATTGACAGAAAAACCGGTGGCCTGCTATTATTTTCCTTTTCACCTGAAGTCAATCGTATGCTTCATCAGGCTTTTATGAATTCGCAGATTGGCAGAACCTATCATGCAATCGTCAGAGGGTATGTGTCTGAGAAGGGTATTATTGATTATCCCTTAAAAAACGATCAAGGCAAGCTTCAGGATGCCGTTACCCATTATATGCGTCTTCAGACGGCAGAGTTACCTATCGCCCAAGGCAAATTTCTCACTTCACGCTATTCGTTGGTTCAGATCACACCTCAGACCGGCAGGATGCATCAGATCAGGCGGCATTTTGCGCACATCTCTCATCCCGTTATAGGCGACAGGCCTTATGGCTGCAACAAACAAAACCGGCTGTTTCTCGAAAAATGGAACCATCATACCATGCTGTTACACGCTTTTGCACTTGAACTAACACACCCGACAAGCAAGCAAAACCTCCGCATTGAAGCACCATATCAGCCAGAGTTCAAACGCATCATGGAAGTAATGGGATGGATAGATAAACAAGAAATCGAGCGAAATAAATCAAACAGTGTTCATCTTTCAAATAGCGGTTAACGACTTTTGTGACTGACAAACAATAAAAAAAGCTACCCATACACATACAGGCAGCTTTCAAAATCGGGATGATATCCGTTTATTTGACAATCATCTTTTTCGTAACTTTTTGATTGGCAGTTGTGAGGGTATAGAAATAAATACCAGGTTTCAAATTACTACCATCAATAGTCAATGTGTGCGTACCAGCTTGTAGGCTTCCCTTATGCTGCATACTCACCTTCTGGCCTGTGAGTGAAAACACTTCCAAAGTAACAGCCGATTCTTTAATCAGGGTAAGTTTGATCTGGGTCTCTGTGCTGAAAGGATTCGGATAGTTTTGACTTACAGTAGCTATTTCGTTGAACACTTTATCTTGCAGTCCGGTAAGCGAATAAACTTTCTTAAAATCGGGTATATAATTGAATTGTACCGGATCATTTCCGCTGAGGGTTTCGTCAAGCTGCATATATACCCATGGGATAGTATATTCAACGGTATTGTCACCCAAAAGCTGCTCAAACACCCTTTCCGGCATATTAGCCCAGTTGGCTTTCCACATGGCGGCACTTAAGAAAGTTACATTTTCGATTTCTCCATGGGTACCGATTTCTCCTTCGTAGGGCAGAAAATCACGGAAATAAATATCCGGGCGTTTGTTGTCGGTGGCCTCATCTATATCACTATCTAACCATGAGAAGAAAATAACGGTTCCATCCGGTGCGGAAGAGACCTGATGATGATTATAGTGCGTCACATCGCCATCAAACTCCGCTTTATACTGATAAAGTGTAGCCAATTTAAAAGCTTCCCAGGTCTCACCTCCGTCGGTAGTCCAAATATGAAAAGGAGCGTTATAACTCGGATTGGTGTAGATAGTGTTTTCTTCCACATTGGTCAACATCACATTACCCGAAATATGAGGATTACCCCATGCATCAACGACCATATCAAAATAATATCCGATATAGTAGGGTATTGCATTACGATCGGGTACTGGATCAGGATCGTAAAAAGCGATTAAGTCTTCGTCGGTGATGAAGTTTTTGATTGCCTCCAGACCTGCTTCACCGCCTAACTGCACTTCTATAGGATCGCTCCAGTTTTCACCGCCATCGGTTGTTTTAAAGAAGATAGGATGATAAGAGGTATAAGGTAATAATTCGGGTTGTGTAGTCAGCAGACATATCCAGCCTGTCATGCCATCGGGTGAAAAAGCGATCTCAATATCGTTTATACCTCTACCTTCCTGCACATCAAAAGGCCATTCATCTACTTCGTATTCAAACATACCAGCATCTTCATTAAAAAATCCTTTGGCAATATTGAGAATGCCGTCGTAGGTTGAAGACGAGCCGTCCCATTGGTTACGATCGCTGATAAACCAAGCTGTTCCATTTGCCTGAACAGTAAAGGCTGAGGGTAAATAATGGTGAATGTCGCCTAATGAGTTGAAGCTGCTTTGAGCAGCTTGTGCTCCATCGGCAAATTGTTTGGCACCGAACCCTATGCCACCCCATGAATTTTCTACCCCAAGGCTGCCATCAAGAAGTGGAGCTACATAGGTGTGATAAGCTTGTTGAGGATCGGTATTGCCTTCAGGATTGTAAAGACCTCCTAATGGATAACGTGCAGGGAAATAACCTGGTAGTGTAGGGTCGTAGTTCATCTGATCAATCTGCCAGGTAAGCCCCCTATCAAACGACACATCATAGCCTATATAATTTCCATTGGGTACTTTGAGCCTGTGGGTATAAACCACAGTATTGAGTACGTTGTTTACCATTATATTAGCAGTGCGTGAACCCACAAAATGCCCAAAAGCATTGGCTGAAGTTCCTATAGGAATGACACTGACAAAATTGGCTTCCTTGCTGTCTTTCAGTGGAGGTAAAGGCATAACAGCAGGGATATCAGTAGTTCCCGATTGCGTATTTTTGCTGTACGCCCAGTTATGATCAGGTGCATCAGCAGACATTTCTCCGAATTGTGCTTTATTGTTCTGACCCGAAACGGCTATTCCAATCAAAAGCATAAGACTGAAGAGTAAAGATTTCTTTATCATATCAATTATTTATTTGGTTAAACTAATAACAAAATTAATTAGCTTTTGCATATCATTACCGTTGGTGTAAAAAAATTGCGAGCTAGTTCAGGTCATATTTTAGCTTTACAGCTGTCAGACTGGCTCATCCTATTGCAATTGAATCAGTATTTTTGCCTTTAAAATCATTGGATATGATAGAACTTGTGCAAAGTATCAGCGTATTGGAATGGGTAGGCTATTTAGCTTCGGTCATCATTGCCATCTCCATGGCATTTAGTTCTATAGTAAAATTTCGTGTCACCAATCTGATCGGAGCAGCTTTGTTTTCGATCTATGGGTTTATTATAGGGGCCCTTCCGGTAGGTATCATGAATGGCTTTATAGTAGTAGTAGATATCTATTATCTGATACGCATCTTTTGGGAGCGTGAAATGTTTGAGCTGCTTCAGGTTGAGAGCACAAGCCGATACTTACTGAGATTTTTGGAGTTTAATCGTGACGATATCCGGAAATTTTTTCCCAATTATCATTTCACTCCCGAGAAAGACGATATTCATTTTTTAGTGTTGCGGAACATGGCTGTAGCGGGGATCTTCACTGCGAAGATACATACAGGAAGTTTACAGATCACTTTAGATTATGTCACCTCACCCTATCGTGACTTTAAATCGGGAGAGTTTCTCTTCTCCCATCTGAATGACTTTTTCCGTCAGCATCAAATTCATAGCTTAGAATCCTTTACCACTATAAAAAAACATGCAGCTTACTTACGGCGGATAGGCTTCAAACAAATTGACAACGATTTGTTCGTTAAGGAGCTTACCACCAAGTAAACTGCATGACGGTCTCTTTCCGAAAGGTCGGAAAGAGCTCAACTAATTGCTAACGTTCGCTGTTTTCTGACGTACAGTCTCATTGATAAAATACATGGTCTTTCCGCTAAAGCTAGAAGTTTTATAACGCCATGCGGCTACGGTAACAGCTGCCGTGCCATTTGAGAGGTTTTGAAGTTCGTCGGCCGAGAAGGTATAACTTCTGGTATTGCCGGGTAACGCTTTATATACCTCGTTTACCATAAAATAAACCGAATCAGCATTGGCGATAGAGCTTACAGATATGGTATAAGAAGACGACTTGGATAATTCAGCATCAGCCGTGATAGTCCCAATAGATGGGAAACCACCTGTCATGGTATATTCAAAAGCCGGCACATGATCGCTACCTGCCACTTTCCAATCTACCGAATTACCAAATTCAATACCTGTAGGATCGGTTAAACCGGGAGTAAATGCATAGGAGTTATTATCAAATTTCTTTAAATCGTGGCCATCAGCTGTCACCGACCCTGCATTAACAAAAGAACTATAGTTGCCATCATTGGAAAAAACGGCTACCGCAGTACCTACAGTAATAGTCATGTCACCTATAGGAGTGTTTTGTACCGATTCAGCCTGCACAGCAACTAAGGTACCATGACCAAACTGAAAAGAACCCGAATCATCACCACCGTTCGTATCCGGTGATTCTTCCTTATCGCAGGCTACAGTAAAAATCAGTATAGCCAGAACAAACAGAAAAGAAATAAAACGATTCATGCTAAAAATGCTTTGAGAAGTTTTCATCATATTTATAGTTTAAAATTCATGGTACAAAAATATGTACCCCACAAAGCCTGTCTTCTACGTAAAAAAGCGTATTTTGATCTGTAAAACACCTTAATAACTAAGCTTCTCTTAGACGCTAATCAATATTTCAGCCATATAGTCTGTTTTTGATAGTCTGTTGTTTGAGTAACTTGCACAAGCTTGGTATTCTATCTCTGCTATCAGCTGATCCACGAAAAAACGCTATACTTGCAGCGTTTTCGGATAGTAAATCTTATTTCGCATTTGTACAATGGATCATTCGCCTCATCTTTTTTCGGTGATCGTCGCAGCTGTTAAAGCTGGCGACACAGTTATGGAAGTGTATTCCACTGATTTCAGTATAGACCACAAAAGCGATCACAGCCCAGTAACCCTTGCCGACAAACAAGCCAACGAGGTCATTATCTCAGTATTGAAAACAACTGAGATTCCTTTTATCAGCGAAGAGTCTGCCATACCTCCTTTTGAAGAGCGCTGGCATTGGGAGAGGTTCTGGCTGGTCGACCCGTTGGATGGCACCAAAGAGTTTGTGAAACGCAATGGCGAGTTTAGTATCAATATCGGATTGATAGATCATGGAGTTCCAACCTTAGGTGTGATCTATGCCCCAGTACCCGATCTGCTTTATTTCACTGACGGACAACATGCAGTGAAACTTGAACATGCCCGTGCCAAAGTGTTGGCAAGCAAAGATATTTCCACATTGTACCAGGCTGCTATAACACTCCCGGTTCCGGTTGTGCGCAAAGAGTTTATTGTAGTGACAAGCCGTTCGCATAAAGCATTACAAGACACTAATTTCATCACCGACTTACAATCTAAATTTGGCGAGCTACGCATGCAGCTGTTGGGCAGTTCACTGAAGTTATGCTGGCTTACTGATGGGCAAGCCGATATGTATCCCCGCTTTGGCACGACCTATGAATGGGATACAGCAGCCGGACATGCATTGGTACGGGCTGTAGGCGGAGAATTGATTCAAACAAGCTCGGGAAAGCCTATAGAATACAACAAACCCGACCTGAAAAACACCTCTTTTATAGCCTATTCACCGTCATACAAGCAGTTTTAAAACCTTCCACACTCTTAAGGCATTGGCATCAAATGCCCTTTCATGCGCATATTTTTGTTTATTTTGCCACATAAATCAATTCATAGTATGCCGATGAATACCTTTACTCTTAATAATCTTCGGGAGCTTGAAGCCGAGGCTATTCATATCATACGTGAGGTGGCTGCCAGCTTTGAGAAGCCCGTTATGCTCTATTCCATAGGGAAAGATTCGTCGGTGATGGTACGTTTGGCCGAAAAAGCGTTCTATCCCGGCAAGGTACCTTTTCCGTTAATGCATATTGATAGTAAATGGAAATTCAGGGAGATGATTGAGTTTCGCGACTATTATGCAGCTCAAAACAACTGGGATCTGATCGTAGAATATAATCGTCAGGGCTATGCATCCGGTATAGGCCCTTTTACACATGGAAGCAAGGTACATACCGATGTGATGAAAACACAAGCCTTGCTACAAGCCTTAGACAAGCACCGCTTCGATGCTGCCTTTGGAGGCGCCCGACGTGACGAAGAAAAAAGTAGAGCAAAAGAACGTATCTTCAGCTTTCGCGACCAGTTCCATCAATGGGACCCGAAAAACCAACGTCCCGAGTTATGGGATATCTATAACACACGCGTACATCAAGGAGAATCAATACGGGTGTTCCCACTTAGCAACTGGACTGAATTAGATATCTGGCAGTATATACGATTAGAAAAAATACCTATAGTGCCTTTGTATTATGCCAAAGAAAGACCAATAGTTGAAATAGATGGCAACCTGATCTTGGTGGACGACAACCGCATGCCTGCCGAATTAGCCAAGAAAGCACAGATACGAATGGTACGATTTCGCACCTTAGGATGCTACCCATTGACAGGAGCCATAGAATCAAAAGCCGATACCATTGAAAAAATCGTGGAAGAGATGATGACGATAACCAAGAGCGAACGCACTACACGGGTGATAGACTTCGATCAGGTAGGAAGCATGGAACAGAAAAAAAGGGAGGGATACTTTTAAACGATGCAAAAGACTACATCAAAATTGGATATCACACAATTCTTAGATCAGGATCAACAAAAAGACCTGTTGCGCTTCCTGACGGCCGGATCGGTTGATGACGGAAAGAGCACCCTGATCGGCAAGCTGCTGTTCGACTCCAAAAAGATATACGAGGACCAGCTTGCAGCCCTTGAAAGCGACAGCAAACGCATTGGACACGCCGGCTCCGAGACTGACTATGCCCTGCTGTTAGACGGACTTCAGGCCGAACGCGAACAAGGCATCACCATAGATGTGGCTTATCGCTACTTTTCAACTAATAAACGCAAATTTATCATAGCCGACACACCCGGTCACGAGCAATATACCCGAAATATGGTTACAGGCGCCAGTACGGCCAACTTAGCCATCATACTGATAGATGCACGCAAAGGAGTGATCACACAAACAAAACGGCATACATTCCTGGTATCTCTCTTAGGCATCAAGCATATAGTATTAGCTGTCAATAAGATGGACTTAGTAGAATACGAGGAAGACGTCTTCAACAAGATATGCGACGACTATAAAAAGTTTGTGACCCGACTTAATATCCCCGATGTGTATTCTATTCCACTCTCAGCCTTAAAAGGCGATAATGTAGTGGATAACTCGGCAATGATGCCCTGGTACAAAGGCAAGAGCTTGCTAACGTTTTTAGAATCGGTGCATATAGGATCGGACAGAAATTTTGAAGACTTCAGATTACCAGTACAACATGTGCTACGGCCTGATATACATTTCAGAGGATTTTCGGGTAAGATAGCCTCAGGGATATTGCGTGAAGGAGATGAAATACTGGCGCTTCCCTCACGAAAGACCAGTCATGTTACACGCATCATAGGTGCCGAAGGAGATGTTTCCTATGCATTCCCTCCTCAATCGGTTACCATTACACTTGCCGATGAGATAGATATCTCAAGAGGCGATATGTTGGTGCATCCACATCATCAGCCTCGTATAGAACGACAGTTTGAAGCTATGTTAGTATGGATGGACGAACAAAAGATGGATCCGTATGCCCAGTTTTTTATTAAGCACAACACCCAAACAACCCGCGTCAGATTAGACCAGATACGTTATAGAGTAGATGTGAACACCTTGGAACACCATAGCTCCGAAGCCTTGTCGCTCAACGAGATAGCACGGGTTGTACTTACGACGAACAAGCCACTCTTTTTTGATCCATACCACCGCAACCGCAACACCGGTTCATTCATTCTGATCGATCCTATCACGCACAACACCTGTGCAGTAGGAATGATCATGGACAAGCTTAATCCTGACGACCTACACTCACGTATCATTGATACCGAGCAGCTTGCCATGATCCATAGAGGTAAAAGTCTGATCAAGCCAGAAGCCATCAGAAAAAGATACAACCAGGTAGGAGCTACCCTCTGGATCACCGGCCTGCACGGGAGCGGAAAAAATGTGTTAGCCTACACCCTTGAAAAAGAACTGTTCGACCGCGGTGCAACAGTGGTTATGTTAGACGGAAGTACTATACGCTCGGGCTTGACTAATGAATTAGACTTCACACCCGCCGGAAGAGCCGAACAGATCAGACGTGTGGCTCATGTTTGCAGGATACTGAATGATCAGGGTGTATTGGTCATTTGTTCATTCATCACCTCACAGGAACACATACGCAAACAAATCGCACAACTCATTGGTGATGAAAGGTTTCATCTGATCTATATGGATGTCGATATAGACTACTGCCGCAAAAACAAACCCGAGCTGTACGAGTTAGCTGATCAGGGAAAACTGAAATTTTTGCCGGGCATTGACCTGCAATACGAAGTACCTCTTAAACCAGCTCTTATATGCAAGCCTGAACAAACGGCCGAAAATCTGGAAGCCATCATGCAGTATCTACAGCTACATACTATCTTTCCTTTAGAATAAACCTAATCCATCATAATCCTGTTGTCAACCAAGCTATTCATCTTTATCATAAACCTATAGTTATGGAAAAAAAAGGCCCTGTTTCACAATTTATCGCACATCATTACCGCCATTTCAACGCCGCCTCTCTATCAGACGCTGCCAAGGCATATGAAGCTCATATGAACGCCGGTGGAAAAATGATGATCACTTTAGCCGGTGCCATGAGTACGGCTGAGTTAGGTATTTCATTGGCAGAGATGATTCGTCAGGACAAGGTGCAGATCATTTCATGCACCGGTGCCAACCTGGAAGAAGACCTGATGAATTTAGTTGCCCATTCCCATTATAAACGTATCCCACATTATAGGGATCTAAGCCCAAAGGACGAATGGGGGCTGCTCCAAAACCACTATAACCGGGTGACCGATACCTGTATCCCTGAAGAGGAAGCGTTTAGGCGACTGCAAAAACATATATATCGTATTTGGAAAGAAGCAGAAACGAAAGGAGAACGCTATTTCCCGCATGAATACATGTATCAAATGCTGCTTTCGGGAGTATTGGAACAGTACTATGAGATTGACCCGAAAAACTCATGGATGTTAGCCGCCGCTCAAAAAAATATACCTATTATAGTACCCGGATGGGAAGACTCAACTATGGGCAATATCTTCGCAAGCTATTGCATCAAAGGCGAACTAAAAAGCTCAACCATGAAAAGCGGGATAGAGTATATGATGTATCTCACCGACTGGTATCGCAATAACTCTTCCGGTAAAGGAGTAGGATTCTTCCAGATAGGCGGTGGCATAGCAGGTGACTTCCCTATATGCGTGGTACCAATGATGTATCAGGATTTAGAATGGACTGATGTCCCATTCTGGTCGTATTTCTGCCAGATATCTGACTCTACTACAAGTTATGGATCCTATTCTGGTGCAATACCCAACGAAAAAATTACCTGGGGAAAATTAGATATACACACACCGAAATTTATTATCGAAAGCGATGCCACCATAATAGCGCCTCTTATATTTGCTTGGGTATTGGGCTGGTAACCAAATAGACTATTGCTGACGAAACAAAATAGAGGATAACAGCCCTTAACAGACATACTTTTCCTTTCTTAAACGTTGTACCTGGTCTATCTTTGATGACAAGATAGGCCGTAAAAAAACTTGTTTCACACGACTCTAATAGTGCTGCTCATAGCGATAACGTCATATCCAATCTTTCAAAGAATATGGAGCAATAATGCTGCTGTATAATTTAATTATTCCATATATAACTACCTGACGTACTGCCTGTTTCAAAAACCGGACAAAAATCCCTAACTTTAGCCAATTTTAATGACATAAGTCGTGCAAACGACATCTGCTTTTTTAATCATATTCTATGGGTAATCCATACTCCAAAAAAGTGTAAGAAGATGTGAGGTGATTCCATTTGTGTATGTGTTGGGATTGACTTATACGCACATAAATAAAAAGTTTATAAGGATGACAAAAGGAGCTGTTTCTGAATTTATGCATCATCATTATCGCCATTTCAATGCTGCATCCGTTGTTGATGCGGCCAAAGGCTATGAATCCCACCTGAATGCGGGTGGTAAGATGCTAGTTTCTCTGGCAGGAGCCATGAGTACTGCCGAGTTAGGCTTATCGTTAGCCGAGATGATACGACAGGATAAAGTCGCTATCATCAGTTGTACTGGTGCCAATCTGGAAGAAGATATCATGAACCTGATTGCCCATCGACATTATAAACGGGTCCCAAACTACCGCTACCTGAAGCCAGAAGAAGAAGCAGAGTTAGCTAAAAATAAATACTATAGAGTTACCGATACATGCATACATGATGAGGCTTATAATCGAATTCAAGAGCCTTTAGATGCGTTGTGGGAACAAGCTCATGCAAATGGCGAACGCTATTTCCCACATGAATATATGTACAAAATGCTGCTGTCAGGGGTGTTGGAACAGCATTATGAGATTGATCCAAAAAACTCCTGGATGTTAGCCGCTGCTCACAAAAATATTCCCATCATAGTACCTGGATGGGAAGATAGTGCGATGGGCAACCATTTCACTTCACTTGTCATCCAAGGCAAAATGGATGCCTTATTAGTGAAAACCGGAATAGAATATATGGTTTACTTAACTGATTGGTATAAGAACAACTCTTCAGGTAAAGGGGTTGGATTCTTTCAGATAGGTGGTGGCATAGCCGGCGACTTTCCTATATGCGTGGTGCCTATGATGAATCAAGACTTAGGTTGGACAGATGTCCCCTACTGGTCGTATTTCTGCCAGATATCGGATTCCACCACCAGCTATGGATCCTATTCAGGTGCAGTACCCAACGAAAAGATTACCTGGGGAAAATTAGATATACACACACCGAAATTTATCATCGAAAGTGATGCCACCATAGTAGCACCTCTTATATTCGCGTGGGTATTAGGTTGGTAAGCTTTGATAGGCTCGTTCTCAATTGCCTTCTAACCAGGCAAAGCTGTTCGGTGCATATTGAAAATACCTCACTCAATTGTATATCTTTGCACTCCATTTTATACCTCATTCGATGAATCAGACTATACGTGTCCGTTTTGCACCCAGTCCAACCGGGCCTTTGCATATAGGCGGGGTACGCACGGCACTTTATAATTATTTGTTTGCACGTAAGCAGCATGGCAGCATGATACTTCGTATTGAAGACACTGATCAGGCGCGATTTGTACAAGGAGCCGAGCAATATATTACAGAATCATTAAACTGGTGCGGTATAGAGTTCGACGAAAGTCCGGGCAAAGGTGGCCCATACGGCCCTTATCGCCAAAGCGAACGCAGAGAATTATACCAGCAATACAGCGATCAGCTCATTGCTTCAGGACATGCCTATTACGCCTTTGACACACCGGAAGAGCTTGAGGCACTTCGTAAGGAAGGTGAGAAACGTAAACAGCCTTTTATCTATAATATCTTAAGCCGGCAACACCTACGTAACAGCCTCAATCAATCGCCACAAGAAACCCAACAACTATTGGACAGCGGCTATCCGTATGTAGTTCGTTTCCGTATCCCGGAAAATACTGTCATCACTATGGACGACCTGATACGTGGTAAGGTACAGGTTCATAGCGACACTATAGACGACAAAGTGCTGTTCAAATCGGACGGAATGCCAACCTATCACCTGGCTAATATAGTGGACGACCATTTAATGAAGATCAGCCATGTGATTCGTGGGGAAGAGTGGCTACCTTCATTGCCACTACACTTGCTGTTGTATCAGGCCTTTGGATGGGATCCTCCACTTTTTGCCCATCTGCCTTTACTGCTTAAGCCCGATGGCAATGGTAAGCTTAGCAAACGCGATGGCGACCGACTTGGATTCCCTGTCTTTCCTCTTCAGTGGGAAGACCCAGTAACCGGCGAAAAATCATCAGGCTATAAAGAAGCAGGCTATTACCCGGAGGCTTTCATCAATATGTTAGCCCTGTTAGGCTGGAACCCGGGCACAGAACAGGAACTGTTCGATATGGACGGGTTGATAGCCGCCTTTGATATAGGAAGAGTGGGTAAATCAGGCTCAAAGTTTGACCCCGACAAAGCCAAATGGTTCAATCATCAATACCTTATCCGCCGATCGAACGCAGCATTGTCGGATGAATTCCTCCCTTTGCTGAGAGAAAGAAATATATCCGCCAAGCCGGAATATGTAGCTAAGGTAGCCGGTTTGCTTAAGGAACGGTTGCAGTTTGTTTCGGATCTGTGGGAAGAGGGTAGCTTCTTCTTTCAGGCCCCAATCACTTATGATGAACAAGTCATCAAGAAAAGATGGAAAGCCGATACACCCACACTAATGCTTGATTTAGCCACTATGTTAGAAAGTTTGGAAGCGTTTGAAGAAGAGGAAATTGATTCAGCAGTTAAGTCATGGATAGAAACAAAGGGGTATGGTATGGGAGCGGTGATGAATGCCCTCAGGCTGTTGCTTGTAGGGACGTCTAAAGGGCCGCATCTGGCATCTATCATGACACTGATAGGAAAAGCAGAAACACTCAGACGCATCCGGTTTGGAGTAACAACAATACACACCTAAGCTTATGTCAATGATTTCTATTGAAGGTATGGAGTTTTTTGCCTATCACGGCTGTTTCGCCGAAGAGCAGCTTATAGGAACCTGGTTTGTGGTTGACTTGTTTTTAGAAGTAGATACCCGTCAGGCCGAGCAATCGGATGAGGTGAACGATACGGTAAACTATTTGGAGGTGTATCAGGTAGTCAAGCGGGAGATGGAGATCAACTCCAAGCTGTTGGAACATTTAGGTCGTCGCATCCTCAATCAGGTAAAAGAAACTTTTGCCATGGTAGGTCATGCCCGTATTAAGATACGCAAGATGAATCCTCCTTTAGGTGGTAAGATGAATTTTGTGAGTTTAGAAATGCAGGCATGATCCTATATGTGTTTGGAGAAAAAGCAATATTGTCCACGCTGCGGAAAACAGTTTGTCTGCAACCACCCACAAAGCTGCTGGTGTGAGGAAATATCGCTACCGCCATTTAAATTGCAACACATACAGCAACAATGGCAAGGCTGTTTATGTCCGGCATGTCTTCAGTCGGTAGCCGAAGAAAAAAGCATTGAAGACCACTTGTCGTTTTAACGAAAAGGCCGTATCTTTGCCGTCCAAAAAAGCACACCCTTATCAGGGTCTCGTGGCCGAGTGGCTAGGCAGCGGTCTGCAAAACCGCCTACAGCGGTTCGAATCCGCTCGAGACCTCCGACAAGAAAATTAATCCGGTAGCTACGACAGCTATCGGATTTTTTTGAAAATATCATAGAAGACAGATGAGTATTATATCATCCATGACAGGAAAAGCATGTTGGTTTTCATACAAAATGAATGGGAAAGAAGCTTTTGGATAACTCTCAAAAAAAGCTATCAGTTATGTCTGAATAAGCTGTAACTAATTGCACCAACTCATGTTTGGGATAAGCTAAAAGTCCGACTAATCTTATTATTGATGCAGCTTGTTAGACAGTTCCAATCAAACTAATACCTATAAGTACTGCCTAAAAAAATTTGAATCCACTGTTTACCTTCAACTGGTAACGACCAAATCACAAAAATTTATTTCTAATCAAAACATTTTGCCGTTTGTAGCTGTTATCCCTATTAGTCAATAAAAAAGATGAAAATGATATATATCGTCAATAAATCCACCAAGCCGGATTATAATATTGCTCTTGAGGAGTACTGCTTCAAAAACCTTACGGATCACGACAAGGTCTTTATACTGTGGATCAACGAGCCGTCCATTATTATTGGTAAACACCAGAACACTCATTCAGAAATAAATTCAGAGTATGTAAAAAAGAACGGTATTCATGTGGTACGTCGAATATCGGGAGGAGGAGCCGTTTATCATGATCATAATAATCTCAATTATACCATCATTTCCAATGAAGAAAAGGGTGATGAGTTTGATTTTGAAACATTTTCACAACCTGTTATTGATACATTAGCAGATCTTGGTGTAAAAGCTGAGTTTACCGGGCGTAATGATTTGGTGATAGATGGCAAAAAAATCAGCGGTAACGCACAGGCATATATCAAAGGCAGGATCATGCATCACGGATGCCTTTTGTTTGATACCGACTTGACTATACTTTCCAACGCATTGGAACCACCAAAAGATATTGTGCAAAGCAGTAGTGTGAAATCTGTTCGCAGTGTGGTGGACAATATTTTACCCAACCTGCCCGAAAAAATTACTATTGATGAGTTTTCCGATAAGCTGCTGGCACATATGAAAACTAAATTTCCTGAAATGGTTGAATACAAATTCAGCAACAAGGAATTAGAAGAGATTGAAGCACTTCGTGCCAATAAGTTTGGTACCTGGGATTGGAATTATGGATATTCACCAAAATTTGGTCTGGAACGTAACTCACGCTTCAAAGCCGGAAAAATTCAAGTATTGGCAGACATCAAAAATTCAGTTATCAGGCAAATCCGGTTTTATGGTACTTTCTTTGGAAACAATAGCAATCTGTCAGAAATTGAAGAAAAACTGATAGGAGTAAAATATTCTCCGGAAGATATTCGCGATACACTCTCAAAAATAAATTACAACGATTACTTTGCCGGATTTAGCTTAGATGAAATAGTTGAGGCTATTATATGATAGTATGTATTGCCAAACAAGATTATTATAGGTTAATAAACATTTTTAAATTTTTATACGTATTTACTTAAGCTCGTACCATTTGCGTTAATGATACCATACCAACATTATTTGCAGTCCTTTTCCTTCAAACCGGTTGGATGAGCCCAATTGTGAGGGGATGGAATATTGCCGGGGGTTCCAATATCCAATCAAATAAAAAGTTATATGGTTCAGTTGTCGTTGCCAGTACAGGAAATTGTAAAAGCTTTTGTTTTTCCAGTCGTAATATATCATCGCACTGAAATTATCTGAGATTGCAAACGGATAAGAAAGACTGAGACCGGAAAAGCTGATGCTATTATCTGCATTAAATCCCTTGTCACTATATGAATAAAAAAACTGTTCAAAGGTGGTATTCAATCCGTTTCCGATGGCAAAGGTGTAATCTGTACCGAGAGTCACCATTTGCTGATTGGTCAGGTCACCAATATTTTGATTCAGCTGTGTCCATGAACTTTCTACCCATAGCCCCACTATGACATCCAAGCGTACATCAAAACCAAACCGGTTTTCAGATATCGTGTTTAATCCTGACATATGCGACTCAGCTTTTCGAAAATGATATGTAACAGCAGCTTCGCCTTTTGGAATTGGTATTTGTGCTCTGCCGCCAAGCTCAGGAAAGGAGTTCGATGAAGGTAGCATTTCCCATCCTTTACGTTTATCGTTGCCGTATAGTGTCCAAAGCCAGAAAGTATAATTTTTTTGTGTGTAATACCTGAACAGTCCGCCCCAGACACCGTCCGTAAGTTGAAGCGGATCACGCGGATCCATGCTGTCGAACCACATCAAAGGTCGAAACATCTGCGCCGAGCCGAAATTGATTTTTTGAAGACCAAGTCGTATTTCCGTTTGTGCAGAAGAAAAACGACTCCATAACCGGTAAGGTTTTATTTTCCCGTCTAAAGAAATGTTATCGAAAGATTGGATTCCACCATCAGCAAAGATGTTGGCAGATGCTTCCATATCAATTAACTTCTTTCTTTTCAGTGGAATTTCAAAATTTCCCTGCGGAATATAGCGTCCTCCCACCCATCCTTTTGTAGAAATATCAGGGGTAAACTGTACCCAGCCGGACAGCTGACCGCTATATCGAAATTGTAGCGGTTCTTTTTTGTTTTCCGTTTCAGATAGATGAAGTGTATCACTGTGCAAACCATACTCCTGACCAAAAAGCGAAAAAGTAATGAAAATCAGAATAAGAACTAGATTAATTCTGTGTGAATACATATTATTTTATGAGCTTCATTTGGAATTATGAATACTTTATTATTTTTTATTCTCTGCAATCCCGTATAGAAAGATTCTTGAGACAGCTCTAACTAATTTTTCCGTAGTACCAAAAAAACTCATAGTCTCTTCATTCATCACAAAATTTTGCAATGATTCCGTGTATACCATGAAAATTGGAAAATTAAGCTCTTTCATCACTAATCCGTTTTGCTGCATCTGTTCAAACCAGTCTTTCGTAATTTCCATTCTTTTCTGTGTCCATTGTTCTAAATGTTTTAAAAGTTCATCATCGGCCTGAATAAATAAGGTTGATACAAAATCCATCTCTACAGTCAGTGCATTTTCAATCTTTAATTCAAATGTTTTTCTGAACTTTTCTTCCACCGGAATATCAGACTGCATCATCGCTTCATGTTTTTCTATTCCGCTCTCGTAAAAGTCATCAATAACTGCTTTTGCCAGTTCCATTTTATTCGTGAAATATTTATAAAAAGTCATTTTACTGGCATTGGCTTCTTCGCAGATCTCTTCCACCGTAACCTTCTTTACCCCAAATTTGTAAAAAAGCTTTTTTGCTGCTTCAAATATATCTCTTTGCTTTTTTGTCATGCTTTTAATATCATTTTTTCATTGTTTCAAACTTGCCTTTGAGAAAATATGATCCTGGATTGGTTTGTCAAACTCAATATGTGTGATGAGCCATTCCGTTCCCTTACCATCTTTTAGCACGTCTTTGTATATCATTTTCATGGGATACCACCGGCTGCTGACCTGCTTTACGTCGCTCAGGACGACTCGTTTTAGGAGTTGTCCGCTTTTCGCATAAAGTTCCTGTTTCAACGGAATAAACCGCCCGGTATCTACCCATATTTTTTGAGTTTCATATGCCACATCATTTACTTTTGCTGTCAGTTGCACTACATAACATACGCGCCCTTCTATAGTTTCTTCTCCAATCAAAGAAGCAGAATAGATATCGGTGAGTTTCCGGTCTTCCATCATATCTTCATAAGAAAGGTCTGATCCCATCACCGATTGCCGCAGCATATGCCCCGAAATCATAATGGTGCGATCCGTTGAAGGCGAATAAAGCCACATTTCTTTATCTAATTTTAGCATTTTTGTCCCCTTTTCGCGTGCCGGAGAAAGATATTCAGTAAATGATTTTTCATTCCCAACAGTATAGCTCTTGGAGGATATAGTGCGACTACTGCGCCGTCCGTGTACCGTCATCTCCGATTCCACAATTCTGCTTTTTGCAGAAAGGTTATTATCAACTCTCATGATTATTTCTTCTGCATCCTGAGCAAACGTAGAAGCTGCAAAAAATGTCAAACATAAAAGGCCTATAATCTTTTTCATAACTACATGCATTTCTTTTTAAAAATCCTTAATTCAATCCAATTCTTTAAACAGCATAGCTGTATTACGCTTATACACCGCAATACCGGCTAATGCCGAACCAATTAACATTGAAATCATTCCGGGTATAAACCCAATATAGAAGACTGAGGGTGTCATTTTGGAGCGAATGACCGGATCAATCATCATATTTACATCATCCATTATACCGCTGTAATCGAGGCCGTATTTTTGGAGATAAAGTGTAAGTGCCACTCCTGTTATGGTTCCTAACACCGAGCCGATAAACCCAATCAGCAACGACTCACCCAATAAGGTGCGATAAATATGTTTTTTCTCTTCTCCCATGGCAAGCCTTACACCAAACTCATTATACCGTCTAATACCTCCAAGGACACCTGTGTTCCAGAGTACGACAGAAAGTGCAATTATTAAAATTATACCCATAATTATCATTATTTTATCCATTAGAGCGATGGTCTGAAACATAAGATCCTGTTCTTCCAGCCGGAGCATCAAGGGTGCAAAATCATCCGTATTATTTACATATAGTGAATTAAATTCAGTTTTTATTTTTTCTGCCTCTTTTGTGTCGTAATGATTTTCCGGAAGATATCCGAAAATTTCGCCGGCAGCATTTTCCATATCAAGCAATAAGCGTGCATCTTCAATATCTAAAATCACGGCTCCTCTGTCAAGCATTGACACTCCAAAACGAACGACACCAGCTACTCTGTAATTTGAAAAAGTCATAGCTCCGTACATAGTGGAACCGAAAAAAGTAACCTCATCACCGGGGGATACATTATGAGTCCGTGCAAAATCATCACTGATGATAATCTCTCCCGGATGTTGAATCATTCCACCTGTAACTATTGCCTTTTCAAGCCCGATGCGCTCTGCTTCTTTATTGTTGCCCGATAAAAAATCATAAGCGGTTCCCACCGCAGGTCCCTGGGCTTTGGTGTCTCCATCATCATCTGGGATATCCAAAAGACCTCCGAAAGAAATCCTTGGTGTCCATTCTACATCAGGGAAATCGGCTTTTAACTGTAATATCAGGGTGTCCGTACCAAGCAGAGCCAGATCATTTGGTTTTTGTCCCCGGTTTTCGTTGTAAGCCCGCGTCATCACTTTCAGATGCCCGGTTTGATAATTTGCTGTTGTCTGAATCATATTCGACATCATCCCGTTTATCAGTCCGTAGGCAAATATTACCGAGAAGACACCGATAGCCACAACAATTACTGGTAACAGGCTCCGGCTTTTGTCTCTGATGATTCCTTTCCACAAAAATGAAAACATAATTTTATTGTTTTAGAATTTTCAAAATCAAGTGATTTTTCCTTTTAATGCTTCTACCATATTGCTTTTAGATATTTTTCGCGAAGGAATCCAGCTTATTAATACTGAAAGCAGCAGAATAATTACAATACTTGTCATTATTGTACCGGGATTATATATCGGCAGCATAGTTTCATGCACTCCCAGGCCGATTTCGGTATAACTTTCGGGTAAAATTATTCCGGTTTTTCTGAACCAGTACAAAAATGGAAAACCCCAAATGGCACCTGCTACAATCCCGAGCAAGCTGTATGAGGTACCTTCTAAGGTAAACATCCGTGTTACCTGCTGCGGAGTCATTCCAAGTGAGACATAGGTTCCTATTTCTTTTTGCCGTCTGAAAACAGAAAGCATTTGTGTATCAAAAACTGCTAATAGTGCAAGTGTGAGTAAAATGGCAAATATTATAAAGGACTCCACTCGACCGCTTTGCATCAGGGTGTAAAGATCTTGTAGCAGAAAATCGTTGTCTTTGTATGACCATCCTTTTATATCTTCAGCAATAGTACATTTTTCTGATTTCACCAGATAAGTAGCTTCATTTTGCATCCCGGCCATCTCCTGAAGCTTAGTAAGCGGCAGCCATATCTGACCTTCATCCACCGTGGCAATACTTGAACTGAATATAGAGGCAATCGTTATCTCCCGCACGTCAAAAGCACCGTTTTTATCCCTCCAACGGATAAGGAGATGGTCGCCCTGACTTGCATGCAGCGTGTTTGCCATTCTTTCACCTATAACAGCCGGAATAAGATCATCTTCAGGAAGAAGATGATTGGAAGGAATACTTAAAATCTGCTGTGTATGTTCTATTCCTTTGAGCAGAATATTTTGCATATTACCCGATTCGTAAACTGCCGCCTGTATAACAAGAACGGGAGTAACGGATTTGTCAGCAAGATAAGGCGCAAAATCTTCCGGTATCTTTCCGTGAGCATCGGGTAAAGTAAACATATCATAACGGTCGTAGGTCGGGTGCCAAAACTGGCCGGCACCTGTTTCCCATGTACGACTGCCTGTCAACGCATCATTGATCCATCCGTCTATCAATCCGTTAAAAGCTGTCATAAGTACAAAAGTGAAGGAAAGTACAGCCACATTCAGCCATGTACGTCTGCCCGCACCAAATATATTTTTAATTGCCGTTTTAAATAATAACATAATTCAAGAATTGAAAAGTTCAAATTATCTCGTCATTACTTATACTCCCGTCATCCAAAGTGATGATCCGTTTCAGGTATTGCATCACTTTTTCGTCGTGTGTGGCAAAAATGAAAGTAGTTTTCAGTTCTTCATTCAACTGACGCATTGTTTTGAGGATAGTATGAGAGTTGTTTGCATCCAGGTTTGCAGAAGGTTCATCGGCCAAAACGATTTCAGGGCGTTTGACCATTGCGCGGGCAATGGCTACCCGCTGACTTTCACCTCCCGACAGCTGAGCCGGACGCGACTTTGCTTTATCTGTCAGTCCTACCCATTCAAGAGCATCCATAACTGCCCTTTTCCTTTCACCGGCAGATCTTTTTTGAAGGAGTAGCGGGAATTCAACATTTTCATACACAGTGTGAACCGGCAATAAATTGTAGCTCTGAAAAATAAATCCAATATTTCTGTTGCGCAGCGCGGCCGATTCTTTTGCTGTGAGCGCAGAAACGGAATGCCCCATAACCATTGCTTCTCCCTTAGTTGGTGTATCCAATGAACCAATGATATTCAGCAGCGTGGTTTTTCCCGAGCCGCTGGGGCCTACCAATCCCATAAACTCGCCTTGTTCGATGGTCAGATTTATCATATTGAGGGCTGTGAAGAAACCATTTCCTACCGGAAACTGCTTTACAATATCCGTCAACCAGACGATTTTTTCTTTTACAGTCATTTTTCCTGTTTTAGAAGATTTGAAATCATATACTTTTTGCATGCAAATATACGTTTTTATTCTTATCGAAGGTATTTCGTCTATTTATTTAGAGAAAAATCTTGGAGTAATGGACATTTTTGATGCTTTTTTTTAAACGATGTGTTTAAGTGGACATTTTTAATGCTATTTATTTTTATCCTTTTGTTGGATAAAAAGTTTTTATACAGACTTTTGTTCTGTCTGTCTAA